>NZ_CAJPHM010000018.1:0-182338 GCF_905339955.1 Burkholderia sp. BCC1996
CGACAAGCTGAGCGCCGCGCTCGGCGCATCGCGCGCGGCAGTCGATGCCGGCTACGTGCCGAACGACTATCAAGTCGGCCAGACCGGCAAGATCGTCGCGCCGCAGCTGTACATCGCGGTCGGCATCTCGGGTGCGATCCAGCATCTGGCCGGCATGAAGGATTCGAAGGTGATCGTCGCGATCAACAAGGATCCGGAGGCGCCGATCTTCAGCGTGGCCGACTACGGCCTCGTCGGCGATCTGTTCGAACGGGTTCCGGAGGTGGTCGATGCCGTCTGATGCCGCGATGCGCGCCGGCGGTGGCCGCGAGGCGCCGGCCCAGTCGTATTTGTTCGTGCCGGGGAGCAAGCCGGAGCGCTTCGACAAGGCGCTCGCAAGCGGCGCCGATGCGATCATCATCGACCTCGAGGATGCCGTCGAGCCGGAGGCGAAAGTGGCGGCGCGCGATGCGATAGCGGCGTGGGTTTCGCCCGAGCATCCGGTGCTCGTGCGGATCAACGCGCGGAACACGCGATGGTTCGAGGCCGATGCCGCGCTCGGCGCGTTGAAGGGTGTGGCCGGTATCGTGCTGCCGAAGGCCGAGCGTGCCGACGACGTGTGCGCTGCCGTTGCGCTCGCGCGCCGGCGTGTGCCGGTCTATCCGTTGATCGAAAGCGCACACGGCATGTGGAACGCGCTCGATGTCGCGAAAGCGCCGTACGTCGAGCGGTTGATGTTCGGCACGCTCGATTTCATCGCGGACATGGGCATGTCGGACGATGGCGTTTCGCTCAATCACTTCCGCTCGCAACTCGCGCTGATCTCGCGGGTGGCCGGGATCGAATCGCCGGTCGACGGCGTGACGCCGGATATCGATGACGGCGAGCGTATCGCGCGCGATGCATTCAACGGCAAGCAGCTGGGATTCGGCGCGAAGCTGTGCATCCATCCGAAGCAGATCGGCTTCGTGCACCGATGCTTTCGACCGAGCGACGACGAAGCGCGCTGGGCGCGGCGCGTGCTCGATGCGATGCGCGATTCGAATGGCGGCGTGGTGACGCTCGACGGGAAGATGGTCGATCGGCCGGTGCTGTTGCGCGCCGAGCGGATCGCCGCGCTGGCTGCAGCCGTCAACGCCGGATCGAACGCCGCCGCCGGCGAATGATCGGCGGCGTGAGTCGGGGTGGCCACGGCTGTCCGCTATCGTCGGATCAATGAACGGGTGCGTGCATGCCTCGGCGGCTTGCATTAGGCGAAGTTGCTTCTGTATTCGGTCGACTGACGGAAGATGGTGGAGATGCAAAAGTTTGGTCGCCGGGAAGATGCTCGTCGACGACAGTGATCGGCGTGGTCTTCATCTGGTCGACTCGCCACGTCGAAAGCGTTTCGATGAACGAGGGCACGACGGCATGGGGTGAGCCGCGATCACGGCGCGACAACGCACTTCGTCATCTGCCTCGTCGCGGTCGAAATAAAATGGACACCCGATCGACGATGCGCGTATGATGGTTTCGTTCGAGCCTCCGTTTGCTGTTCGACCGCTCGCCCTCCACCTGCCACCGTGTTGCGTCGCGCATTGCCTCGCGCGCAACGTTTGTCCCTTTCACCACGACCCGTCGCGCCATGCATCAGGCGATGCTGGCTGCCTACGCTCGTCCTTGCGAGTCGCCGAGAAGCGATCGTCAGGAGTTCATGATGAGCATGCATATCTACCGTGGATTCGAGATCTATCCACTGATTTACCCGCACGTGCCTGCGCTGGATGGCTTGCCGCACAACTACGAGGCCGGCTTCGACGCAGCGGTCAAGATTTGTCTTCGCGGCACCACCGACACGCTGACGCAGAGCCAGACTTTCAGGCTCGTCGGCGACGGCCCGTTCGACACGGCCGGTGACGCACGGCGTGCGTCGCTGCGCTATGCCGAGCGCGTCATTGACGACGATCGCGAAAAGCTGGGCTTCTTTTCGGACGCCCTCTGACACGACTCGCATGGCAACGTGACTTGCCATCAATTTGGAGGGCGAAATGATCGTCGACGAGCTTCTCGATCTGGTCCAGCGGTGCAAGCTCACTCGGAGCGATGCTGTCCTGCCCGCTGGAATGACCCATTCTGCGCGGTGCCATCAACAAGAGCTGCAGATGTTCGCGGCGGTGCGCGCATTTTCGATCGGAGCCGGGTATTCGGAGTTCGAATCCGACGCGATAGCGAGCACCGTCATGACACGACTCGGCTAGTTTTAGTCGAACGTTTTCCAACAGGCATTACATGACAACCATCACACTGAAGATCAACGAACCCATCGATGTCGCGCTGCGGCGCTTCCGGCGCGGTATCGAGAAGACCGGGCTGATTCGCGAGTTGCGCAGTCGCACCAGCTACGAAAAGCCCACGACGGAGCGCAAGCGGAAAAAGGCGAGTGCCGTTGCCCGGCAGCGCTTGCGGGCGAAGCGCATGTTGCCGCCCCGCAAGATGTACTAGAGGAACGGCGGGAGCAGCGTGCCGGCCGAGGGGGACTTACGTCGCCATCCCGATCCCCGGCATGCGGTACGGCGGCCGGACGACGCAGGCAGCATGCCGGCAGGCGCGCAGCGGCAGGAAGAATGATCGGTACGCGCGTCGCGCCGTGCAGCAACCAGGATGAAAATCATGATCAGAAGGCGGCAAGCATGAGCTGGTACTGCGACGCGGAACGCGAGTTGGCCCATATCAGACGATCGGTCGGGCTGCTCGAGCAAGCGCAACACGCCTTCATCAACCGATCGTCCGTGAACGATCCCGCGTACTGGAGAGTCAAGCTCGACAAGCTCCGCACACAATCCGAGCGAAGCAAGGTCCTCGCCCTGCAGGTGGACGAGCTTTTGGTCCGCCTCGAACGCATTCAGGATTCGCGCTGCCGAAAATAGGAAGCTGCTCCTTCGTTCTCGTCTTGTTCCGGGTGCACGCGCATGGCAGGGAGCAGCCCACGGGAGTCGCATTCGAATTTCGGAGCAACACATGATTGACGCTAACCCAGGCAACACGTTTCGACACCTTCCGCTCTCGCCTGAGCAAGATGCGGAAATCCGGCACTATATAAAGAAGAAGGCACAAAAGGGCGAACCATGGGACACCCCCGAGTTGGCCATGATGCTCGCAGACATGCTTTCCCCGCCGCCTGGCGACGACGAGCAGCCAGAGACTACCGTTGAAGAAGTGAAGCTGGCCTGCGAATATGCATTGACTTCGATCGACGAAGCCATGGAACCCGTATCCGCAAGTGAAGAGCGGCTCGCCGCGATGGAAGCCGAGGAAATGAAGCATCCCAGGCGGTAACGCAGCCACGATGCCCGACGCTCGAGCCACAGCTGCGCCACCGCCTTTTTGCCTTCAGCCAAATTGAGCGGCCAGCCATCCCTGCGCCCATTGCGTCGCGTACGCAATCGCATCGTCGCGCGCATCGAAGCCGGCCAACTCTGCTCATGAGCATTGATCACCGTTCGATACCCTATTACCTGATCCTGCGCGGTGGCTGGTCGACCTGTGTGCTGAATGCGGACCGTGTCGTGCTTCGCCGTGAAGCCAGTCCGCTGTTGCGTGCGTTTGCACGAACTCACGGAGAATGGGCAAGTATCGAAGGCGTCGCATGGAACACCTTCTCCGATACTGAAGGCCTTTCAGTGATCGAGCGACGGGAGACGCGATGCTATGCGCTGGTCAAGGGAACGGAAACCGAGCACCAGTTGCGATTGTTGACGACCCTCTGACGTCAAGATGCGGGCGAGTCTCGCACGTTCCGACGAACGGGAAAGCTGAAGTTCGGTGCCGTGTTCGGTATGGTCGTCGCGGTCTCAAGCATGCTCGCCGAGGGTCGGGCAGATTCGCCTATCAACACCCCGTTTCCAGCCGATTCATGGGCATGCCAGCCAGCGGTCTTCGACTCATGGCGCTATCCATGACGACGATGCCCCGTGCCGGACAGCATCGTTGCAGCCCATCGCGATATGCCGACAGCATGGCAGGCGGCGTTCGCGCCGTGCCGAGGGCAGTCCGATTCGGCATGATGGGCGACGAAGTCAGCCTGCGATGCCGCAGGAACGCGAATTGCACGGTGGTGGGCGTAGTCGAATTCGCGGCCGCGGATTCAAGCTGAAGCTGCGTCACTGGAGAAGTCGGTGAGCACCGAGAGAGAGCTTTTTGAACAATGGTGGTTCCGCGACGCGCCGGTGGAATATCGCGCCGACCTGGCCTATCGCGTTCGGGACCAAGGCGGCTATGTCACGGGAACACGCGCGGCGGCCGCCTGGGATGGATGGCAGGGGGCACGTCAGGGCCAGAACTGGATTCCGGCGGATCAGCACTGCCCGACGCGTCAAGATGCGGACTCGGCGTCTAATGTGTTGGCGTGGGATTCACGAGGATTTGCGGTCGTCGCTCGATTCGACGACGTCGCGCTGCTGCAGTCGGCGTACACGCACTGGATTCCCCTGCCGCCCGCGCCGAAGGATTAGCTGCGGCGTCACGACGCGAGGTCGCCGGTTACGGCGCAGCTTGCAGTCGAACCATGTCGGCGGCCCGGCCAAATCGCATGAGCAGCCTCATCGGTTTCCCGGCCGCGGGCCATGCCCCCCGAGCCGATCCGCCGCGCCGCCCTCAGTCGAAATAAGGCTCCAGCACCCGCTCGATCCAGTCCATGAACGCCCGAACGCGCGGCGACAGATTGCGCCGATGGGCCACGACGAGCCACGCGGCCAGCGGCTCCGGGCGCAGATCGGGCAGCACCTCCACCAGCGCGCCGCTTTCGATGTGAGTCGCGACCCCTGAATATCCGGCCTGGATCAAGCCGATGCCGGCCAGCCCGGCAGCGTGATAGGTCTGCACGCTGTTGACCTGCATCGCGCTCGGCAACGGCAGCGACGCATAGCCGGTGCCGTTCGGGTACTCCCATCCCGGATGACGCGCGCCGAGTGTCAGCGTGTAGTGGACCATCCGGTGTCCTTGGCCGAGCAGATCGTCGAGCGTATGCGGTACGCCGTATCGCGCCAGGTAGCCGGGGCTCGCCGCATTGATCATGCGCAGCCGGCCCAGCGGTCGCGCGATCAGCGTCTCGTCCACGATCGGGCCCAGACGGATCACGCAATCGAAGCCTTCCTGGACGAGATCGACACGCCGATCGGTGCTCGACAGCTCCAGTTCCAGCTCCGGATGCGCGGCCATCAGTTGCGGGAGTGCGGGAACCACGACGCTGCGGGCCAGCTCGGTCGGCATGTCGACGCGCAATCTTCCCCGCAGTCGCGAGCCGTTGCCGGAGAACATCGATTGCAATTCCTGGACTTCGGCCAGCAGGTCCCGTGCGCGCGAATAGAACGCGCGTCCGTCCTCGGTCAGCTGCACGCTCCGCGTCGTCCGATGCAACAGCGCAACGCCCACGTCGCGCTCGAGTCGACGGATCACCATCGAGACACGTCCTTTCTGGATGCCCAGGCTTTCGGCCGCCCGCGTGAAGCTCGTCATTTCGGCGACACGGGCAAAGATCAACAGCGCATCGAGGTTTTGCATTGTTCACTCGGCGAGTAACAGAACGTTCAATCGGCCGTCATTTATAACTCAATTGCGACTCAGTAGAGTGTTTTCCGATGTCGTCTCCCGACGACCACCTGAACGAAAGGGCGCAACCATGACACAACACATCGCACCGGTTAAGACGGCCGTCGTCTACCACTCCGGCTATGGGCATACCCAGCGTATGGCAACGGCTGTCGCCGAGGGCGCGGGCGCCGTCCTCGTCGCAATCGACGCCGACGGAAACATCGCACCGGACGCGTGGGACACGCTCGCGGGCGCCGACGCCATCCTGTTCGGCTCGCCGACCTACATGGGCGGCCCCAGCTGGCAGTTCAAGAAGTTCGCCGACGCATCGTCGAAGGCCTGGTTCGACGGCCGGTGGCGCAACAAGATCTTCGGCGGCTTCACCAATAGCGCGAGCGTCAACGGCGACAAGCTCAATACGCTCGAATACTTCGTGCTGCTCGCCGGGCAGCACGGCGGTGTCTGGGTGAGCATGGACATCAAGCCGGCGAACCTGAAGGCGTCGATGCGCGACGACCTGAATCGCATGGGCTCCTATCTCGCGCCGATGGCGCAGACGCCGGCCGACGCGTCGCCCGACGAGATGTCGCCGGGGGATCTCGAGACGGCACGCCGCTATGGCGCACGCGTCGCAACGATCGCCGGACAGTTTCGGGCAGGGCACGCGCGAATCAGCTGACATCCCGGCGTGCGGGGCGCCTGACCGGACGCCACCGCACGCTTTCCAGCCGACCATGAGGAAACGGCCATGAAATACAAGCAACTGGGCCGCACCGGCCTGTATGTCTCCGAGCTGTGTCTCGGCACGATGACGCTGGGCGGCAATGCCGATGCCGGCATGTGGGCGTCGATCGGCGCGGTCGGCCAGGACGACGCGACCCGGCTGGTTTCCCGCGCCCTGGCCGAGGGCATCAACTTCATCGATACCGCCGACATCTACTCGTTCGGTCAGTCGGAACGCCTCGTCGGACAGGCGCTCCGGGACCTCGGCGTGCCGCGCGGCGAGATCGTGCTGGCGACGAAGACGGCGGGCGTGATGGGCCCGAAGCCCAACGATCAGGGGGCGTCGCGCGGCCACATCATGGATTCCGTGCAGCGAAGCCTGGAACGGCTCCAGGTCGACCACATCGACCTCTACCAGATACACGCGAACGACCCCGTCACGCCGATCGAAGAGACGCTGCGGGCGCTCGACGATCTGACGCGGCAGGGGCTGGTTCGCCATGTCGGCGTCTCGAACTGGCGCGCCGGAAAGATCGGCAAGGCGCTCGGGCTCAGCCAGGCGCTCCATGCGACGCGCTTCGAGACGCTGCAGGCCTACTATTCGATCGCCGGACGGGACGTCGAGCACGAACTGGTGCCGCTCGCGATCGACGAGCAGATGAGCCTGCTCGTCTGGTCGCCGCTCGCCGGGGGACTGCTTTCGGGGAAGTTCGGCCCCGGGGCGCCGGCCGAAGCAGGGTCGCGGCGCAGCCATTTCGATTTTCCGCCGGTCGATCTCGAGCGGGCGTGGCCGTGCGTTGCCGCGATGCGCGCCATCGCCGACGCGCGAGGCGTCTCGGTCGCGCGGATCGCGCTCGCGTGGTTGCTCGCCAAGCCGCATGTCACGAGCGTCATCATCGGCGCCAAACGGGTCGAACAGCTCGAAGACAATCTCGGCGCGGCCGAGGTCGCGCTGACCGGGGACGAACTCGCGCATCTTGATGCCGTCAGTGCGGTGCCTGCCGGCTATCCCGGCTGGATGATCGATCGCCAGGCGGCGGGCAGGCGGCCGCAGCCTTTCACGCGCGGCGCGTCGAAACAGGACCGGTGACGCCGCATCGCGCGGCGCGGCGTTCGGCCCGCGCGATGCGGTCGCGGCGGCGGTAACGGCTAGAATTGCGGTTTTAGCCCGGAACACGTCCATGTCTTTTGCCTCGCTTGGCCTGATCGATCCCTTGCTGCGTAATCTGCAGGACCTCAATTACCAGACACCGACGCCGGTGCAGGCCAAGGCGATTCCCGCGGTGCTCGGCGGCAAGGACGTCATGGCCGCGGCGCAGACCGGCACCGGCAAGACGGCGGGTTTCGCGTTGCCGCTGCTGCAGCGGCTGGTGCAACACGGGCCGGCGGTGTCCAGCAACCGTGCGCGTGTCCTGGTGCTGGTGCCCACGCGTGAGCTGGCCGAACAGGTGCTGCAGAGCTTCGTCGCGTATGGCAAGGGCCTCGACCTGCGGTTCCTGGCCGCCTACGGCGGTGTGAGCATCAACCCGCAGATGATGAAGCTGCGCAAGGGCGTGGATGTGCTCGTTGCCACGCCGGGCCGTCTGCTGGACCTCAACCGGCAGAACGCGGTGCAGTTCGATCAGGTGCAGGCGCTGGTGCTGGACGAAGCCGACCGGATGCTCGATCTGGGTTTTGCGCGCGAACTCAACGCCGTCTTTGCTGCGTTGCCCGCCCGGCGCCAGACGCTGCTGTTCTCCGCCACGTTTACCGACGATATTCGCGCGATGGCGGCGACCATTCTGCACAGCCCGGTCGATATCAGCGTCAGCCCGCCCAACGTCACGGCCAGCAAGATCAAGCAGTGGGTGGTGCCGGTGGACAAGCGCAACAAGCCCGACCTCTTCATGCACCTGGTGGCCGAGAACAACTGGGACCACGCGCTGGTGTTCGTCAAGACCCGCAACGGCGTGGACTACCTGGCGGCGATGCTCGATGAAGCGGGCTATGCGGTCGACACCATCCACGGCGACAAGCCGCAGCCCGCGCGCCTGCGTGCGCTGGAGCGCTTCAAGACGCGCGAAGTGCAGATGCTGGTCGCGACCGATGTGGCGGCGCGCGGGCTGGATATCGACGACCTGCCGCTGGTGATCAACGTGGATCTGCCGATCGTCGCGCAAGACTATGTGCACCGTATCGGCCGTACCGGCCGCGCGGGCGCCAGCGGCGTGGCGGTGTCGCTGGTGTGCGCCGATGAAGCGCCGCAGCTGGCCGCGATCGAAGCGCTGATCCGGCAGACGCTGCGCCGTGAAGAGGAGCCGGGTTTCGAAGCCGAACACCGCGTGCCGGAAACCAGCGCGACGGGGCAGATCATCAAGAAGCCCAAAAAGCCGAAGAAGCCCAAGGTGCCGCAAGGTGGGGCGGGTGCCATGCCGGCGGCCGGCAAGAAGCCGAAGCCGCAAGGTGGGGACGGCAAGCGCAAGGCCGAGGGGCAGCGTGCCGGCGCCGCGGGTAAGGCGGCAAGCGTGTTGAGCGGCAGTCCGTTCAGCGTGCAAAAGCCTCGCGGCAAACCCGCCGGCAAGGCGGCTGCGGGTTCACGCAAGCCGGCCGGGAAACCCGCCGGTGGTCGCGGCAAACGTCAACCCTGATCGACGGGGATGACGCGTGCCGGCCGCCGCCGCTCGGCCGGATCTTCCCGGTCTTCGTCACGCGTTCTGCAATCGTCGACGTTCAAGGCGGTTGCGCAACAGGCCCGCGATCAACGCGCCGATGATCAGGCACACGTAGAGGGTGACGAGATAGTGACGCCACGCGTCAAGGGCGAGCTGGTGTGAAACCAGTTTCGGATCGGGGGGCAGATACAGCGAGCCCTTCGCCTCGACGACGCGCATCATATGAACAAAGCCGCCTGCGGAGAGCAACGGCAACAGGGCGACGAATGCCAGCAGCGCGGGTTTGACGCGGCACGCCCACGGCTGGTGGCGCAACCGGAACCACAGTCCGAGACATCCGTGTATCCAGCCGGGCGCGAGCAGGGCCAGTTGCAGGCCCTGCGTGCCGCTGGTGAGCAGCACGGTGACGACGCGCTCGTAGTCCGGCTCGAAGCCGTAGAGCGAGGACGCGAGCCGGGTTGTCACCGCGTGGCGGATCAGCAGCAGCGGCAGGCTGAGGCCTGCCCAGAGTCGGAGCCATTCGGCGGGCGGCAGGGTCCAGTGGCGGCGCCCGTATATCGTGTGCAACGCCAGCGCAAAATGAAGCGACGCCGCACCGTACAGCACGAACGTCCCCGGTGCGCTGCGCCAGAGCCGCAACGCCAGCACGAGACCGCGTCCGGCGAGTTCGAGTGACCAGATTCCGAGTGCGTGATTGATCAGGTGCAGAAAGAGATAGGTCAGCAGCACCACGCCCGATCCGAGCTGGAAACCACGCAGCACGGATTGCATCCGGACTTTCGATTCACGGTGCGGTGCGCGCACCGCGGGCGATTCCTGTTTGGTATCCGTTGCATGGGCCGTGTCGATGATGTCCATAGGGGTCACCCGGTTCGTGTTTCCTGCAATACCGTGAGCACACGACGGTTATTCCCGGATTCGACGGGGACTGCCGGGAGAAGGCAATCCGAGGGGCGACCGCGCTCGACGCGCACGAGCACGTTGCAGCGGCGTTTGGTGAACGCTCAAACCGACGCATGAGCGGCGCTTTGCGAATGAGGCTCGACTTCATCAGCCGCCATCGACGACGAATCTCGATCCGGCGGGATTTCTCGGCCTTGATCGAAAGTTATTTGCAAGGCATGGTTTTGATTTCGGGTAATCAGGGTATTTTTGATTTTTGACGTCCGCGATTTTTACCTCCTGCCAGTCGTCAAAAATATTCTTTCGGCCGATCGCGCGATCTGCTTCGATTTATTGCGGAACCATACCCTAAAAAATTCGGACCATCCGATTTTGGTCATGTCGATCCGGTCGGTGTCTCCGCCGTCACTGCCGGTTTGACGCTCAGCCCCGCCAGACGGCGTAATGCGAAGGAAGAGACGGGAGATCTCTCGGCAAACTGCGCAGATTTTCAGGCACTGATCGGCGCGTCAACGCCCGATGCCGTTGGCGTTTCGTCTGAGAAAATCAATGCTCGACAATATCCGGAATGACCGAGAATTTACCCATTCAACATATGAAAGTTTCGCAATATGCACTGCGAACTGCGACCCCTTTACTATTTACCGCTCAAATGTAAAAAGACGTGACCCGTCAATCAGTGCCTGAATCCAGGTCAGAACAATTCCGCATACTCCGTATCAGCAGAAATTGCGCCCGGTCCGACCCTTCTCTCGGCGCATTCAGCGCTCGTTACGTCCTTTGCATTTCGTAACAACTCGGGTTGATTCGTCAGGGCTCGCTGTTTTAAATTTTGCCCGTCGCCCAGCAGCATCCGGCAGTCGGGCGACCTTTCAATCTGCAAGTCACGCATGCCGGATATCCGGATGGCCAGCCATCCGACACTACAAGTCTGCACGCCGTGCGGGCTTGATCAAGTGGTCGAACTCGCGATGGGTGTCGGTTCGACTGCATTCAGCCCGTTGCGACCAGACGCACCGGAATGGGCTCACCACGTTGTTCATGTCATGCCGAACTGGAGCCAGCTTGATAGCGGAATCCATGATCGAATTTTGATGTTTGCGTCGCAATCCTAAATGTGTATCGACGGAATTCGCCCAGATTCACGACGGTACAACTTAACTTTGCGCACCGCGCCGATAAAGGACAGAAAATGGAATTCGTACGAATGGGAATCGTCTATGTTCATCTCATTGCCTGCTGTGTCGCGATTGGTCTCGTGCTGACCAGCGACATTGCGATGGTCAGGCAACTGCTGGATACCGACGCGCCAACCGATCCTGCCCAGGTTCATCTGGCCAGCCTGCAGCGCACCGTCACGTTGGCGCTGACGATTCTCTGGATCACCGGCATCGCGATCATTGCGTTCGACATGCGGACCCAGGGTCTCCGGTATCTCGGCAATCCCAAGCTGCAGGCCAAGATCGGCATCGTCGCGTTGCTGACCTTCAACGGTATCGCGCTGCACTCCGCGGTCCTGCCGGCATTGCGGAAAGCGGGATCCTTGCTGAAGCTTTCGTTCGAACGGCGCATGGTTGCCATTTTCGCGGGCGTGATTTCCGCCGTCTCGTGGTTCTATGCGGCAATGCTTGGCGTCGGGCGCCCGTTGAGCTGGAAGTATTCCCTGGTCCAGATCCTGGCCGCTTACCCGGCACTGATCGCCGGTGGCATCGCGACCATGTTGTTCATCACGGCAGTGGCGAAATCCAGGACGTCCGTGGAACGACGCAATACCGAAAAGGTGGCGGCCTACTGATCGCCGCCCTCCGGGGGGATGCGCGCTGCTCGCGGCAGTGCGCATCCTCTCGTCACACATGTCTGCGTGCTGGCCAGCGTCCAATTCCAAACGTTCGGCTGCATGCGGGCACGCGCCAGGCGCGCGTTGTCCCCATCCCCCTCCTCGAGCCGAGCCGGATCGTACGTGATCCGAAGCGTTCGTCGCCGGAAGAACGAACCGGCGACGCGATCAATGAAAGAAGAGCGCCCGCATGCCGAACGTGTGATGCGCTTCGGCCGCCATCAGCACCATGAGCACCAGCAGGCACAGCGGCGGTATCAGGATCGCGTACACCAGCGCCAGCCGCTCCCACATCATGTGCATGAAGATCGACACGATCAGTCCGGCCTTGGCGATCATGAGCACGACGATCAGCACCCAGCGCACCACGCCTTGCACCTTGAGGTAGTCGACCAGGTACGACAACGTGCTCAGGACGAACAGCAGGCCCCAGATTTTCAGGTAGATGCCGATCGGGTGCTGCTGGCCGTGCGCGGCGTCGGGTCGATCGGCGGGATCGGTGTGGTCCATGGCCTGCCTCACCACAAATAGAACAGCGCGAAGATGAACACCCACACCAGGTCGACGAAGTGCCAGTACAGGCCGGCGATCTCGACGATCTGGAAGTTGCCGTGCTCGGTGAACCCCGGCTGCAGGATCTTGCGTGCGATCAGCAGCAGGTAGATCACGCCGCAGGTCACGTGAAAACCGTGGAACCCCGTGATCATGAAGAAGCATGCGCCGAACTGCGTGGCGCCCAGCGGGTTGCCCCACGGGCGGATGCCTTCATGGACGATCAGCTTGGTCCATTCGAAGGCCTGCATCGACACGAAGGTCACGCCGAGCAGCGCGGTCGCCAGCAACAACGCGGCGGCGCGCCGGGCATTGCGCCGATAGCCGAAATTCACGGCCATCGCCATGGTGCCGCTGCTGGTGATCAGCGTGAACGTCATGATCGCGATCAGCAGCAAGGGCACCTCGACGCCGGCCACGGTGAGCCCGAACACCTTGGACGGGTCGGGCCACGGCGCCGTGGTCGACATGCGCACCGACATGTAGCCGATCAGGAAGCTGCTGAACACGAAGGTGTCCGACAGCAGGAAGATCCACATCATCGCCTTGCCCCACGGCACCTTGAAGGCTTCGCGGTCGGCCGACCAGTCCGTGACGATGCCGCGCCAGCCGTCGGGCCCGGCGTCGGCGGGCGGGGTGGTGGCGGATTCGGGCGGGAGCGGGGGCGAGGTCATGGCGCGGCTCCATACAGCGGTCCGCAGATGGCGGCGACAACCGCGGGGGTGAGCCACCACATTGCCGCCAGCAGCACGAGCCAGACCGCCAGCAGGAAATGCCAGTAGAGCGCGCACAGCGAAATGGCGCGCTGAGCGCGGAACGGATCCGCACGCCGGCGCTGCGCGATCGTCACGGCCCAGGCCGCCAGCCCGCCCAGCACGTGCAGTCCGTGCAGGCCGGTGAGCAGGTAGAGGAAGCTGTTGGAAGGATTGGCGACGACGGTTTGCCCGGCCGCCGACAGCATGCGCCAGGCGATCAGTTGCCCGATCACGAACACGGCGGCCAGCACGCCGCCGGCCACCAGCCACGCCACGCGATGCCCGGTCAGCTGCCGGGCACGCTGCATGGCGACGCTGGCCAGCGCGAGCGCGCCGGTGTTCCACCACAGCAACGCCGGATGCGGGATCGGCTGCCAGTCGGGCTCGCGCATGCGCATGCCGTAGGCGAGCAGCAGCAATGAAAACAAGGCCGTCGCCACGGCCATGAACACGATCAGGCCGACGCGGCTCGCATTCGGCAGGACGGGCGGCGGCGTGTCGGGAACGAAGGGGCGCGGCAACGTGGTCATTTGCGTGCCTCGCCGGGTTGAACCGTCGGGCGGGCCGGTTCCGGCTCCGGCGCGGTTGCAGGCGGCTGGTTTTGCGGGACGAAGTCTTCCGCTTGTCCCGGCGGGCTGTATTCGTACGCCCAACGGTAGACGACCGGCAGCGCGGCGCCCCAGTTGCCGTGCACCGGCGGCGTTTGCGGCGTCTGCCATTCGAGCGTGGTGGCCCGCCACGGGTTGCCGTCGGCACGCTTGCCGCGCACGAGGCTCCACGCCAGGTTGTACAGGAACAGCAACTGTCCGACCCCCACGATCAGCGCGGCGACGGTGATGAACGTGTTGAGCGTCTGCGCCGAATGCGGAATGAAGCTGTAGCCCTCGTACGCGTAATACCGCCGCGGCATGCCGAGGATGCCGAGATAGTGCATCGGGAAGTAGATCGCGTACGTGCCGAGGAAGGTGATCCAGAAGTGCGCGCGCCCGAGCCTGTCGTCGAGCATGCGGCCCGTCACCTTCGGATACCAGTGGTAGAGGCCGCCGAACACCACCAGGATCGGCGACACGGCCATCACCATATGAAAGTGCGCGACCACGAAGTACGTGTTCGACAGCGGAATGTCCACGCTCACGTTGCCGAGGTAGAGCCCGGTCAGCCCGCCCAGCACGAAGGTGCTGATGAAGCCGATGGCAAACAGCATCGGCACGGTCAGGTGGATATCGCCGCGCCACAGCGTCAGCACCCAGTTGTAGACCTTGAGGGCGGTCGGGATGGCGATGATGAGCGTGGTGGTGGCAAAGAAGAAACCGAAGTACGGATCCATGCCGGCGACGAACATGTGGTGCGCCCAGACCACGAAGCTCAGTGCGCCGATGACGACGATGGCCCACACCATCATCCGGTAGCCGAAGATGCTCTTGCGCGCGTGGGTGCTGATGAGGTCCGACGCGATGCCGAAGGCCGGCAGTGCGACGATGTAGACCTCCGGATGCCCGAAGAACCAGAACAGGTGCTGGAACAGCAGCGGGCTGCCGCCGGCGTGCTTGAGCGACTGCCCCATCGACACCACGGCCGGTATGAAGAAACTGGTGCCGAGCGTCCGGTCGAGCAGCATCATCACGGCCGACACGAACAGCGCCGGAAACGCCAGCAGCGCCATGATGGTCGCGATGAAGATCCCCCACACCGTGAGCGGCATGCGCATCAGCGTCATGCCGCGCGTGCGCGCCTGCAGTGTGGTGGTGACGTAGTTCAGGCCGCCCATGGTTGCCGCGACGATGAAGATCGCCAGCGACACGAGCATCAGCACGATGCCCCATTCGACGCCCGGCGTGCCGGGCAGGATGGCCTGGGGCGGATACAGCGTCCAGCCCGCGCCGGTCGGCCCGCCCGGCACGAAGAAGCTCGCCACCAGCACCAGCACGGCCAGCAGGTAGACCCAGTAGCTCAGCATGTTGAGGAACGGGAACACCATGTCGCGCGCGCCCAGCATCAGCGGGATCAGGTAGTTGCCGAAGCCGCCCAGGAACAGCGCGGTCAGCAGGTAGATCACCATGATCATCCCGTGCATGGTGACGAACTGGTAATAGTGGTTGGCGTCGATGAAGCTGAACTTGCCGGGAAAGCCGAGCTGCAACCGCATCAGGTCCGACAGGACAAGGCCGACCAGGCCGATGGCGATGGCCGTCAGCGCATACTGCACGGCGATGACCTTGTGGTCCTGGCTCCAGACGTAGCGGGTCCAGAAGCTTTTCGGGGTGTGGTCGAGGTGCGCGTAGGGCATTGCGTCTGCTCCGCTAGGGCTGGCGGTTGGCCGTGCTGCCGGCAGCCGGGCCGCCTTGCGATTCGATGTAGGTCACCAGCGCGGTCAGCTCCTGATCGCTCAGGTCGAAATGCGGCATGATGGGCGAATAGCCCTTCACGACGCGGGCCGCCGGATCGCGGATGAAGGCGCGCAGATAGGCGTCGTCCACCTTCGCGGTGCTGCCGTCGGCCATCGTTTCGGTCTTGCCGTACAGGCCCTTCCAGGTCGGACCCACGCGCGGGCTGCCGTCCACGGTATGGCAGGCGAGACAGCCCTTGGCCGCGGCGAGCGCCTTGCCCTGGTCGGCAAGCGCCTGGGCACTGCCGCCTGGCGTTGCCGCCGCGGCCTGCACCTTGGCCTGCTGCCGCTGCGCGAAGGTGGTCTGCTGCGCGAGCCAGCGCGAGAACGAGGCTTCGTCTTCCACGACCACCACGCCGCGCATGCTGGCGTGCCCGATCCCGCAGAGCTGCGCGCACAGGATGTCGTAACGGCCTGCCCTGGTCGGCGTGAACCAGAAGGTCGTCACCATGCCGGGCACCATGTTCATGCGCGCACGAAACGGCGGGACATAGAAGTCGTGCAGCACGTCTAGCGACCGTGTCAGGACCTGGATCGGCCGGTTCAGCGGCAGATGGACCTCGGGCGTCTCGATCAGGTAGTTGTCGCGGCCGTTGGGGTCGGCGGGGTTCAGGCCGAACGGATTGTCGCTGCCGATATAGCGCACATCCGTCGTGCCCAGCTTGCCGCCGGGGCCGGCGAAGCGGAAGCGCCATTGCCATTGCCGGCCGAGCACCTCCATCTGCAGCACGTTGCGCGGCGGCCGGATGTAGTCCGCATAGACGAACAGACCGGGTGCCAGCAGCGCCGCCACGCCGACGGCGGTCAGGCCGATCAGCCACCATTCGAGCCGCCTGTTGTGCGGCTCGTAGGCCGCGCGATGCCCGCCGCGGTGGCGGTAGCGCATCAGCGCGATCGCGATGAACAGGTTGATGGCGATGAAGAACGCGCCGGTGATGACGAGCGTGATCGTCAGCATGTCGTCCATGCGCACCCAGTTCGACGCGATCGGCGTGATCCACCAGGGACTGGCAAAGTGAAACCCCACCGCCAACGCGATGATCACGATCAGGGCAATCGCAAGCACCATGGGCCGCCTCGCCGCGCGTCACTCGCCGGAGCCCCCAACCGGCGCTCCGGGCATCGTCGTGCCGCCTTGCCGAATTTCGTACGATTGTTTGCCGGCAATCCACCAGGACCGATTCGCCAGGCGGCGTCGGCGGCTCTAAAGAAAAAGGTAGTCTGCTGCCTTGCATCGTGCAAGGCAGCGCAAGAGGAAGGAGGGAAGCACCCCATACCCGCGTCGCACCACGGACGGCGTCACCTGCCGCGACAACATGCAAAACGGCCGCCTCCGGCATGGCTTGTCGAGGCAGCCGTCCCGCGCGGCGCGAAGCAACGGTACGTTAGTGCATCGCGTTCTGCTTGCGCCGTTCGAGCATGCCGTAGACGACGGCGGTGACCACGCCGAACAGCAGGTTGGCCAGCAACGGTCCGGATCCCCGCTCCGAGATGAACCACGGGAACACGGCAGTCATCACGTAGAAGTTCCATACGTACGCGACGATCCCGAAAGCCAGCCCGATGACGGCCTCCATGCCGACGCTCGAATCGAAGCGGAACGGCGCCATGATCGCGGCGAGGATCATCCCCATGATGGCGCCGAGCACGTAGTGCAACAGCAGTGCCATTCCCACGATGCTGAAGCTGAACACCGACATCTGTTCGAGCGCGCCACGGCCCATCACCATCGCCGCGATCTTGTGGGTCGGCTGCCACGGACTTTCATCGAGCACCATGGTCGACCAGAAGAATTCGAGCACGATCACCAGGGCGCCCCCGGCAAGCCCGGCCACGGCCGCGGCGAGCCAGTCCGGCATGCGCCGTTGCCAATGGTGCGATTGAATGTGCAGTTCCATACGACCTCCTTGCTGACGGTTCGCGCGTCGAAAATACGTCGGCTATTCGATTCAGAATGGCAGATATGGGGGGCAACGCAAGGTGCAAAAACCCTGCGCGTCGCATGGCAGTACGGTGTTCTGTTCAGGATCGGCGTGCGGCGGGCGTCGGCGGTGCGACACGGGAACGGAGGCCGTGACGTTGCGCGGTCACGGGCATCTCACCGGATGCAACGCCAAAAGGGCAGGGGCCGTCACGGAATCGTCCTCGTGCCGGCGTGTCGGGGTAAATTAAGTACACCGACAAATCTTATGAATGGAAGAATGCCGATTTCACCCTTGCTGCTGCCGACCCGCTTGATGCGGGTGCGGCCCCACGCGCCGTGCATGCCGGTTTCCGCGTGTCAGGGAAAAACCGGTGACGTAGGCTCGCCACCCTCCAGATCCGCCTTCGGAAAATGCTGGGCGATCATCTGCTCGATTTCCTGCTCTCGCAATGCCGGCACGTCGGCCATGATCAGAATCTGGCCTTCCTTGATCGCCTCCCGAAATCGCTCGAGTCGCGCGTTCGGCTCGGCGATGCCGATCATCCCGGCCGTCCACGCCCCGAAGCCCGCACCCGCCACCGTCAATGCGACGACGGCGCCGCCCGCGATCACGAGCTCGGCAGGCGGGTAGACGAGCGCGACGAGGCCGATGAGCGCGCCCGTTGCGCCGCCGAGCGCGACGCCGCGCTCGAGCGCGTGCACGACATCGCTACTTTGCAGCAAGGACGCTTCGGGCAACTCTTCGAGCGTGACACTGTGATCCGCGAGGACATGGATATGGCGCCAGATGATACGAGCGCGCAGCAAGTCATCCACGATCGCCTTGGCCATCTGCGTGTCGGGTACGAGGAAATAGAGGCGCCTCATGTCGGCCCCCTTTTTTCAGTCAGGAATAGCTTCTATTTTATGTCAGCATCGGCGGCGCGCTACGTGCGCGTATGTGCGGGTATGTGCGCGTATATGCGTCACAGGCACATGGACGGGGCGGACCTTCACGCGCCACGTCGAGCTTGAACCTTCCTGTCTGACGCGCGATTGGCGCGGCGGTGCAGTCGTTCAACATGCGGGTGCGCTTGAAGAAGGGGGCGAACGCGGACATCAGAGGAAATCCGCGCGGAACCCTTGTTTGTCCGGGCCGTCGCACCGCCGCTCGCCGCTCGCCGCTCGCCGCTCGCCGCTCGCCGCTCGCCGCTCGGCGCTCGCCGCCCGGCAGCGAGCGCCGAATATTCGCCGCCGCAGGCCCGCCGGCAATCAGGCTTGCCTGACGCCGGAGTGGACCGCGGCGTCTTCCGCGTCGTGCGTCCCCGGCGCGGCTTCCTCCAGCGCCTGCCCTCCGGTTTCGACGCGCAGCAGCCCGATCGCGACACACAGCACGCCGAGCGTCGCGCTGACCATCGCGATCACGCCCGATACGCCGAACGCCTGGTAAAGCGCCAGGGCCAGCGCAGGCGTGCCGATCGACGACATCCGTCCGCACATTCCCGCGACACCGGTGCCGCGCAGCCGCACTTCGGTCGGGAACAGTTCGGGAATGTAGCCGAACAGCCCGAGCGTCGTGATCGTGTAGATCGCGCTGACGAGACAGAAGCCGACCACGATGATCGCGGTGGTATCGCGCAGCGACACATACAGCCAGCCGAGCGCGATGCTGAGAATCGACGCGATCACGATGCCCTTGGCCCGCCCGATCCGATCCGCGATCAGATACCCGATCAACCCGCCGACCGGCGAGCCGATCGACATCAGGAACACGAACCCGAGCGACTTGACGACGGACAATCCCTCCGTGACGAAGAACGTCGGCAGCCACGCAATGAAGCCGTAGAGCCCGACGTTCACACCGATCGCGGTCAACGCCGCGACGATCGTCCGGCCCCGCATCCCCTTCGAAAACAGCACGCCGAGCGGCACCTTGCCGACATGCAGGTCGACGGTGCGCCGCACGGGCGGCAGCGTGCCGACCTGCCGGCCGACCTCCTGCTCGATCGCGGCAAGCGTCGCCTCGGCCTCGTCGAGCCGCCCGACCGATTCGAGCCAGCGCGGCGACTCCGGCATCCGTTTGCGCATGAACCAGACGACCAGCGCGCCGACGCCCGCCAGCGCGAACATGTACCGCCAGCCGAGATAAGGAATGATCCAGTACCCCGCGGCGAGCGCCGCGAAGAGCCCGCTGTTGGTGATGATCGCGAGCAGCGACACCCACTTGCCGCGCGTCTCGGGCGGCACGAACTCGGCGAGCGTCCCGGCCGCGACGACCAGTTCCGCGCCCAGCCCGATTCCCATGATGAAACGCAGCACGATCAGCCACGCGATATCGGGCGCGAAACACGCGGCGATCGAAGCCAGCCCGAACACGGCCAGATTGAGCTGATACGAATAGCGCCGCCCGAGCCGATCGCCGACATAACCCGCGACGAACGCCCCGATCATCATCCCGACGAACGTCGACGACACGAACATCGCGCCATGCCGCAGGTCGGTGAATCCCTCCTTGACCATCGCCGCGACCGAGCCGTTGGCGAGATAGATGTCGAACGCGTCGAGGAACGCGCCACCGGCGATCAGGCCGAGTATCTTCCAGTGAAACCTTGAAATCGGCAGCCGGTCGAGCCGGCCGGCGGCATTGACGGTGTTCGCCATGATGTCTCCAGTCATGTGGCGCTCTCGCGTCCGTGGCCGGACGCGGAGACGCTTCGAAACGTAGGTGGGGGGCGCGCTTCGATCAGCGCGGCAAGGCCCGGTCAGACGGCACCGGATGCGTGCAACGTGTGAATCTGTTCATCGGCATAGCCGAGCTCGCGCAGCACGGCATCGGTATGCTGGCCGAGCGCCGGCACCGGGTCCATGCGCGGATCGTCGTCCGGCGCGAGGCCGGGCGGCAGCAGGGCAGGAATCTCGCCGGCGGGCGTGTCGACCCGCGTCCAGCGATGCCGCGCGGCGAGTTGCGCATGCGTCCAGACGCCGTGCATGTCGTTCATCCGCGCGTTCGCGATGCCGGCCTGCTCGAGCCGGTTGATCACGTCGGCGGACGTCAGCGTCGAGAATGCATCGACGATGATGGCCGCGAGTGCGTCGCGATTCGCGACGCGGCGGCTGTTCGACCCGAAGCGCTCGTCGGCCGCCAGCTCGGGCATGCCGATCACGGTCTCGCAAAAGCGCTTCCATTCGCGCTCGTTCTGCAGGCCCAGCATCACGGTGTTGCCGTCGCCGGCCCTGAACGGGCCGTACGGAAAGATCGTCGCGTGCGACGCGCCGGCCTGCCGCGGCGGCGACTGGCCGTCGATCGCGTAGTAGAGCGGATAGCTCATCCACTCGACCATGCTTTCGAGCATCGATACGTCGATGTGCCGGCCGCGCCCGGTGCGCCCGCGCTCGATCAGTGCGGCGAGGATGTTCGTATACGCATACATGCCGGCGGCGATATCGGCGATCGAGCAGCCGGCCTTGGCCGGCTCGCCGTTCGATCCGGTAATGCTCAGGAATCCGGATTCACTTTGAATCAGCAGGTCGTACGCCTTCTTGTCGCGGAACGGACCGTCGAGACCGTAGCCGGAAATGTCGCAGACGATCAGCCGCGGATAGCGCTCGCGCAGCGTGTCGTAATCGAGCCCCAGCCGCTGGGTCGCGCCGGGCGCGAGGTTCTGCACGAACACGTCGGCATCCGCGAGCAGCTTGTGCACGACGTCGAGCGCCGCGGGCTGCTTGACGTCGAGCGTGAGGCTTTCCTTCGAGCGGTTGGTCCACACGAAGTGCGACGCGAGCCCCGACACGCGTTCGTCGTAGCCGCGCGCGAAATCGCCGACGCCCGGCCGCTCGACCTTGATCACGCGCGCGCCGAGATCGGCGAGCTGGCGCGTGCAGAACGGTGCGGCGATCGCATGCTCGAACGTGACGACCTTGATGCCTTCCAGTGGGCGCATGCTCGTCACTCCCGTCAGAACGAACGCGGCAGGCCGAGGATGTGCTCGGCGACGTACGACAGGATCAGGTTCGTCGAGATCGGCGCGACCTGGTACAGGCGCGTTTCGCGGAACTTGCGTTCGACGTCGTATTCGCATGCGAAGCCGAAGCCGCCGTGGAACTGCAGGCACGCGTTCGCGGCTTCCCACGATGCATCGGCCGCGAGCAGCTTCGCCATGTTCGCCTGCGCGCCGCACGGCTCGTGCGCGTCGAACCGGCGCGCGGCCTCGAAGCGCATCAGGCTCGCGGCCTCGACGTTGACGAACGAGCGGGCGATCGGAAACTGCACGCCCTGGTTCTGGCCGATCGGGCGGCCGAACACGACACGATCCTTCACGTACTGCGACACCTTGTCGACGAACCAGTAGCCGTCGCCGATGCATTCGGCCGCGATCAGCGTGCGCTCGGCATTCAGTCCGTCGAGGATGTACTTGAAGCCGCGACCTTCCTCGCCGATCAGGTTCTCGGCGGGAATCTCGAGGTTGTCGAAGAACAGCTCGTTGGTCTCGTGGTTCACCATGTTCGGGATCGGGCGCACCGTCATCCCGTTGCCGATCGCGTGATGCAGGTCGACGATGAAGATCGACATTCCTTCCGACTTCTTCTGCACGTCCGACAGCGGCGTGGTGCGCGCGAGCAGGATCATCAGGTCGGAGTGCTGCACGCGCGAGATCCACACCTTCTGGCCGTTGATCACGTAGCGATCGCCCTTGCGTACCGCCGTCGTCTTGATCTTCGTTGTGTCGGTGCCGGTGGTCGGTTCGGTCACGCCCATCGACTGCAGGCGCAGCTCGCCACTCGCGATCTTCGGCAGATAGCGTTGTTTCTGCTCGGCCGAGCCATGGCGCAGCAGCGTGCCCATGTTGTACATCTGGCCGTGACACGCGCCGGAGTTGCCGCCCGCGCGATTGATCTCCTCCATGATCACCGATGCCTCGGTCAGGCCGAGGCCCGAGCCGCCGTATTCCTGCGGAATCAGCGCGGCGAGCCAGCCGGCTTTCGTCAGCGCGTCGACGAACGCTTCGGGATAACCGCGTTCCTCGTCGATCTTGCGGAAATACTCGGCGGGAAACTCGCCGCACAGGTCGCGAACGGCTTCGCGAATGTCTTGGTACGCGTCGGTAGGATTCATGTTTCGTATCGGGGAATGCTTGGAATGGGCCCTATGCGAGGGTCGCGGTTGCGGACATGGTCAGCCAGCCGTCGTGATCTTTTGCCCAGAGCTCGATGGTCTTGCCGTCGTCGGCGAGGCGGCCGCACACGCTGAAGGTGTTGCCGAGGAAGGTCGGCCGTACTGCGCGATATGCGTATTCGACGATCGTCGCGCCGGGCAGCGAGCGCGTCACGAGGTCGAGCAGCAGCGTCGAGATCAGCGGGCCGTGCACGACGAGGTCCGGATAGCCTTCGACGTCGCGCACGTAGGTTCGGTCGTAGTGAATGCGATGGCCGTTGAAGGTCAGCGCGGAATAGCGGAACAGCATGACTTCGTCCGGCGTGATGTCGCGCTGCCATTGCGCGGCGTCGGGCGCGGCCTTCGGCGGGGGCGTGGCGGCGCCGGGCGCGGCCGCGCCGCGATAGACGATGTCGTGTTCCTCGCGGATCGCGACTTCACCCGCGGATTCGATCACGTGCTCGACGGTCACGAAGCCGAGCGTGCCGGTGCGGCCTTCCTTGCGTTCGACGGACAGGATGCGCGACGTGCGCGTCGCGATCGCGCCGATCGTCAGCGGGCGTTCGAACGTCAGCCGGCCGCCGGCCCACATGCGCCGCGGCAGCCCGAGATCCGGCAGGAAGCCGCCCTTGCGCGGATGGCCGTCCGGGCCGAGCTCGGCCTGCTGCGCGATCGACCAGAAATACAGCCAGTGCCAGGCGGGCAGCAACGCGTCGCCCACGGCGGGAACGACCGGATGGTCGAGCGTGGCCGCGAAGGCGACCGCACGTTCGGCGCTGATCAGGTCGGTCGCGACCTGTTGGACATCGTCGCTGGCATGCGACCGGGGAGCATTCACTGTCACCTCCATCGCCGGGCGGGCCGGCTGTTCTGACTTGGCATGAAGTGACTTTAGGTGAAGCGCAGGCGCGGCGGAAATACCGTTTGGATGTGCCGGTCATAGGGGTATCCTATGGCTTTCGCATCGAACGAACCGCCATGGACATCCGCCAGCTCCGTTACTTCGTCAGCATCGTGGAATACGGGAGCCTCGGGAAGGCGGCCGAAAAGCTGTTCGTCGCGCAGCCGTCGCTGAGCCAGCAGATCGCGAAGCTCGAGGGCGACATCGGCGTCACGCTGCTGGTGCGCAGCCCGCAGGGCGTGAAGCCGACCGCGGCCGGGCAGGCGCTGTACCGCCATGCGCGGCTCGTGCTCCGGCAGATGGAGCAGCTGCGCCAGGAAGTGCGGGAAGGCGCGGGCAGCGAGTCGGGCACGGTCGCGGTGGGTTTCCCGACCACGATGACGTCGATCCTCGCGGTGCCGCTGTTCGAGCGCGTGAGGGCGCGTTATCCGGGCATCCGGCTGCAGTACATCGAGAGCATGAGCGGCTTCATCAACGAGCTGCTGGCGAACGGGCGGCTCGACCTCGCGATCCTGTTCCGCGAATCCAACACGACCGGCATCACCGCGATGCCGCTGTTCGACGAGGTGCTGTATCTGCTCGGCGAGCCGGGCGGCGCGGTGCCGTCGCGCGCGCGAACCTGCCCGCTCGCGTCGCTCGCCGGCGTGCCGCTCGTCGCGCCGGGCGTGCAGAACGGGCTGCGCCTGCTGCTCGAACGCACGTTCGCGCGCGAGGAGGTGCCGCTCAACATCATCGCGGATATCGATTCGCTGCCGACCATGATCTCGCTCGCGCAGTCGGGCCTCGCGTGCACGATCCTGCCGGCGTCCGCGCTGGCGTCGCGCGAGCCGTCCAGCCGGCCGAAGATGCGCCGGATCGTCGAGCCGGAGATCCGCCGGCCCGCGAGCCTGTGCTGGTCGAACACGTCTCCCGTCAATTCCGCCGCGCTTGCCGTGCGGCAGACGATCGTCGAGCTGATCGGCGAACTGGCCGCAAGCGGCGCGTGGACGGGCATCACGCTGCGCGAGGGCGAATCCGCACCGTCGTGACGGGCGACCTTCGCGGGTTCAGTCAGCGAGCCAGTGTGCGGACGGCCAGTCGCCGCGTTCGACCGCGGCGCGCATCTCGTCGACGAGCAGCGCGGTAACCGCCCGCACGGCCGCCGCGATCCGGCGTGTATTCGGCAACGCCAGCACGATCGTGCGCTGCAGCCCCGGATCGGACAGCGGCGCCGCGCGCAGCGCATCCCGCGCGATATCTTCCGTGACCGCGATGCTGGGCAGAATCGTGAAGCCGTGCCCGCGCGCGACGAGACTCTTCTGCACGCTCATCGCATTCGTTTCCGCAACGACGTCGAGCGTCGCGCCGGCGCCGGGGCGCGCCTGCTCCAGCATGTTGCGGATGCCGTGCGGCGCGCTCGGCAGGATCATCGGCCATGCGGCGATGTCCGCGAGCGCGAGCGGCCGGTCGGGCGCAAGGTCCGACGAGCGCGGCCCGACGACGCACAGGCTCTCGCCGAGCAGCGGCTGCACCTGGATGGTCGGCGTGGCTTTCGGGTTGTACAGCAGCGTCGCGTCGATTTCCCCGGCTTCGAGCCAGTCGCGCAAATGGCCGGCGTAGCCGACCGACACCCGCAGGTTGACCGACGGATGTCGCGCCTTCACGGCGGTCAGCAGCGGGCTGGCCAGCAGGTCGGCCGTGCTCGGCAGCAGGCCGATCGTCACGATGCCGGAGATCCGCGCGTCCGACGGCTGGATTTCCGCCCGCGCGCGGTCGAGCTCGAGCAGCGCGCGCCGCGCATGCTCGACCAGGATCTCGCCGGATTCCGTCAGTTCCATCCCGTATCGACCGCGCTCGAACAGCGCGATCCCGACGTCCTCCTCCAGCAGCTTCAACTGGCGTGACACGGCGGGCTGCACGATGTGCAGCACGTCGGCTGCCCGCGTGACGCTGCCGGTTTCCGCGACGGCCAGCAGCGCGCGCAATTGCTTGATGTCCATGCCGAATCGTGATCCGTGTATCAGGAAACTCTATTTCTGCGTGAGAGTAATCGCATTTTATGATTCCTGAAACAACTTCGTGAAGGAGCGCAACCGATGAGTACCGCAACGGGACATCAGCCGGCATGGCAGACGTCCATCTTTTCCGTTCTGAAGGCCGGCGGCGTGAAGCAGATCGCCTACGTGCCGGACGCCGGACATACGCAGGTGATCCGCAGCGCGATCGCGGACGATGAAATCGCAGCCATCGCGCTGACCACCGAGGAGGAAGGCGTGGCGCTGACGAGCGGTGCATGGCTCGGCGGCCAGCGCGCGGTGCTGCTGATGCAGAGCAGCGGCGTTGGCAATTGCGTGAACATGTTCTCGCTGTTACGCAGTTGCAATTTTCCGTTCTTCACGCTGGTGACGATGCGCGGCGAATACGCGGAATTCAATCCGTGGCAGGGTCCGATGGGCAAGACGACGCAGGCCGCGCTCGAACTGATGGGCATCACGGTGCTGCGCGCGGACCGCCCGGAGGACGTCGAGGAAATCGTCAGTGCGGGGTTCGACGCCGCCTTCGAAGCCGGCGAGCAGGTTGCCGTGCTGCTGTCGCAGAGCCTGATCGGTCGCAAGAAGTGGGAGCGGAAATAATGAGCGAGCAACAAAACCAGACCATCGAGCGCCGTGCGTTCGTCCGGAACCTGCTGGCCGGCGCGCCGGACGCGCTCGTCGTCAGCGGCCTCGGTTCGGCCTCGTATGACGTGTTCGCGGCGGGCGATCGCGTCGGCAATTTCTATCTGTGGGGCGCGATGGGCGGCGCGGCGGCGCTCGGTCTCGGCCTCGCGCTCGCGCAGCCGGAGAAGCCGGTCATCGTCGTGACCGGCGACGGCGAACAGCTGATGGGGATCGGCGCGCTCGGGACGATCGGCGCGAAGCAGCCTAACAACCTGACGATCGTCGTGCTCGATAACGGTCATTACGGCGAAACCGGCATGCAGCAGAGCCATTCGAGCCTCGGCACCGATCTCGTTGCGGTCGCGAAGGGCTTCGGGCTCGCCGATTCGTTCGCGGTACGCGACGCGCGCGACTACACGCAGATCGTCGAGCGCGTGAATGCGCGCAGCGGGCCGGTGTTTGCCCAGGTTCACATCCGCGCGGACGAGCCGCCGCGCGCGCTGCCGCCGCGCGACGGCGTGTACGTGAAGAACCGCTTCCGCGAAGCACTCGGTTACGCGCCGTTCTGAGTGCGCTTGACACGCCGTCGTTCGACGCAATCTCGTCGTTCCCGTCGAATGGCGGCGACCGCCGTGCCGGGACCGCTGCCGAATGCGTGCATCCGGTAGCGGTCCGGGCGATTCACACCGATTTCAGCGAGCCGGACATGCAACGCTACCTTCACTTGATCGACGGCGAACGGCGCGAGCCCGACAGCCGTCAATGGTTCAACACCGACAATCCGTTTACCGGCCAGCCGTGGGCCGAGCTGGCGCGCGGCAACGAGGCTGATGCGGATGTCGCAGTGCGCGCCGCGCATCGTGCGTTCGTCGCCGGCGCATGGCGCGAGATGTCCGCGACCGCGCGCGGCCAGCTGCTGTGCCGGCTCGCCGACCGCATCGCCGAGCACGCCGAGCGCCTCGCCGCGATCGAGGTGCGCGACAACGGCAAGCTGTACGCGGAGATGCGCGGTCAGCTCACGTATCTGCCGCAGTGGTATCGCTATTACGGCGGCCTCGCGGACAAGATCCAGGGCGACGTGATCCCGCTCGACAAGCCTGGCTACTTCAATTTCACGCGACGCGAGCCGCTCGGCGTGGTCGCGATCATCACGCCGTGGAATTCGCCGCTGATGCTGCTCGCGTGGAAGCTCGCGCCCGCGCTCGCGGCCGGCTGTACGGCGGTGATCAAGCCGTCCGAGTTCACGTCGGCGTCGACGCTCGAGTTCGTCGAGTTGCTGCACGAGGTCGGCTTTCCGCGCGGCGTGGTCAACGTCGTGACCGGCTTCGGCAACGAAGTCGGCAGTGCGCTGGTCGCGCATCCGCTGGTGCGCAAGGTGACGTTCACCGGCGCCGATTCGACCGGGCGCCGCATCAACGAGCAGGCCGCGCGCGACTTCAAGCACGTGAGCCTCGAACTCGGCGGCAAGTCGCCAAACATCGTGTTCGACGACGCGAATCTCGACGATGCGGTGAACGGCGCGGTATCGGGCATCTTCGCCGCGACCGGCCAGACCTGCATCGCGGGCTCGCGGCTGCTCGTGCAAGCGCGAGTCCACGACGAGGTCGTCGAACGCGTGGTCGCGCTCGCACGCACCGCGCGGATGGGCGACCCGATGGATGCGGGCACGCAGGTCGGCCCCGTCACGACGCGGGCGCAATACGACAAGGTGCTGAGCTACATCGACATTGCACGCAACGAAGGTGCGCAGCTTGCGCTCGGCGGCCACGCGGCGGCGCGTGTCGAATGCGGCAACGGCTGGTTCGTCGAGCCGACGATCTTCACCGGCGTGCGCAACGACATGCGCATCGCGCAGGAAGAGGTATTCGGGCCGGTGCTGTCGGTGATCCGCTTCGATACGGAAGAGGAGGCCGTCGCGCTCGCGAACGACGTGCGCTTCGGGCTCGGCGCGGGCGTGTGGACGCGCGACATCGGCCGCGCGTTCCGGATGGCCGAGCGCATCGAGTCGGGCACCGTGTGGGTGAACACGTATCGCGCGGTGAGCTTCATGTCGCCGTTCGGCGGTTACAAGGATTCGGGGCTCGGACGTGAGAACGGCATCGGCGCGATCGACGAATACCTGCAGACGAAGTGCGTGTGGATCAATACGGGCGCGCCGACGGGGAATCCGTTCGTGATGCGCTAGCAGCGGTACGCAAATCCTCCCGACGCGGCATCAGACCGGACCGCGGGACAACATGGATCTGGAGACACCAAGCAATGGAAACCAATACCCTGCGGCCGAACGCGGTCGGCGCGCCGGCGGATTCCCGGCGACGCATTCGGGCGATCGTCGGCGCTTCGTCGGGCAACCTGGTCGAGTGGTTCGATTTCTTCGTCTATTCGTTCTGCTCGTTGTACTTTGCGCATGCGTTCTTTCCTGCCGGTGACAGGACGACGCAGCTGCTCAATGTGGCCGGCGTGTTCGCGACCGGCTTTCTGATGCGCCCGGTCGGCGGCTGGCTGTTCGGGCGCATCGGCGATCGCCATGGCCGCAAGCGGGCGATGGTCCTGTCGGTGCTGATGATGTGCGGCGGGTCGCTGGCGATCGCCGTGCTGCCGACGTACGCGCAAGTCGGCGCGCTCGCTCCGGCGCTGCTGCTCGCCGCGCGTTGCATGCAGGGGCTATCGGTCGGCGGGGAATATGGCACCAGCGCGACCTACATGAGCGAGATCGCCGAGCCGGGACGGCGCGGCTTTTTCGCGTCGTTCCAGTACGTGACCGTGATCGGCGGGCAGGTGCTCGCCCTGGTCGTGGTAGTCGCGCTTCAGCAGTGGCTTTCGCACGATCAGCTGATCGCATGGGGTTGGCGCATTCCGTTTGCGCTGGGTGCACTCGGCGCGGTTGTCGCGATGAGGTTGCGTCGTTCGCTCGACGAGACCACGACCGCGCATGCGCGCAACCGGGCCGATGCGGGCACGCTGAAAGGACTGCGCGGGCACGGCCGGGCCGTGGTAACGGTACTGGGTTTCACTGCCGGTGGCTCGCTGGTGTTCTACACGTTTACGACTTACATGCAGAAGTACCTCGTCAACACCGTCGGAATGCAGGCGAAGACCGCGAGTGCAATCATGACCGCCGCGCTCGTCGTGTTCATGGTGATGCAGCCGGCGTTCGGCGCGCTGTCCGACCGGATCGGGCGCCGGGCGTCGATGCTGATGTTCGGCGTCGGTGCAACGGTCGGCACGGTTCCGGTGATGGTGGCGCTGAAGTCCGTCCACGATCCACTGTGGGCTTTCGTCCTGATTCTCGCCGCGCTGGCGGTCGTGAGCCTGTACACCTCGATCAGCGGTCTCGTGAAAGCCGAGATGTTTCCGGCGGAAGTGCGGACGCTCGGTGTCGGGTTGCCTTACGCGATTGCCAATGCGGCATTCGGCGGGTCGGCGGAGTATGCGGCGCTTTCGTTGAAGGCAGCCGGTATCGAATCCGCATTCTTTTGGTACGTGAGTGCACTGGGGGCGATTGCCGCGCTCGCGTCGTTCCGGATGCGGGACTCGGCGACCGACGGCTATCTGCGCGATTGACGATGGCAGCGTGCGCGAATGCGTCAGCGAGGCGGCAGGCTGCGGGTTCGAGTTTCGACGCTCGGGCAGTTCATGCCGATCGAGCGGCACGGAAACCCGACGCGGCTCGCCGTCTCCGCGCGCATCAGACACGTGCGCCACATCCTCACCGCAACCGACGTACGCGACTGGCGAAGTCACCGATCCCGCTTCGTGAACGACACGCATTCTCCGAATTCCGCGACGGGCTTTCCGTTCGTCATCCCGATTGCGGATGAATTGATGAAAATGCGTGAAATGACATATTTGTTATTGCGTAGTCGGCAGGTTGTACGAATCTCCATATTGAAACTACACTGGTTATCGGCCGGCGCCGTGACACGCGGCTCTCCATTCAACACGCATCACAGTACTAATTAAACGCGTGCCAACAATCGCCATCGAGGATGGTTGTCTTGTTCCTCAACATCCAGCGGGGGGGAAGTGGCGATGAACATCGGGGCTGCGCATCATCCGTCAACGGTTCGCTAGCCGGGCGGCGCGCGCATGAGCACGACCGGAGGCATTCACGCGACGTCACTCGGGCTGCACGGCTCGAGCCCGGCGATGACCGACCTGCGCCGCTATCTGGCGAAGGTCGCGCGCACCGATACGACGGTGCTCGTGACCGGCGAAACCGGCACCGGCAAGGAGCGCGTCGCCAGCGCCGTCCATCGCCTCAGCACCCGGACCGACAAGCCGTTCATCGCCGTCAACTGCGCGGCCGTGCCCGACAGCCTGTTCGAATCCGAGATGTTCGGCCACGAGCGCGGCGCGTTCACCAGCGCCCAGCACGCGTTTCCCGGCCGCTTCGTCGAGGCCGACGGCGGCACGCTGTTCCTCGACGAAGTCAGCGAGATGCCGCTCGCCGTCCAGGCGAAGCTGCTGCGCCTGCTCGAGGACCGCACGGTGATGCCGGTCGGCTCGCTGCGCCGGCGCCCGGTCGATGTCCGGATCGTGGCGGCGAGCAACGAACGCCTGGAGGACCTGGTCGCGGAACGCCGTTTCCGTGCCGACCTGTTCTATCGCCTGAACGTCGCGCGCATCGAGATACCGCCGCTGCGCGAACGGCCGGAGGACATCGCGCCGATCGTCGATCACTTCGTCGCCGAACACAACCTGCAGCGGGCGATGCGGGTGGGGCGGCCCGATCCCGCCCTGCTCGAGTGCATGCGGCATTACCGGTGGCCGGGCAACGTGCGTGAGTTGCGCAATCTGGTCGAGGCGTTGTTCATCGATGCGCCCGAAGGGCGCCCGTTCGGGCTGGGCGACCTGCCGCCGGCGTTTCGCCGGCTGTTCCTGCAGGACTTTTCCGCCGGCGAGCATGAGCGCGAGCGGCTCGTCTCGGTCCTGCGCCAGACCAACTGGAACAAGATGGAAGCAGCGCGCCAGATGAACTGGTCGCGCATGACGCTGTACCGCAAGCTGGCCAAATACAACCTGGACGCCGGCAACACTGCATCGGTGTGACAGCCGGGCTGTCACATGGTACAGCCCGGCAGCGTTCCCGAATCCCGCACCGGCCGGGAAATTCCACGGCAAATCATGTGCTTGCGCCGGCGCACCCGCGTTGGCCCGCTCCTTGCGAAGCAGAACGGACAGACCGCCCGTCGCCATGCAAGGAGGCCGTCGTGCACGTCATCGAGCCAAGCCAGGACGCCCCGCCGGAGCCGGCCCAGCCGGCCGGCCAGCCACGGCCGCTGCTCGCCAGTTATGCGAACTATTTCGAGGTCGGGCACAACGCGTTCGAGTTCCTGATCGATGCCGGGCAGGTCGAGCCGCAGTCCGGCAACGTCCAGTTGATGAGCCGCGTCGCGATCAGCCCGGTGCATGCGAAGCTGCTCGCGCAACTGCTGGCGCGCGCGATCGCCCAGTTCGAAGCGACACACCACGAAATCCCCGACATCGGCGACCCGGAACCGGATCTGGCGATGCTTCCCCCGCAGGAATTCGAACGGCGCGCGATCGATGCGCGCAGCAAGCCGATGCTCGGCGGCCGTCACGACGAGCCCGATCAAAACCAGAGCTGAGGACACGACATGGCAGCGCAACTCCATCCCAACCGCATGGTCCTGACCGACCGTTTCCCGATGCTGGGCTTCACGATTCGCGTCGGCCACGCGCCGTGCGTCGCGGAACTGGTGATCGCCACCGATCCCGCGCTGTTCACGCGCAAGGACGGGCGCACGTCGTCGACGTTCTATACCAGCCGCGAGGACGGCCTGCTGGCGATCCCGCGTGGCGAAGCGGTGTTCATGGTGCCGCCTGCCGTGCTGGCGCGCTTCGCGGGCGCGAGCCGGCTGTGGTTCGGCCTCGCCACCGCGGCGTCGCCCGCTGCCGATGCGTGGACGGTCGACGTCCTGCCGAATGCCGACAGTCCGTACGTGTCGCTGTCGGGGCTCAGCGACCGGGGATTGCGCCGGGTTCGCGTGTTCCCGACGCGCGGCGCTGCCGCCGTCAGGAGTCCGCTGCTGAACTGGGCGGGCGACGCCACGCGGCCGGGCGCGACCGCCGTGCCGGCGCCGAGCGCACCGGGCGCCGCTCCCACCGCGGCGCAGCCGGCCGTCGAGCCCGTTGCGCCGCACCACGACGTCCATTACGACGACGGCTTCGGCCCGCTTCCGCCGCTCAATGCCGCAACGCCGGGCGCCGCGACGCCCGCCGCGCCGGCGCCGGCGCCGGCCGCGCGACCGGCACCCGCCGTCGCACCGGCACCCACCATCGCATCAGCACCCGCCATCGCACCGGCACCCGTGTCGCAGGGGATGAGCGACGATGCCGGGTTCCGCCTCGCGGGCGAACGCCGCGGCTTCACCTGGCCGCGGCCGCGCAAGCTCTCGACCGTCGAGCGGGCCGCGCTGCGCGCGATTCTGAGCGCGAATCCGGCCACCGCGTCGCTGATGCTGCTGCTGCCGGTCGCGATGCGCAACGGCCTGTCGGTCTCGATCGGCGCGGGTGCGGGCGCCGGGCTGGAATCCGGGGGCGCGGGCGCGGTCGGCCTCATCTTCGACGCCAATGGCGACGACATCGGCGTCTTCGTGTCGGGCGAACTCGACTTCGGCTACATCGTGTCGGCGAGCCTCACCGGCCAGATCAGCCTGCTGCGCGGCCATATCGACGATTTCTCGGGCACCGGCACGACGGTCGGCGTGATGGTCGGCGAAGCCCCGGCCGGCGGCATCTCGGCGCTGTTCAACGCCCGCGGCGAATTCGTCGGCGTCACGCTGTCGGCCGGCGTCAGCGTCGGCAGCCCGGTGAGCGTCTTCGTCGGCGTCTCGCGCGCCGCGGCGGGCACGATCGCCACCTCGTCGTCGTCGCTCGCGTGGTCGCGCGGCCTGAGCGCCGACCCGGAGGCCTACGGCATCGATACGCCGCCGTACAGCGACGACGATGCGGCCGCCGAGCCGTCCGCGACGGCCAGCGCGCTGGCGCTGGGCGCGCGCGAGAACAGTCTCGTCACGCGCACGGCCGCCAGCCCGAATTTCGACGAGGGGCGCGGCAGCAAGACGATCGACCGCATCATCATCCACATCGCCGACGTCCCCACCGTCCAGCAGGTGGTGAATACCTTCACCAATGCGTCGTCGAAGGTGAGTTCGCATTACCTGGTCGGGCAGGAGGGCGAAGTCGTCCAGTTCGTCTCCGAGGCCGACACGGCGTGGCACTGCAAGGGCTCGAACCAGCGCAGCATCGGCATCGAACACATCGCGGTGAAGCGCGGCGGCGCCGACTACCCGCGTCGCAACGGCACCGTCCAGCATTTCGATGCGCTGGCGCCGACCCAGCTCCAGTACGAAACCTCGGCGGCGCTGGTCGCGTCGCTGTGCGACAAGTATCAGCTGCCGATCAACCGCACGACGATCATGGGCCATCGCGAGGCCGACACCTCGACCGGCCATACCGCGTGCCCCGATGGCAACTGGGACTGGGACTACTTCATGCGGCTGGTCACCAGCCGAACCTGCCAGCCGCAGGCGGCCGGCCAGGCGCTGGGGCTCGCCGCGCGCGGCTTCGGCGACGACATTCCGCTCGATCCCGGCGTCGGCGGCCTGTCGATCGGCACCGACGCGCTGGAGATCGGCGACATCATTCTCAGCACCACCGGCAATCCCGGCTCCGGCGTCATTCGTGCCGGCTCGGGTGCGGAGGTCAGCCACGCGATGCTCTACGTCGGCCAGGGCGGGCAGGTGATCGAGGCGATTCCCGGCGGGGTCCAGTTGCGCCCGCTCGCGGACGCGCTGGCCGACGCGCGCCTCGCGGTCGCGTTCCGGGTGCCGGGCCTGACCGATACGCAGCGGCAGCAGGTTGCCGATGCCGCCGCGCGCTACCTCGATCGCGGTTTCAACTACGTCGGGCTGGTCCGCTGCGGCAGCTACCTGATCGACCGCCACGCGTGCGACCTGCTGTCGGGCGACGCGGCGGAGCGCTGCCGCCGCTTCGTCGGCCGCATCGAGCTCGGCGAAGGCGCCGACACCGACAACTTCTTCTGCTCGCAGCTGGTCGCCCAGTCGTTCCAGGACGCGGGCAGGCCGATCGTCAGCGTGCCGCCGCACTGGGTGCCGCCGGGCGATCTCGCCAGCCTGTCGACCGGCACGATGGCCCCCGGAACGCTCGCGTATGTCGGCCATCTGAAGGCGCCAATCCCGAGCCGCGGCTTCTTCGGCACGAGCCAGGCGCTGTCGGTCGCCGCGGGCGCCGCGCGCGCGCTGGGCGCCGACGACTGGTCGGTGAACTGGGACGAGGTGCAACTGACCCCGCAGCCCACCGACATGGGCTGCTGGGCGACGGCCGCGTCGATGGTGATCGGCTGGCGCGACAACCAGAGCGTCGACCCGACGCTGCTCGCGCGCTGCATCAGCCTCGAGCGCCAGATGCGCGATGGCCTGGCGCCGGCCGAGGTGGCGGGGTTCGCCGGGGTGTCGACGCTCACGGTCGAACCCAATGCGTGCTTCGCGCCCGAAGGCTTTCGGCGGCTGCTGGAAGCGAACGGGCCGATCTGGGTTGCCGAAGTCGTGCGCGCGCCGGTCAACTTCTTCCATGCGGTGGTGGTGACGGGCATGTATCGCAGCGGCGACGCGTATTTCGTGCGGATCACCGATCCGCTGGACCGCGTGGTCGGCACGCCGGGCCATCCCGGCGCGCGGACCGTGCCGCCGACCCACTCGACCGGCAGCCGCTACATCATGACCTACGAGGATTTCGTGTCGGAATACGAGGCGGCGGCTGGAATCGGCGTGATCCAGCTGATGCATTCGGGCGGCACGTTCGGCCACACGATCAATCGCGGCAGCGCGGCGGGCGCGGGCTACGCGCTCGGCGTCGAGCCGCCGGCAGCGGGCGGCGAGTTCGGCTTCGGCGTGAGCCTGACCCGGCGCACCGAGAGCCGCGACGGGCGCAGCTACGATCTCGCGCAGCTCGCCGGGCTGGTCCAGCCCGCCAACGCGCTGGCGGGCGGCGCCGGGCAGCCGCGCATGGCCGGCCAGCGCATCACCCTCGACGACTGGCCGTATATCGACGGGCCGAGCGGCCGCACGTCGGCGCCGGTGTCGATCGACTGGGCGTGGCAGGGCGGCGCGGTCGGCGACGTGACGATTGCCGCGGACCACGGCCAGATGCTCGACGGCTGGAGCGCGTTCGTGCGCGCGGATATCGGCCACGGTTCCGGCACCGCCGAACGGGCGAGCGTCAAGCTGCGCATCGCCACCACGTTCCGGCATGCCGGCGAGGAGGACCAGGTTGGCGTGACGGAGGTGACGCTGAACGGCGACGGCCGCTTCCAGATCGTGCACGGCGCCGACGGCGCGCCGCCGCTTCCGGCCAGCGGCACGCAGCCGGCGCCGCGCGAACTGCAACCCGCCTGACCCCGAGGGACACGCGCGATGGCCCGCCACATTCCCCCTCCGCCACCCCGCGGCGCGCTCACGCCCGCGGTGGCCCTTGCTCGCGACGCGTTCGGCCGCGAGATCGTCGACGGGTCCGGATCGGGCGACCCGGGCAGGCAGGACAGCGCATTGCCGCAAGCAATGCCGGCCGGCGGCGCGGCGCCCGCGGCCCCGGGCGGGTCGGCGCCTCCGAAGGAGAAGGCGACGGACGCCATCGGCCGGCGTGCGGCGGCGCTGGCCGATGCGATCGACTTTCCGACCTTCGTCGCGAGCCTCGTGCATGGCACCTACGACGCGATCGTCGACAGCTCGATCAAGCAGGTGGAGAGTTTCGCCGACCTGGTCGGCGCGGTGGCCAAGCCGCTGGACCAGTTCACGCAGGAGAACGTGACCGACGGGCAGGCGCGCGCGTGGCTGGTCGAGCAGTATCCGCACGACGTGACGCTGACGCAGGACGGCGGCGATTACCGCCTCGCGCCGGTCGTCCGGCCCGGCGACGACGACGCGGCTCCCGCGCCCGCGTGGCTCGCCGATTTCGGCGCGGCCGACGGCGCGTTCGATACCCAGACGCTCGAATCGGTGGTGCTGCCCCGCGCCCGCGAGCGCGTCGCGCAGCACCGGTTGTCGACGCTGTCGACGATGGTGCTGCTGGGCATGCAGCGGGTCGTGGTCAAGGACGGGACGATCGCGGCGAGCCTCAATTTCCAGGCCAAGGCGCGCGACCGCGCCGCCGTGCAGTATGCGACGTCGAACGACCCGTCGTCGGGGCAGACGACCTGGGGCGGACGGGGAACGTCGGGCGATGTCGTCACCACGGTCTCGACCGTTGCGGTCAATGCGCAAACCGACACCGATCTCAAGGCGACGCTGACCGGGAAGGTGAGCATCAATTTCGCATCGGAGACGCTGCCGCTCGACCGTTTCGTCGACGAGGCGTCGCGCAATCTGCTGGAGCGGCACAGCCGGCCGGCGGCGCGGATCGCGCCGCCGGCGGCGACGGCCGCCCAGCCCGCGGCGCCGGTGGCGGCGCCCGTTCCCGCCGCGACGCAGGCGCCCGCCGCCGTGCCGGCGGTGCCGGCAGCGTCCGCCGCCCCGGCGGCTCCGTCGGCCCCATCGGCCGCATCGGCCCCGTCGGCTTCGTCGGCACCGGCGGCACCGGCGGCACCCGCATCCACACGAGGAGAACCCACATGATCGCGCCGCGGCCGCTGGGCGAGACGCTGGGCGCGTTCGCCGACGTTGCCGGACAGCTGGCCGCGGGCGCGGCGCAAGGGCTGCGGGTGCGCTCGATGGCGATGGAACTGCCGCTCGACCTGCGCATTGCATGGGGCGCCGACGGCATCGAGCTGGTCGGCGACCTGCCGCAGTTCCTGACCCGCACGGCCTTCGATGCGGAGCCGGCGCGGCTCGCGATCGTCCTCGAAGCCGTGCCGATCGACGGAGCGGTGCGATGAACAGCAACGCCAGCCTGCGCCTCGAGGATTTCATCCAGGCCGTGCAGAGCCAGCTCGACAACGCGCAGGCGGCGATGGCGATCAAGGCGCGCAACCTCAACCTGCCGCTGACCTTCGCGATCAAGGACGTCAACCTCGATCTGCGTGCCCATGTCGAATTCGTCGAAAGCGAGGTGTGGATTCGTCCCGCCGGCCCGGGCGACACCGACAGCAGCACCTTCCATCTCGTCTTCACGACCATCACGCGGCCGGCGATCGAGGAGAACGCGATCGCGCTGTCCGAGGACAGCAAGGACCAGCCGCTCGACGCGCTGGGCGACGAGCTCTCGGCCGAAGACCGCAAGCGTCTGGAATGGGCCGGCGTGCGCACGGTCCGGCAATTTCGGCAGGCCGAGCAGCGCGACATGGTGCATGCGATCGGCCGCGTCACCAACCTGTCCGTGGACCGGCTGCGCCGGGCGCTCGACCGGGCGTCCGCGCCGAGCGTCGAGCGGATCGAACCGGTGGCGCCCGCCACCGACGCGCAGCCCGATGCGGCGCCGCTGCTGCGCGTGATCGGGCGCAATCTCGTCAACGGCACGCACGCGCCGCTGGTGCGGATCGGCAATCGCCCGGTCGCGGTGCTGCAATCGGCGGACGACGAGCTGCTGCTCGCGCCCGGCCGCGACCAGTGGGCCGGCGAACTCGCCGTCTCGCCGACGAGCCGCCATGCCGCCGCGCTGGCGTTCGACCTGAGCGCATTCGCGCCGCCGTCGGCGCCCGCGGCCAGGCCCATGACCCTGGCCGCCGTGCCCGGCCAGGAGGAGGCGCGGCCATGACGATCCATGCACTCGGCACGCCGTGGGCATCGCCCGGCGAGCGTCAGTTCAGCCTGCCGACCAGCCTGCTCGTCAAGCTGGCGCTCGGCGAAGCGCCCGAGCACGTGCCGTCGATCCGCGACGTGACGCGCGGCGCGCTGGCCGCCGCGCAATGCATCGACGGCGGCCCGGTCGACCGCATCCTGGTTGCGTTCGCCGGCCGCTTTCTCGCGGTGCGCCCGTTCAGCGCGGTGGCCGGGCGCTGGGTGCCCGGGCACGCGCACCTCGGCTACGACGCGATCGAACAGACGACCGGCATGGCCCGCACGCTGCTGCTGCGCGTGCCGGCCGGCACGCCGATCGGTGCGCTGTGCGACTCGCTCGCCCAGCTCGCGACCGTGGAAAGCGTGACGCCCAACTACGTGGCGACGGTCCCGATGGACGCGCCCGGCCGCTTGGCGCCCGTGCCGCCGGCCGCGCGGGTTGCGCAGGATGCGCGCGCGCTGGTGCGCATGGCCGACGCACACGCGATCGAGCCGGGCGACAGCGGCGTCACGGTCGGTCTGATCGACAGCGGCATCGCGCGCCAGCATCCCGAATTCGCGCATGCCTTCCGCGCGGGCGCCGATACGGTGCGTCTCGAGCCCGGCGACTTGTCGCCCGGCGTGCAGCTGCTGAGCGGTCATGGCCATCGCGGCGATTTTCCCGAGGACCGCTTCGTCGGTCACGGCATGGGCTGCGCGGGCATCATCGCCGCCGAAGGCGTGGCGATGCCGCGCGGGCTCGGCGGCGACTGCCGCATCCTGCCGATGCGCGCGCTGGCGGCCGCCCGCCTGCCGGGCAAGGCGCATGCGATCGGGCTCGGCGCGATCGCCGACCTCGATCGCGCGCTCAAGCTCGCGGTCGACCTCGGTGCGAAGGTGATCAACATGAGCTTCGGCACCGACGACGCGACGATCGCCGCGAACCGCCCGAAACCGCACGCCGACACGGTCGCGTATGCCGCCGCGCGCGGCTGCATTCTCGTGGCCGCGAGCGGCAACAACGGCGCCGTGACCCGCTACTGGCCCGCCGCCTATCCGCAGGTGATCGCGGTCGGCGCCGTCGGCGACGACGGCCGGCCGACCCCGTTCTCGACGCGCGGCCCGCACGTCGCGCTGTGCGCGCCGGGCGAACGGGTGCTGACGAGCGCGATCGAGGCCTATCAGCTCGCGACCGGCACCAGTTTCGCCGCGCCGTTCGTCGCAGGCGCCGCGGCGCTGCTCGTCGCGTACGCGCAGCGCCGCGCCTATCCGCTCGACTGCGCGACGGTACGCGACCTGGTCGTCGCCACCGCGCGCCCGTTCGCGCCCGGCGCGGCCGACGGCTGCGGCGCCGGCATTCTCGACGCGGCGGCGGCGCTGCAGGCGCTGTCCGGCCGCATCGACGCGTACGAAGCGGCGGGCGACGACGGTTGCACGGGCAAGGACGGCCGTGCCGACGACGGCTGACTGGCGCACGGGATCCCGCTCACTCCCCCGAACCGACCGGATTTCAAGGAGAAGTTAAATGTTTCATGTCAACAATCAAGTCCGCTTCCTCGACCTCGTCGACCTCGAGACCCGGGCACGCGACGGGCTGGTCGATATCGTCAACCGGCTCGAGTCGCTGAAGCGGCCGCCGGTCGCCGCCGAGCGGGAGCAGCTCGCGCTGTGCAAGGCCATCCTCGCGGTCGTCTACGACACGAAGCCGTCCGACGGCGTGCCGCAGGTGTGCGATCCGCTGTTCGTCGCCACCCGCGAACTGCTCGCCAGCAAGTCGCTGGTGAATCCGCCGTTGCTCTCCGAAGTCAACGGCCAGCTGGTGTTCGACGCGGGCGACGTGAGCGGCGCCAACGGTGCCAATGGCGCCAATGGCGCGAACGGCTCGGACCCGGAGGCCGTGTCGATCACGCTCGTCGCGCTGGTGCTGGGCATCCTCGCAGTGGACGGGGCCACGCCGCCGCCCGTGAAGGTCGACGGCGGCAAGACCGTGCCGGACGGCGACAACGTGCTGATGAACGCCTTTACCCGCCAGTTCTTCGCGGCGGTGGGCGAGGCCAATTCGTACGGTGGGCTCGCGCAGCGGGTGCTGGCGCTGCTGTGCATCGAGGGCGATCCCGACGGCCGCGGCGGCGAGCAGCCGGGCGTGGTCACCACCGAATTCGCGCGCGTGATGCGCGGCCTGCAGGCCCGCAAGATCCAGGCCGACGAGCCGCAACTGCGCCGCCGCATCAACGAGGAGCTGAACACCGTCCAGAACATCGGCGGCGAGGACGCGATCGCCGATCTCGGCATCGACCTGCCGAACCTCGAGGATCTGGAAGACGCGAACATCGTCGCCGACAACGTGCGCGTGATGGGCCCGATGATCGTCGCCGCGATGTTCGACGAACTCAAGGTGTTCCAGGTGGTCGACCGCATCGTCGAGCAGTTCCAGCACGGCACGCTGCCGATCGGCCCGGGCAATGCCGGCAAGCTGCTCTATCGCTACTGGCGCGAAACGCCGAACCGCATCTCCGAGCAGGAGCGCAAGAACTTCGCGGCCATCACGCTCGGCGTGCCGGGCGGCGATCCGAACACGGCCGGCAATCGCGAGTTCAACGACCTGTGGATCCGTTTCGTGTCGTCGGTGTCGTCGTTCGTGCGACAGACCGAGGTCGACTCGCTGCTGCGCGCGAGCGTGCCGAACCCGATCAACCACCAGCAGGTGCGCAAGGCCGCCCGCGATCTCGCCGGCAACCTGTCGCTGCACGGCTACGGCATGGCGCATTACGCGGCGCGCGAGATCCAGTCGCAGGTCAAGTTCATGATCGACCTGCTGCAGGACCCCGAGATCCGCGGCTGCTACGGCGCGAAGGACATGTGGCAGGTGATCGACCAGGTCGCGACCTACGACCTGGGCGGCGCGCGCACCAGCTCGCGCTATCGCACGCTCGCGACCTGCGGCACGATCATCACCGCGTGGCTGGCCAACAACGTCGATCGCGTCAACAAGGCGACCGGCCCGCTGCTCAGCATCGACCAGATCGCCAATCCCGACGTGTCGTCGAACCACAAGTCGACCGTCGACCCGACCGACTACGACCTGGTCAACGCATGCGAGCTGTGGCTGGCCGATACCGCGACCACCGATACGCAGATCGAGCAGTTCTCGCAGCCGCGCGAGGCGCCGCAGATGACCTCGAAGCCGGTGCCGATCCCGGCGATGGCGCGCGAGATGCTGGATGGCGTCGGCGACATCGGCGCCGGCATCGGCCTCGGCGCGGGCGTGCCGGTGAAGGCGGGCTACGGTGTCGGCACGCACAACGGCGCGAGCTATTACTCGAACCGTCCGCACTGAAGCGGCGTCGCGTGTGCCGCGCCATTTTCGAACCCTGCCGGAGCCGAGCCATGCCCCTGACCTCAATCCGCGAACCGGTCGTCGCCCGGGTCGAACGCCGCCTGAAAAGCGCCGCGCGAAGCCTCGGCACCGCCGATCCATTCGCGCCGTCGCGCGACCTGTTCCTGCGCACCTTCGGCGACGGCGCCGACGATCTGCGGTTCCGCGACAACGCGCTGATGCCGATGGCGGTGCCGTTCGAGCCCAGCTTCTCGGAAAGCCAGCCGGGCAAGCTGCGGTTCACGATCGAGCCGTTGCCGCCGGAGGCGTCGGCGATCGACCGGCGCGACGAGTCGACCCGCGAAATGCGCAAGCTGATCCGCGATTTCATCGGCCGCGAGGCGCTGCACTGGTTCGACCAGGCGAGCGAGCCGTTCCGGGGCTTCGCGCGGCCGGGCGGCAACCTCGACTACGGCGCGTTCTTCGGTTCCAGCTATGACCGCGACGGGCTCTATGCGTCCAAGGTGTACTACGAGCTGCCCGGCGATGCCGGCACGATCGAGAACCTGCCCCGCGACCTGGCCGGCATCGTCCAGGCCGCGCTGCAGATGGTGCCGGGGCTCAAGCCGCTCTTCACCACGATGGCGGCCCAGCGCGATCTCGGCGGCCAGCGGCTCACGTTCGCGTGCACGCAGGCGCTGCGGCTCGCCGATCTGCAGCCGGTCATGGATGCGCTCGGCATCGGCCATCGGCTTCCCGGCATCATGCAGCTCCTGGGGCTGGTGCTCGGCGGGCGCTTCGACCTGCCGCCGCACGGCGCGCTGCTCGCGTTCGGGCTCGGCCCGGACGGGCCGGATTTCGAGCTCTACGTGCTGCTGTCGGCGATCCCCGACGTGCCGCCCGCGTTCCTCAGCCTGCTGACGATGGGGCTCGCCGAGCGTCCGCGCGGATTGCAGGCGCTCGAGCGCTGGATGGGCGCGTTCACGCCGGAGGACGCGCACTGGCCGGGCCGCTTCTCGATCATCAGCCTGCGCACGGACGCGGCCTGCCCGGCACGGGTGAGTCTCTACCTGCGCCCCATCGAGTTCGAACTGCCGGCGGACGCGCCCGCCCAGGCCAACTGAATCCGAATCGCTTCGTCACGCGTTTCCCGCGAGGTCGCCATGTTCCCGCAAGCTGCCCGTTCCACGCCGATCGCGCCGCCGCCGCCGCGCGCCGCGGCGGCCGCTCCGCGGCACACGCCGCCGGTGCCCGCCGACGAAGTGCGCCACGGCGTCGCGCAGATGTTGACCCGGTCGCAGGCGTTCAACGCGATGCCCGACGCCGATCGCCGCGACATCGCGCGCAACACCGCGTTGATCGCCGATTACCTCGCGCGGCCCGAAGGGTTCGCCGGCCACGAGATTCCGGGCGGGGTGGGCACCGCGCCGGCGCGCGCGCTCGACGACAACACGGATCATGCCGCGCACGAGGCGGATTTCTCGACGCACAACCAGGCCGTCGACAGCATCGGCAAGTCCAGGTTCACCGCGGCGGCCGCGCACGAGGGCGCGGCGGTCGCGGGCGAGCTGCTGAACCAGGTCAAGTTCCCGACCTTCGTCGCGAGCCTGATCAGCGGCGTGTTCCAGTCGATCACGCACAGCTCGATCGAGCAGATGAAGGCGTATCAGGAAATGATCGCGCAGGTGGCGAAATCGCTCGGCCAGTTCGCCGACGAACACGTGACCGAGAACCAGGCGCGCGATCATATGGTCGGCCAGTTTCCCGACCTGTTCGAGATCGGCATGGACGACAGCGGCGACACGCCGAGCCCGCGCGTGGAGGTGCGCGACGGGGTCGACCCGGACGAAGCGTCGAAGACCGTGCGCGCGCGCCTGCAGATGGGCGACGGCGATACCTTCGACCTGTCGGACGAGGCCTCCGAGCTGGCGATCGTCAACCGCTTCAAGATGCAGCTCGCCAAGCAGCGCCAGCAGATGCTGGCGTCGATCGTGCTGATGGGCATCAACCGCATCGTCGTCACCGACGGCAAGATCTCCGCGAAGATCATCTACGACGTGCGCGCGCAGGACACGCTTTCAAAGCAACGCAGCGCCACCGCGGTCGACCTCGCCCGCGACAAGGACGGCAACGTCCAGTCGACCTACGCCGGCAAGGGCACCTACGATCGCGGCGGCAAGTACGACTCCAGCAACGACAAGGACAACGGCCGCCAGTACAGCGCCGACTACTACGCGAAGGGCGACTACGAATACGAGAACAAGCCGATCATCACCGCGTCGACGGCCGCGTCGGAAACCAGCAACGCCGCGATGCAGACCAAGATCCAGCTGTCCGGCGCGGTCGACGTCAATTTCAAGAGCGACTACCTGCCGCTCGACAAGATGGCGACGCCGCAGATGATCGCCACCATCACCGGCAACGCGACGCCCGCCGATCCGAACGTGCTGCCCAGCCCGAAAACGCCGCCGGCCGCGTCCGCCCCCGCTGCGGCTCCAGCCCCGGCGGCGGCGCCGGCCGCGGCGCCGGCACCGGCTGCGGCCAGGGGAAACTGAGCCATGCGCCTGCCCGCTCCCCCCGACGCGCTCCACCCGGTGCGGCCGCCCACGAGCGCCGCCGCGTTCGACGCGACGCGGCCCGAGGTGCGCCGCCTGCTGACCGCGATTCCGTCATTCCTCGACCTGCCCGACGACGAGCGCCGCCGCATCGCCGCCGATACGGTGCGGGTGCTCGCCTACCTGGCCGACCCGAACGGCGTGCACGCCGAGATCGCCGAGCGCGAGGCGAACGGCGAACTGCCGCCCACCGGCCTCGCGCACCCGCTCGCGCAGCCGCGTCCGGCGCCGGCCGCCGCGGCGCTGGCCGACGATCCCGTCACCGCGACCAAGCGCCAGCTCGCGCAGGATCCCGGCTTCGCCGGCAAGGACTTCCAGGCCGGCGCGGTGAAGCAGGGCGTCGAGCAGTTCGGCCAGATGGTGCAGAAGGTCGATTTCCCGAAATTCGTAGGAGGCCTGATCAAGAACGTGTTCCAGGCGATCGTCGAAAGCTCGATCGAGCAGATGCGCGCGTATGGCGAGCTGATCGCCAATGTCGCCAAGACCACCGCCCAGTTCATGAGCGACAACATCAGCGAGGGCGCCGGCCGCGACTATCTCGCCGATTCGTTCCCCGACGTGCTGTCGGTGCAGGCGCAGGACGGCGCCGACGCGTTCGACGCGGACAGCGCCGGCGCGGCCGCGGCGGCGGCCCCGACGCGGCTGGTCGCGCAGGGCGACAACGCGCAGCAGCGGCTTGCCGAGATCAGCCGGAACTACAACCTCGAGCCGCCCGTGACCGACCTGTCCGACGACAAGTCGGAACTGCGCCTCGTCACCGCCGCGCGCCTGCAGATGGCGAAGCAGCGCCAGCAGCTGCTGTCGTCGATGGTCATGCTCGGCATCAACCGCATCGTCGTCACCGACGGGTCGATCAACGCCAAGGTGGTGTTCGACATGCGCGCCAGCGACACGGCGAAACGCACCTACACCGCGTCGATGCACGACCGCGAGAGCCAGAAATACAAGGAGTCGCTCAACGCCCATTACGGCAGCTGGTACACGCCGTATTCGGCCGACGCCGCGTTCGAGGGGCAGCAGGAACACGTGGCCACGGTCGGGTCGGCGCTCGACGACACGAGCGAATCGAAGGCCGAGGTGAAGGCGAAGCTGTCGGGCGAGGTCCGCGTCAACTTCAAGAGCGACTACCTGCCGCTCGACAAGATGGCGACGCCCGAGATGATGTCGGTGATCCAGGGCAACTCGACGCCGTATAACCCCAACAAGCCGGCCCCCGCCGCCGGCGTGCCGGCCGGGCAGCACTGAATCATGGCGCGCATGCTCATCGTCCCGCCGGCGGATGCCGGGCTCGCGGCGGCCATCCGGTCGGGGGAGCGGCTCGTCGAGCGCGCGACCGCGCACGGCCTCGCGTTCGCGCTCGACGAGCTCGGCGACATCGCGATTCCCGATCCCGTTGCCGCGCGCGTCGACAAGGCGCAGCTGCGGGCGCTCGCGTCGCTCTATCTGGCGGCCGACCTCGAGCCCGCGGGCGTGATCCCCGCCGTCGAGGCGCTCGCCGGCCTGTCGGCGAGCGGCGCCGTCGGCGTCGATCTCGGCGGCGCGGAGCCGCTGGTCGCCAACTGGTGGCGTCACCGCGCCGAGAAGCTCGCGGCCGGCGAGCGCGCGGCGTTCTATGCGCGGTTGTTCGGCACCGCGTACGGCCCGGCCGCCGCGGATGCCGAGCGCAACGTCCAGTTCGAGGAATGCATGCTCGTGCTTTGCGAGGCGCTCTACAAGCTCGACGAGACGCCCGGTGCCGACCCGGGCGGGGATCCCGGGCGCCAGGCGCGAGTCCGCAACGCCGCGCGCGCGCTCGCGCAGAATCTTGGCGCCGCCTGTACCGGCGTGACCGCATTCATGGCCGGCGAGATCGTCGGCATGCTCCGGGACGCGTTCGCGATCCTCGGCCATGCCGACCTGCGTCACGGCTTCGCCGCGCGCGACATCTGGGGCGTGGTGGCCGGCATCGGCCGGCTTTCGCGGCAGCCGCCGGCCCAGCCTGCCGCCTATGTCCGGCGCGGCAAAGCCGGGATGACCGTGATCGCATGGCTGGCGGACGTCGCGGATGCGCTGGACGGCGCGTCGCCGCTGCTGCGCACCGACAATCCGGTGATCGCCTCCGCCGCCGACTGGCTCGAGGCGACGCTCAGCCTCGGCGAGAAACCCGACGGCCCGGTGTCTTCCGTCCCGGACGACGGCCGCGCCGTGCCGCCGGCCGCGCGCCCGGCCGCGCCGTCGAACCCGTGGGCGGCGCTCGGAAGCTGACATGGAACCGCGTCGCTCAGGCCGTCGCGAGACGGGCGGCAGAACCCGGGTGCCGACGGCGGCGGACGTGCCGTTGCCCGTCCGGCCGCGTGTCACGTGTCGCCGGACGCGGGACGCGCGATGCGCGGCGGAGCCGCCGAAATGACGGCAACCGCCCACCTTGCGCGTTCGGCGGTGCCGCGGCCCGACGTTCGCCACCGTCTCCGTGAACTGCTGTCGGCGCAGCAGGGCTTCGGCGCACTCGATCCGGCCATGCGCCGCGATCTCGCGTCCGGACTGGCACGGATCGGCTCGCTCGCGGTCGATCATGACGAGCTCGCGGCGCGTCCCGGCACCGCACTGGCCGTCGCGCAGGACGCGGGCTCGGCGTATTCGGGCACCGCCATCGACCGGATGGCCGGCACCACCCGGGCCGTGCTCAACGCGGTGTCGTTCCCGCGCTTCGTGACCGAGCTGATCACGGGCGTCTTCAAGGCGATGAACGATTCGAACCAGCAGCAGCTGACCGCGTTCGTCGACCTGATCCGCAATGTCGCGCAGACCACCGAAGGCTTCGCGGACAGCAACGTCGGTATCGCCGGCGCGCGGCAGTGGCTGGCCGAGCATTTCCCCACCGCCTACGAGGTCACCGGCGACGACGAGGCCGCCGACGACGCCGACGAACTGGCGGGCCTGCCGCCGGACGAGCGCCGCCAGCGCCAGCAGGAACTGCAGGCCGAGCGCGATGCGTCGACCCGGCTGGCGTTGCGCGCGGGCGCGACCCCGCCGGCGGAAGCGGCGCTGCGCACCGCGCTGGGATTGGGGCCGGGCGACGCGGTGACGGCCGCCGATCCCGAGCGCCTGGTGCCGCTCGCCCAGCAGGTGCTGGCCCGCAACCGCCAGCAGTTGCTCGCGACGATGGTGCAGATGGGTTTGCAGCGCATCGTCATCGAGAGCGGGCGGCTCAACGCCGCGATGAATTTCCATATCGACGCGAGCAGCGTCGCCGCCAACGACCGCGGCTCGCAGTTCGACACGCGCAACACGGTGGGCGTGAGCGGGGGCGCGCGCTTCGGGCCCTGGGGTGCGGAGGCCAATGTGCAGAGCACGATCGGCTACGTGTCGACCGACCGGACCCAGACGACCGAGAGTTCGCACGCCGACCTCAACCTGAGCAGCGGCGTCGAATTGGTGTTTCGGACGGATTACGTGCCGTTGAACCGGCTGGCGGGTGTGGGCGACGTCGAACGCATCCGCGTCAACACGATCAATCCGGATGCCGAAGCGGCGCGCTTGTCTGCCGATCGCGCCGCCCAGCGCAGTGCCGAACAGGCCGACATGGCCGCTCGTAGGACCGCGCTGGACGGTGGGCTGCGCGCGCCGCCGGCTGTTGGTCCCGCGGGTTCGGGGGCGGCGGGTTCGGGAGCGGCGGGTTCGGGAGCGGCGGGTTCGGGGGCGGCGCGTTCGGGATCGGCGGGTTCGGGGTCAGCGGGTTCGGGATCGGTGGGTTCGGGATCGGCGGGTTCGGGGTCAGCGGGCTCGGCGTCGACGGGTTCGGGATCGACGGGTTCGGGATCGACGGGTTCGGGATCGACGGGTTCGGGGTCAGCGGGTTCGGGGTCGGCGGGTTCGGGATCAGCAGCTTCGGGATCAGCAGCTTCGGGATCAGCGGCGTCAGGCTCGGCGGGGAGTGCCCACACGAGCCAACCCGCCTCGTCGCCGCCGAATCCGGCGCCTGTTTCCGCTTCCGCGCCGGAGCCGCCCGCCGGATCGGGCGCCGCGGCCTCCCCGTCGCCCGCGCACCCCGCGACGGCAGCACCGCGATCGCCCGCCGGCGCAACAGCAGGGGGACATCGCGCCGCATCATGAACATCCGCACCGGCAGCCGTTCGCAAAACGCCGTGCCGCGCCGAATCCTGCCGATGACGACTTTCAGCCACGCGAGCGAAGTGTCGAGTGCCAGCTGGCGCCGGGTGGTCGACAGGCCGCGCGGACCTGACGCGACGGCGTCGTCGGAAACACTTGACGGGTGTGCGAATCACGCCAGCGGTGCGACCGACGCCCCGACGATGCCATGCCGCCGCAGCGACTCCGCAACGAAGCCCGACGCCTTCATTGCCTCGACGAATTCGCCGAGCACCGCCGCGGCCGCTTCGCCGCGGCTCTTCGGCACGCCCATCGCCTGGCGGATCACCATGAAGCGCTCGCCGAGCAGGCGCAGGCCCGGCGTCTTCGCCGCATCGGCTTCAAGCTGCTGCTTCACGCCGGCCGCGACTTCGAGCTGCTGCTCGACGAAAGTCGGCACGACGGCCTGCGACGTCGGCGCACGCACGATCTGCGCGGCCTTCAGCTCACGCGTGAGGAACAGGTCGTACGCGCTGCCCTTGCCGACCGCAACGCGGTTGTGCGGCTGGTCGACGTCCGCGTTGCCGCGGATCGGCGAAGCGTCGCGCACGAGATAGAAGCCTTCGATCAGCACATAGGGCTCGGTGAACGCGACCGTTTCGCCGCGCAGCGGATCGACCGCGAAGAAGCCGAAATCGGCGCGCTCCTCGGTCAGCGCCTGCACCGACTTGGCGGCCGTATCGAACACGACGAGTTCGAGCTCGGCCGACAGCCGCTCGGCGAACGCGCGCGCGAGGTCGATCGACACGCCGAACGGCTCGCCCGTCGCCGGGTCGCGGTTCGCGAGGATCGGGTTGCCGAGATTGATCGACGCGCGCAGCTTGCCGGTCGGCGTGAACGCGGAGAGGACGGAAGGGTCGATGGTCATGAAAGGGCTCGCGAGGAATCGGATGCGCCGGCTGCACCGGCGCTCAGGGTTTGAGAATGGCGCTGATGCGCGACAGCGCATCGAGCGTATGCAACAGGTGTTGACGCAATGCTTCCGACGCTTCTTCGTTGCGCTCGCGCTCGAGCAGTTCGAGCACGTGCAGATGCTGCTTCGCATGTTCGACGTAACGTTCGCGATCCTGCATCGAGCGATACGACAGCAGCCGGCGCACGCGATTCACGCGCCGGATCGTGTCGATGAAGAAGCTGTTGCCCGACGCTTCGACGAGCGATTCGTGGAACCGCACGCCGCGCTCGTGCATCTGATCGGCGGTGTCGGTCTCGATGCCGCCGGCGAGCAGATGCCTTTCGACGTCGCGACACCGCTCCAGCACCTTCGGTTCGAGCCGATAGCCGGGCTCCAGCAGCGCGGCCGGTTCGAGCGCGAGGCGTAGCCGGTACGATTTCAGCAGGCTGTCCGGCGTCGTCAGCATCGGCGAGAACTGCCAGCCGTAGCCGGGCTTGCGCTCGGCCCAGCCTTCCTGCGCGATGCGGCCGAGCACGGCAGTGAGCTGCGCATTCGTCAGCCCGTAGCGCGTGCGGATCAGCTGTTCGGAAAATTCATCGGGCAGTTCGCCCTTCAGGCGATCGTCCGCGATCCGGAAATACACGCTCGTCACCACGTCCGCTTCGGCGAGCCCAAGTTCGTCGACGACGTCCGACAGCGGCTCGATCACCGGCTTCGCGACGAAGAACCCGCGATTGCGCTCGCGTGTCAGGATGCCTTTTTCGTGCAGCAGCGCGAGCGCCTCGTTGACGGGCGAACGGGACACGCGCAGGCGATCGGCGAGCATCTGCGCGGGCAGGTGCGTGCCTGCGTCGAGTCCTTCCGTCTTGATCAGTTCGACAATCTGGGTCGCAATGGAGCGGTCGATCATGGGATTGAGCATTCGGGGCGCCGCCGGCGGCTTCGGTGTCAAGCCGCCGGCGGCGCGAGGTTCTTCTGCAATATCAGCGGGATCACGCCGCCCGAGCGCAGCAGCTCGCATTCGAGACGGGTCTCGACCGCGGCCGTCGCGGCGACGGGCTCGACGCGCCCGTCGGCACGCACGATCCGCACGGGCACCGCGCAGCGCGGCGTCAGGGCATCGGCCGGCGCGTCGACCTCGAGCTTATCACCTGGCCGGAGGGCGAGCGTGTCGGGATGCGTGCCCGCGGCGAAGCGCAGCGGCAGGATGCCCATCCCGATCAGGTTCGAACGGTGGATGCGCTCGAAGCTGGCCGCCAGCACCGCGCGGATGCCGAGCAGCCGCTGGCCCTTCGCGGCCCAGTCGCGCGACGAACCGGTGCCGTAGCGCTCGCCCGCGACGAGCACGACCGGATCGCCGTCCCGTGCGTAGCGCGCGGCCGCCTCGAAGATCGGCAGCACGGCGCCGCTCGGCACGTGCAGCGTATGCGCTACCGGCATGCCGTCGCGCAGCCGGTTCACGAGCGTGCGGTTATAGAAAGCGGCGCGCACCATCACTTCCCAGTTGCCGCGCCGTGACGCGAACACGTTCAGGTCGTCGCGATCGTCGCCGCGCGAGACCAGGAAATCGGCGACGAAGCTGTCCTTCGGAATCGCGCTCGCGGGCGAGATGTGATCGGTCGTCACGTCGTCGCCGAGCACGAGCAGCGGATACGCGCGGTACGAGCCGAGCTGGCTGCCCTGCGACGCCGCCGCGAACGGCGGCCGGCGCAGCGCGGTCGACGCCGGATCCCACGGGAATCGCGCGCCGTCGGGCGCGTCGAGGTCGTGCCAGGCCGGATTTGCGCTCGCATGCGCGAACGCGCGCGGATAGTCGTGCGGATCGGCGGCCGCGGCGGTCAGTTCGTCGACCGCTTCGCGCGTGGGCCACAGATCATGCAGATACACGGGGCGGCCGTCGGCCGTGTGCTGCAGCGGATCGCGGCTCACGTCGATCTCCGCATCGCCGGCCAGTGCGAACGCGATCACGAGCGGCGGCGACATGATGAAGCCGAGGTCGAGATCCGGGTGGATGCGCCCCGGGAAATTGCGGTTCCCGGACAGCATCGCGACCGGCCGGATCGCCGCGTCGGCGAGCGCCGCGCGGATCGGCGCGGTCAGCGGCCCCGAGTTGCCGATGCAGGTCGTGCAGCCGTACCCGACGATGTCGAAGCCGACCGCCGACAGGTCGTCGACCAGTCCGGCCCGTTCGAGATACGCGGCCGCCGCCGGCGAGCCGGGGCCGAGCGACGTCTTCACCCAGGCGGGTACCTTCAGCCCGAGCGCACGCGCGTTGCGCGCGACGAGGCCGGCCGCGATCAGCAGCGCGGGATCGGACGTGTTCGTGCAGCTCGTGATCGCGGCGATCGCGACCGGATGCTTCGGCATCGTCGGATGCGGATGCGCCGGTTGGAACCCGAGCGGCGCGAGCGCGGCGGCCGTCTGCGCATGATCGAGCAGATCCTGCGGGCGGCGCGGCCCGGCAATGTGCATGCCGATCGTCGCGAGATCGATGTCGATCGTGCGCGTGTAGCGCGGCTCGGCCGCCGGGTCGAACCACAGGCCCGCGTGCCGCGTGAACGCTTCGACGAGCCGGACCGCCGCTGCGCTGCGACCGGTCGCGCGCAGGTAGTCGAGCGTGTTGCCGTCGACCGGGAAGAAGCCGGTCGTCGCGCCGTATTCGGGCGCCATGTTCGCGACGACCGCGCGCTCGCCGGCACGCAGCGTCGCCACGCCCGGCCCGAAGAACTCGACGAATTCCCCCGACACGCCGATCGCGCGCAGCCGCTGCGTGACGGTCAGCGCGAGATCGGTCGCGAGCACGCCCGCGCGCAACGCGCCGGTCAGCCGCACGCCGATCACGTCGGGAATGCGCTGCATCACCGGCATCCCGAACATCACCGTCTGCGCCTCCAGGCCGCCGACGCCCCAGCCGAGCACGCCGATGCCGTTGATCATCGGCGTGTGGCTGTCGGTGCCGATCAGCGTGTCGGGCACGGCCCAGCGCTCGCCGTCGCGCTCGAGCGTCGTGACCACCGTCGCCAGCTGCTCGAGGTTGATCGTATGCATGATCCCCGTGCCGGGCGGATGAATGCGCACGCCCGTCAGCGACTTCGACGCCCAGCGCAGGAATCGGTAGCGCTCGGCGTTGCGGCGCAGTTCGAGCTTCAGGTTCTCGGGCGCCGCGTCCGGCCGCGCGAAGTATTCGACGGCCAGCGAATGGTCGACCGACGAATCGACGGGCAGGACCGGGTTCAGCGACGCCGGGTCCGCGCCCGCTTCGGCGAGCGCGTCGCGCATGCCGGCGATATCGACGAGCGCGGGCGTGCTGGTCGTGTCGTGCATCAGCACGCGGTTCGGCTGGAACGCGATTTCGGCTTCGCTCGTGGCGCGGCGCGTCCAGCCGACGATCGCGTCGACCGCTTGCCGCCGCTCGTCGCCGTCGGTGTTGCGGATCACGTTTTCGAGCAGCAGGCGCAGCACCACGGGCAAGGCGCGCAGCGCGGCGCCGAACTGGCCGGGGAGATCGACGAAGCGGTACGTCGCGCCATCGACCGTCAACCCGGCTTGCGAGGGGGAGTTGGTGTTTTCCATGACTGTATTTTTGCACTTTAACAAGTAAAAATGCAATCTAGTGCTAACCCGACATACCAACATCAAGGAGACGACCGTGACGAAAACGGGCCACGACCCGGATGGAACAGGACCGGATCCGCTGCGCCGCCGCGTGATCGGGCACACGGCGGCGCTCGGCGCGCTCGCGATCCTCGGCGCGGCCGCCCGGCCGGTTTTTGCAGACGAATCACTGCAGGCTTTGAAAGGAAGAACACCCATGTTTGCTTACGTCGGATCGCGCACCACGCGCGAACGAAACGCCCGCGGCGACGGGATCAGCGTCTATCACGTCGACGCCGGGACGGGCGCGCTCGAGTTCGTGCAGCTCGTGAAGGATCTGGTGAATCCGTCGTTCCTCGCGCTGAGCGCGAACGGCGAACACCTGTACACCGTGCACGGCGACCTCAGCGACATCAGCGCATTCAGGGTCGACCGGGCCACCGGCAAGCTCACGTTCCTGAACCGGCAGAGCACGCAGGGCAAGAACCCCGTGCATCTCGCGATCGACCCGACCGGCCGCTACGTGGTCGTGTCGAATCACATCGGCGCGAGCGTCGCGGTGCTGCCGATCGCTGCGGACGGCACGCTGCAGGCAGTCACGCAGCTTGTCGCGCTCGACGGCCCGATCGGCCCGCACCGCGTCGAGCAGAAGCAGGCGAAGCCGCACTTCAATCCGTTCGACCCGAGCGGGCAATTCGTGATCGTGCCGGACAAGGGCCTCGACCGCGTGTTCACGTTCCGCTTCCGGGACGGGCGGCTCACGCCGGCCGAGCCGGCGTTCGTCGTCACGCGCGAGACGGCCGGCCCGCGGCACGTCGCGTTCCATCCGAACGGCGCGCTCGCGTATGTCGTCAACGAACTCGACTCGACCGTCACGACCTATCGATACACGTCGTCGAACGGCGCGCTGACGCCGGTGCAGATCGTGTCGTCGCTGCCCGATACGTACACCGGCAACAGCCGCGCATCGGAAATCGAAGTCGATCCGGCGGGGCGTTTCGTCTATGCGTCGAATCGCGGCGACGACAGCATCGCCGTGTTCCGCATCGATCCGGCCAGCGGCCATCTCGCGTTCGTCGCGGCCGAGCCGGCTGGCGGCCGCACGCCGCGCTTCATGACGGGCACGCCGGACGGCCGCTTCATGTACGCGCTGAACGAGGACAGCGACAGCATCGTCGCGTTCGCGATCGATGCCGCGACGGGGCGCCTCAAGCCGACCGGCTTTTCGGTCGCGTCGGGCAGCCCGGTCTGCATGGTGTTCTCGGCACATCGCGCGTAATCCTTCCCGCCCCATCAGGAGACAGCCGGCGGCAGGTCCGCCGGCGCACATTCATGAATCAACACACCCCTATCGACGAACGCGCGCTGGTGCGCAAGATCGCGCGGCGCATCATCCCGTTCGTGTTCGTCCTCTACATCGTGTCGTATCTCGACCGCGCGAACATCGGCTACGCGGCATTGCAGATGAACAAGGAACTCGCGCTGTCGAGCGAGGCGTTCGGCTTCGCGTCGGGCATCTTCTTCATCGGCTACTTCCTGTTCGAAGTGCCCAGCAACGTGATGCTCAACAAGTTCGGCGCCCGCGTGTGGATCGCGCGGATCCTCGTGACGTGGGGCGTCGTGTCGGTGGTCTCCGCGTTCGTGCAGGACGCGACGCAGCTCTACGTGCTGCGGTTCCTGCTCGGCGTGGCCGAAGCGGGCTTCTTCCCCGGCATCATCGTGTACCTGACCTACTGGTTCCGCGCGAAGGAGCTCGCGACAACCGTCGCGCTGTTCACGGCCGCGATTCCGGTGTCGTACATCATCGGCGCGCCGCTGTCGACGTGGATCATGGATCACGTCCACTGGTTCCAGTGGAGCGGCTGGCGCTGGATGCTGGTGCTCGAAGGCGCGCCCGCGCTGATCGGCGGCGTCCTGTGCTTCCTGTACCTGACCGACCGCCCCGGCGACGCGAAGTGGCTCACGCCGGCCGAGCGCGCGTGGCTGCTGAACGAGCTCGACAACGACCGCAAGGCGCGGCCGCTTGCGCAGCACCTGAGCTCGCTGAAGACGATGACGAACCCGAAGGTGCTGTACCTGTCGTTCATCTACTTCGTGTACCAGTGCGGCAGCCTCGGCGTCGGCTACTGGATGCCGCAGATCATCAAGGGTTTCGCGTCGACGCTCACGCATACCGAGATCGGACTCATCGCGACGGTGCCGTACGTGGTCGCGACGATCGCGATGGTGATGTGGTCGCGCCGCTCGGACCGGCGCCGCGAGCGGCGCCTGCATTCGGCGATCCCGCTTGCGGTGGCCGCCGCGGCGCTGCTCGGCGCGGGGCTGTCGACGAACCCGTACGTGTCGATCGCGATGATCTGCGTGAGCCTCGCAGGGCTCTATGCGTTCAAGTCGCCGTTCTGGGCGCTGCCGACGCTGTTTCTCAGCCGCTCTACGGCGGCCGTGTCGATCGCGGTGATCAACTCGATCGGCAACCTCGGCGGTTTCGTCGGGCCGTTCATGATCGGCTTCGTCAAGGGCGCGGGGCAGAGGACGACGCCGGGGCTGCTGTTTCTCGCGGCGCTGCTCGTCGTGTCGTTCCTGATGACGTTCTTCATTCGGGTTCGCGAAGAACCGGCCACCGACACACCGTCGGATGTGGTGAACCAGACCCATTGAAACGATGACGCGCATTCCGGCGGCGAGCCGGGGCATATAACAAATGAAGGAGATCGATTGATGAAGAAGTTTTCAGTTTGCTTGGTTGTACTGAATTCAGTGCCGGCGATCGCACTGGCGCAAAGCAGCGTGACGCTGTACGGGATCGTAGACAGCGGCATCAATTACACCAGCAACGTGCAGACGGCGCGGACGGCGGCTGGCCCGGTCGGCAGCCGTCAGATCGCGATGATCGAAGGCGGGTCGGCCGGCCTGCAGGGGAGCCGCTGGGGGCTCAAGGGCAGCGAGGATCTTGGCGGCGGTCTCAAGGCGCTGTTCGTGCTGGAGAGCGGTTTCTACAGCAACAACGGCGTGCTGAACCAGGGCGGCGCGATGTTCGGCCGGCAGGCGTATGTCGGCTTGAGCCATCCGGTCGGCACGGTCACGCTCGGGCGCCAGTACGATCCCGTCGTCGACTTTTACGGGCCGTTTCTCGCTGCGCCGCAGTGGGGCGGCTACATGACCTCGCATCCGGGCGACCTCGACAATGCATTGAACACGCGGCGCATCAACAATTCGATCAAGTTTCGCAGCGCAAGCTATCGCGGGCTGACGGTCGAAGCGTTGATGAATCTCGGCGGCACGGCCGGATCGTTCTCGACCAACTGGATCTGGGGCGCCGGCGCGTCGTATGCGGCGGGGCCGTTTTCGATCGGTGCGGGCTACCTGAACGTCCGGAACCCGAACACGTCGTTCTTCGGCGCGAATCCGAATGCCGGCCCGGCGACGAGCAACAACCTCGGCAGCGCAGGCAGCGCGACCGCGCCGGAGAGCAATCCCGTGTTCGCCGGCTATGCGTCCGCGAACCGGCTCCAAATCGCCGGCGTGGGCGCCGGTGTGACGCTGGCCGCACTCAGCGTCAATCTCGCGTATTCGAATACGCGCTTCGCGGGGCTGGGCTCTGCGTCGGGGCCGAATGCGCTGCGCTACGCGGGCACCGCGGCGTTCAACAACGTCGAGATCAACGCGAAATATCAGTTCACGCCGTCGCTGCTGGCCGGTGTCGCCTACGACTATACGAGGAACGGCGGTGCCGGCGGCAAGGGCGGCGCGAACTACCACCTGTTCAGCGCGGGTGTCGATTATTTCCTGTCGAAGCGCACGGACGTTTATACGGTGGCCGTGTTCGAGAAGGCGAGCGGGACGGATTCGCTCGGACAGCCGGCGGTTGCGCAGATCACCGGATTGACACCGTCCGCGACCGACAGGCAGGTTTCATTGCGGATCGGGTTGCGTCACCGGTTCTGAACGGAGCGGCGGCTGGAGCGGCGCGTGCAGGCCCGGGTTGCGGCAGCGCGCGGGTGACACGGGTCGGGCGTTTGCCCGACCCGTTTTGATGGTGGCGCTTACTTCACCGCAACTTCCGTATGCACGACCTGCGGCGGGCTCTTGAAGAACGGGCCCGCCAGCTGCCGCCACGCCTGGAAGTCGTCCGACTGCCGGAAATGCACCATGTGATCGTCGACGCTGTCCCACTTGACGACGAGCAGGTAGCCGCCGCTGCGCTCGATCACGCGATGCAGCTCGGCGCCGCCGCAGCCGCGAGCGCGGGCGAACAGCGGGAGGGCCTGGCGAACCGCCGCCTCGAATGGCTCGGCCTGCGACGGATCGATTTCGAGCGATGCCATTTCCAGAATCATGAATGCTCCTGTGGGGTGAATGAGGCGAACGGATCGCGATGCGACGGGGCGCCGCGATCGACGCGTCCCGCAACGATACCGGAAGTCGGCATCACGCGTTCCGGATGACTGGCTCGCGCGCTGCCTGTCGTGCGTCGCGTGCCGCTTCGGTTCATACGAATCAGCGTTTTCCCCAATACGGAATACGCGGCACGCGCCGATGTCACAGAGGTGGTGAAGATAAACAATCCGAGGCCTGCCATGACGACATCCGCGACAAACGGAACGAACGTTACACCACCCGAATCGATCGCCGACGCCGCATCCGACACCCCCGCCGCCGCGCCGTCGATCCTGCTGGTCGACGACGAGCCGAGCGTGCTGTCCGCGCTGCGGCGCGTGCTGCGGCCTGCGCGCTACCAGATCCTGACCGCCGAAAGCGGCGAAGCCGCGCTCGAGATCCTCGCGTCGACCGAAGTCGACCTGATCGTGTCCGACATGCGCATGCCGACCATGAGCGGCGCGTCGTTTCTCGCCCGCGCCCGCGCGCTGTATCCGGACACGATGCGCATCCTGCTGACCGGCTATTCCGACATCGCATCGATCGTGGCGGCCGTCAACGAAGGCGGCGTGTATCGCTACCTGAACAAGCCGTGGGACGATCACGACCTGCTGATGACCCTCGAGCAGGCGCTCGAGCAGCGGCGCCTGCGCGGCGAAGCCGCGCGGCTGGCCGCGCTGACCGAAGCGCAGAACGAAGCGCTGCGCCGCTTCAATACGGAACTCGAAACGCAGGTGCGCGCGCGCACCGAGGAACTCGGCCAAACCGTGATGTTTCTCGAAGCCGCGCAGCACGACCTGAAAAGCAGTTTCACCGCGATGGTCCAGGTCTGCGCGAGCATGATCGAAATGCGCTGCGGATCGGCGAGCGGCCATGCGATGCGCGTGGGCGAAATCGCGCGCCGTCTCGCGTTGTCGGCCGGGATGAGCAGCCTGCACGCGCAGGACGTGTATTACGCGGGACTGCTGCACGGCATCGGCAAGCTGTCGCTGCCCGACGAACTGCTGCACAAGCCGCTCGTCAAGATGACGACCGACGAACACAGCCTGTTCCAGCAGCATCCGCTGCGCGCGCAGATGGTGCTCACGCCGGTCGCGCAGCTGCACAAGGTCGCGTCGATCGTGCTGCATCAGTACGAGCGCTTCAACGGCCGCGGCACGCCCGACGGCCTGGCGGGCGACGCGATCCCGCTCGGCTCGCGGATCGTCGCGATCGCGCGCGATTTCGAGGGGTTGCGAAACGGCGAGATCGGCTCGCCGCATTCGGTCGAACAGGCGATCGACGTGCTGCATTCGCAGGCCGGCGTGCGTTACGACCCGCTGCTCGTCGCGCGCTTCATCGAGCTGGTGCGGGATCCGGCGAGCCTGCGCATCGCGGCGTCCGTCGCGGAGATCCGGTCCGAACAACTGCGCGAAGGGATGCAGCTCGCCGACGATCTGCGCACGCATCGCGGCGTGCTGCTGATGACGAAGGGCAGCGTGATGTCGGCGCACCAGATCGAGCTCGTGCGGCGCTTCGAAGCACGCGAGGGCACGTCGTTCGACATTCTCGTGCAGACCGGCGCGGCCGCGTCGACGCAGGCGAGCGCCGCCGCGCCGCCCGCGTGACGCTGCGCGGGGCCGCACCGCCGCGGCGGGCGCGCGACCGCGCGCCGCGGCACCGCGTTCATTTCGACCGGGACGCCGATCATGCATGGCACCTATAACCTGCTGCTGGTCCTGCTGTCGCTCGTCATCGCGACACTGGCCTCCTATACGGCGCTCGACCTGGCGGCGTTCATCTCGCTGCTCGACGACCCGCGGCTCAAGCGCGCGTGGCTGGCCGGCGGCGCGGCCGCGATGGGCACCGGAATCTGGTCGATGCACTTCGTCGGGATGCTGGCGCTGTCGCTGCCGATTCCGCTCGGTTATGCGCTGCCGGATACCGGCGCGTCGCTCGCGATCGCGGTGCTCGTGTCGTATTTCGCGCTGAACGTCGTCACGCGTGCGCGGTTGAGCCGCCGGCACCTGCTCGCGGGCGGCGCGCTGATGGGCGCCGGGATCGTCGGGATGCATTACACGGGCATGGCCGCGATGCGCATGGCGCCGGGCATTCGCTACGAGCCCGTGCTGTTCGCGGCATCGATCGGCGTGGCCGTGATCGCGTCGACCGCCGCGCTCTGGATGGCGCAGACGTTGCGCGCGCAACAGGCGCGCCATGCGACCGCGCAACGCATCGGCGCCGCGCTGATCATGGGCATCGCGATCACGGGCATGCACTACACGGCGATGGCGGCCGCGCATTTCGCGCCGGACGCGCGCTGCGGCGCCGCGAACGGCATCGACGCGCCGTGGCTCGCGACGACCATCGCGCTGTTCACGACGGCGACGCTGATCGTCACGCTGCTCGTCTGCCGCTTCGATGCGCGCACAACCTTTCTGCGCGGCATGACGGACACGCTCGAACGGCTGGTGCGATTGCGTACCGCCGAACTCGAAACGGCGTTGCGGCGCTACGAGCAGACGACGGCGATGCTGCAACGCACGCGCGAGAACATGGCGAGCGAGATCGACGAGCGCCGCGCGGCGCAGAGTCGGCTCGAACAGGAGAAGGACGAACAGCGGCGCCTGCTGCGCGCGCTCGAGGAAACCCACGTGCAGCTGCTGCAATCGGAAAAACTCGCGTCGATCGGCCAGCTCGCGGCCGGCGTCGCGCACGAGATCAACAATCCGATCGGCTTCATCAGCGCGAACCTCAATACGCTGAGGACATGGGTGCGCAGCCTGCTCGACGTGATCGCCGCGCACGAAGCCGCGCTGCCGCAGCTCGAACCCGCGGCGCGCGACGCGCTGACGGCGCTGCGCGGCGCGGCCGATCTCGACTACGTGCGCGACGAGATCGTGACGCTGATCGACGAATCGATCGACGGCGCGGTGCGCGTGCGCCGGATCGTGCAGGACTTGCGCGATTTCTCGCGGCCGGGCAGCGGCGAGTGGAGCGTGGCCGATATCCACGCGGGCCTCGAGAGCACGCTCAACGTCGTCCACAACGAACTCAAGTACAAGGCCGACATCGTGCGCGAGTACGGCGACCTGCCGCTGGTCGAATGTCTTCCGTCGCAGCTGAACCAGGTGTTCATGAACCTGCTCGTCAACGCGGCGCATGCGATGCCGACGCGCGGCGTGATTACGATCCGCACGTCGAGCGACGGCGAGCAGGTGTCGATCGCGATCAGCGATACCGGAACCGGCATGACGCCAGATATCGTCCGGCGGATCTTCGATCCGTTCTTCACGACGAAGCCGGTCGGGCAGGGAACGGGGCTCGGGTTGTCGGTGTCGCACGGGATCGTCGAGCGTCATCGCGGCACAATCGACGTGACGAGCGAGCCGGGGCGCGGCACGACGTTCCGCGTTCGACTGCCGATCCGGCGCGCGCAGGGCCATGCGGACGCGGCGGCGGCAGTCGGGCAACGCGTGTGAATGACAGGCGACGCGTCGCTCAGCTACCGCTTGCGCCGCCGCCTTCGAAAGAAATTCCAGAACATCGCGGTCGCGTCCGGCCCGGTCGCGGAGTGGAATGCTTCGCGCGGATCGCCGCCGCTCCACGCGTGCGCCAGGCGGCGCACGATGCAGACCCGCACGATCAGCGTGCCGCCGCGCAGATAGTCGGTGTAATCCGCATCGTCGTGCGCGTACGTATGTTGCTCGCCGACGCGCAGCTCACCCTGTGCGTCGACGAGCCGATTGATCCGCGCGAACGCGACTCCCAGCTGCCGTGCATTCTGCTCGGCGACGACCGCATCGAGTCCGCCGTGCACGACGAGTGCCGGCATGCCCGGATAAGCGCGCCCGTCGACGCAGGCATCGACGACGCGTATCGGATCGTCGCGCAGACCGCGGCGCATCAGGCTCATCGCGGCCATCGTCGACAACGGCGGCGCGATGGCCGGCCCGGAGTGCAGGCCGACGGCCGCGAAGCGATCGGGAAAGTCGAGCGCCAGACGCGCGGCCAGCCCGGCGCCGGCCGAGATGCCGGCCAGATAGACACGGTCGCGATCGAACCCGCGCTCCCGCACGATCGCGTCGACGAGCGATGCGATCGCCGGGGCCTCCGACTGCGACGCATCGCCATGCCAGTTCCAGCAGCGATGGGCGTGGGCGGTCTTCGCCTGTTCGGGAAACAGCACGGCAAATCCGGCGCGCTCCGCGACGCGGCAAATACGGGTGCCAGCGGCGAACGACTCGGCGGTCTGCTTGCAGCCGTGCAGCATGACGACGACGGGCAGGCCGTCGGTCGTCGCCGGTACGGCGGGCAGGTACAGCGCGTACGCAAGATGGTTGACGAGCTGGCCGGCGGCGGGGCGCGCGGAATGAAACGAGCGCAGCCACGTGCCCGGTGCCTGGCGCGGCGATGTGCGGGCGGCGGGCGCCGGTGCGCGGGCCTGACGCGTGGTGCGTGCGGTGGCGGGGCGTTTCGCCGATGGCGCCGGCTTGGCGGTCTTCCTTTTGGGCCGCGCGCGCGTCGCGGCGGTCAACAGGTCGAAAGGCCGTAGCCAGAGGCTGGATTTTTTCCTGGGCATGGACGGATCTCGTGCCGGCGGCGCGCGCGACAGCATGCGGCGAAGCCGGCCGTCGGGTGGAAGGCGAATGATGGCGGCGCACGATGCGTGCCGCGGGAAGCGTCCGCGTCGACGTGCCGCGGCATGACCGACACGGATGCGACGGCGCGACCCGCACCGCCGCGCGACATGTTTGCCGGCAGCCTCGCGATTCGGGCAGGCCACGCGCCATGCTAGCAGGCATCGCTCGTCTCGGGTGCGATGGTTCCGTGACGGATCGATGAATGCTTCGACCCTACCACGGGCCGTCCCGAACGCGATGCTCGACATCGTCCATGCGCATCCGGCGACCGGCTTCGCGATGAACCGGGCCTGCTCCCCGACGACGCAATCCGATGCGGATGCGTTCGTCGCGATGCGTGGAATGGCTCGGCGATCGATGTCACGACGGCATGCAGCCGGCCGCGCCGGCGGACCTTGTATCGATTGCGCGTTTGCAATCGCCTGAATCACATGTCGCGATGCCGGCGTGAAGGATTCACCGATACGTCCACACCCGGTGCAGTACGAACATCGTCGGCGGGATCAGCAGCGCGATCGCGACGATGGCCCAGCCGCGCGGTACGTCGAGCAGTTCGGCGGCGCGCGCGAGCGCCATCGTTTCGGCGAAGCCGGCCAGCGCCACGGTCAGATAGCGCACCAGGTTGCGCGAGTGCACCGTCGACGAGAAGCTCCACAGCGTATTCGCGAGATACGAGAACGCCGTCGCGCCGACGAACGCGACGGCGTTCGCGATCACTTGCGTCGCATCGAACAGCGCGTACAGCGCGGACGCGATCAGCACGTGCAGCGCGGTCGAGCAGAGCCCGGACAGGCCGAAGCGCGCCAGCCGCACGCGCTCGGCGTAGAGCAGTGCAAACATCGCAGGCTGCACCGATTCAGCGGGCGCCGACCCGCATGCGGGCCGGCTGGACGCGGCGGCGTGCGGCCGCGCGGCGCGTATCGCGCGCGACCGGCAGCTCGACCACCTTGCCTTGCGTCTGGTAGCGGCGGCGGATCAGATAGACGGGACGCTGCTTCGATTCGTCGTAGATGCGCCCGATATATTCGCCGACCACGCCGATGCCGATGAGCTCGATGCCGCCGATGAACAGCACGACCGACAGCAGCGACGCGTAGCCGTGCACCGGATTGCCGAACAGCAGCGTGCGTCCCACGATGAACGCGCCGTAGAGGAACGCGAGCGCGGCGATGCCGAGGCCGATGTAGGTCCAGCTGCGCAGCGGCACGGTGCTGAAGCTCGTGATTCCTTCGATCGCGAAATTCCACAGCTTCCATCCGGAGAACTTCGAATGCCCGGCGCTGCGCGCGTCGCGCTGGTACTCGACGATCACGGTCCGGTAGCCGACCCATGCGAACAGCCCCTTCATGAAGCGATGGCGCTCGGGCAGGCTGCGCAGCGCGTTCACGACCTTGCGGTCCATCAGCCGGAAGTCGCCGACGTTCTCCGGCAGCTTCACGTCCGACAGCACGTTGTGCACGCGATAGTAGATCGCGGCGGCGGTGCGCTTCGCGAACGAATCGCACGCGCGGTTGCTGCGCTTCGCGGCGACGACTTCCGCGCCGTCGCGCCAGTGCTCGAGCATCACCGGAATCAGGCTCGGCGGATCCTGCAGGTCGGCGTCGAGCGGGATCACCGCGTCGCCGGCCGCTTCGTCGAGACCGGCGGTCAGCGCCGCTTCCTTGCCGAAGTTGCGCGTGAGATCGATCACGCGCACACGGCGGTCGTTCAGGCTCGCGCGGATCAGGCGGTCGAGCGTGTCGTCGCGGCTGCCGTCGTTCACGCAGACGATCTCGAAGCGGATCGCGTCGAGGCTGGCCATCAGCGGGATCACGACGTCGAAGAAGCGTTCGACGGCTTCGCCTTCGTTGTAGAACGGTACGACCAGCGAGACGAGCGGTGTGTAGAGCGGTTCGCGCATGATGGGTCCCCTGTGATGACGTGTCAGCGGCCGACGCCGAAGGTCGGGCGGCCGCTGCGGCGCAGTCCGTGCGCCGGGCGGTGGTGTGAGCGGACCGGATGCGGGAAGCCGGTCTCGGTCGAGTTGTCGCGTGCGTCGGGCATCGACGGCACGTCGTGCCTTTCTTGTGCAATCCGGCTGACGAGCAGTGCCAGCGAGGCCAGTGTGACCAGCGGCATGAACTGGAACGACAGATGCGGCACCAGCACGAGGCCGGCGAGCGGCATCACCCACATCAGCAGCAGCCATTCGCGATCGAAGCGCCGCCAGCCGTGCGTCCACGCATAGCGTGCGTACCATGCGATCACGAGCCCGTACCAGGTCAGGTCGTAGTCGTACAGATAGGGGCTGACGATCAGGGACGCGCACGCGACGGTCGCGGCGCGCAGCGCATACGAACACGCGCCGCGCCATGAGTACACGACGACGATCAAGGCGGTCGCGGCCGACAGCAGCTGCAGGCCGCGCGCGACGTAGGCGGGCCAGCCGGCGAGGGTGGCGAGCGCGAAGACGGTCGGCATGCGCGCGAGCCGTGCGTGGCCGGCGCCGACGAGCTGCGCTGCGTCGTGAATTCCGTGTGCGAATGCGAACCACGCGCCGAGGCCGAACGCGAGCGTAGACAGCGCGAAGCCGCCGGCGATCGTTGCCGCCCACGCGGCCAGCGCGCGCCATTGAGCGGCGCACAGCAGCGCGAGCGGGAACAGGATCGCCATTTGCGGCTTCATCGTCAGCAATCCGAAGCAGATACCGGCGATGACGGGACGACGATTCAGCATCAGCAGCCCGCAGCCGGCGAGCGTCGCGCTCAGGAGGCTCGTCTGCCCGACGATCACCGTGAGAAACGCGCCGGGGAAGGCGAGCGCGCAGAGCAGCGCCGCATCGCGCTGCACGGTCGCGCGGATCGTCACCGCGAACAGCGCGTAGGCGACGCCGATCCACAGGACGAGCGCGAACATGTACGGCAGCCAGCCGAGCGGCAGCACGAACAGCAGCATGGTGGGCGGGTAGAGCCACGGCAGCGAGCCGTCCGCGGCATTCATCGTCGGAATCGCGAGTTTCTCGATCGCGAAGAGCGACGGGAAATGCCACGCGTCGATCGCGTGGCCGTGCGCGGCGAGCCGTGCAGCGCTCCAGATCGGCGCGAGATCCTGCGCGAGCGGCCCGGGCACGGACGTATGCGACGCATGCACGCGTACGAGGTACACGCAGAGGAACAGCAACTCGGTCAGCAGTACCGCTGCCGCATAGAGGCGTACCCGATCGCGATTGAGCCAATGCGGGAACCGGCGCGGGCCGGCGATCGGCAGTTCCGGGTGTGCGTCGAGCACCGAATCGCCGTGCAGAAGGGAGCGCGGCGATCTCATCACGCATTCCCCGATGCAAGGGTCGAGCGCCGCACGACGACGAACAGGACGGCGAGCAGCACGACCGGGCCGATCTGCGGCAGCTTCGTGATCCGGTTGAATATCTCGAATATGGGCAGCAGCCACGCGAGCACGATCACGATCTGGTCTCCCGGCAGCCAGCCCTCGTCGAGCCCGTGGGCGATCACGCAGAAGAACGCGATGCCGAGCCACGCGAGTTCGTAATGCCACAGATAGGGGGTCGTCAACAGCGTGGCGATCACCAGCGCCGCGCCGCGCAGTCGAATGTCGGCCGTGCGACGCCACACCTGGACGGCGGCGGCGATTGCGAGCAGCCCGACGGCGGCCTGGGCGGCGAGCGAGACCGGAATCGATGCGCCCGCAAGCCGCAGCGCCGCGAACGTCGTGGGCGAAACGAACCAGTAGGCAGGAAGGGTGAAATGCATGCCGCGCACGATCGACATCGCCTGAGCCAGGCCGTGCAGGGAGCTGGTGCCGGTCAGCGCAATGCCGGCCACGGTGAACAGCACCGTGGTGATCGCTGCCGACGCGAAGGTGCGCCACGAGCGGGTCGCGACCAGCACGAACGGAAACACCACCGCCAGTTGCGGCTTGATGGCGAGCAGCCCGATCAGCACGCCGGCGACGATCGGGCGTCGGCCGAGGAAATGCAGCGCGAATGCGGCGATGCCGGCGGTCAGGATGCTGTTCTGCCCGTACAGGACGGACGCGAACACGCCCGAGTAGGCGAGCACGACGAGCGCGGCGGCGCGCGGAGCGGGCAGGTGCGCACGCAGACCCGACAGTCGCAGGACTGCGTACGCATAGCATAAAAGACTGCCCGCAAAAAAGAGGAAATACGCGGGCAGGAAAGGCACGAGGGCGACCGGCGCGATGAACAGCAGCATCGTCGGCGGATAAAGCCAGGGCAGCGACTGGTGGCCAATGTAGGCACCGAATTGCGCTACCTCGGCATGGGAGAAGAGGACCGGATCGTAGATCGCGGCGGCATTGCCTTGCAGCACGAGCTGCGACGCGGTCCAGAAGACGGAGAAGTCGACACCCGGCCGTGCGGTGGTCTGTGACGTGAAGGCATCCGTCACGAAGCCCCAGGTGATCAGGAATCCAACACACAGCATCAGCATGATGCAGCTGTACGGAATGATCCGGTCGGCTGTCAGCCATTGAGCACAGCGTTTGGCGCGATAGCGCACTCCACGATTGGCTGTGTACATGATGCCCCGTTTGCGGTGAAGGCTGCTTCTCTGCCGCAGCCTTTTTGTGTTGCTGTGTATCCGGATCGAATCGCGTTCGATGGCGCTGTCCGGTGAATGCATTGTTGGAGAAAAAATCGCGCGACGCAAACCGCGGGCTGAATCGTGAGATATCGATTCGGCAGCGACAGCGCGGAAAACCGGGTTTTCACGTCTGAGAAAACCGTAGCGGCGCAAATGATGTTTCTCGCTTGAAACATTCCGGGTTTTTCGCCGGTCCGGCGGTGTGCGGAATTCGTGTCGGGCGACGGGCTGCATGGATTCGGGAAAATCCCGAGAAAATTTTTGGGTGCCCTTGCACAGCACGGCGGCGCCCCGCCGGCATCCCGGGCCGGCCTGCGTGCGTATATCAAATCTGAAACATTTTGTGCAGCGCGCCGAAACACGACTGACGGGGGGGGCGCCGGAACCCTTGCTGCGTCTGGATTTCCTTCTGGCTGGCCTGCTCTTTGCGTCATGGTCCGCACGAAAGTCGACGACTTGATGAACGACCGGTTGAAGCAACAGGCTGACAAGACCGGACTCAATCACCTGCGGAAAGCAACGGATCGAGGGCGCGTCGGGGAATACGCCGCCCAGGCCGTGAAAACCGCCGGAAACGTCGACCGAGCGAATAGGCGACGGCATCGTCCGCGCAACAAGAATCACATGACAGCATTTGGGGAATAAAAATGAAAGACCAGAGCACGTCGCGGCTCGCATGCCGCGAAGCATATCCGCAGCAGCATCGACGCGCTTGCGTCATCCGTTCAATCCGTATCCATGCACGGGGCGGTCGTTGCGCCGTTCTCGCTCTGCTCGATCGCGCCATTCGCCAGATCGCAGCGCGCATGGATATCGCACGCATCAGCCCACCGACAATCGTTCGCCCGGCCAGGCTCGTACCCTGCCGTGTCCGTCGCTGAGCACCGCATCCGAATCCATTTGTTGTGCCGTTGTGCCGGTAGTGCCAGCTCCCCGCGTCGATACCCGACAACGGGATTTCAATAGTAGTGCGAAAGGAGATTAGCCATGTCCACGTTCATCCAGAAAGTCCGCGGTTTCGTCCAAGACGAGCAAGGTGTGACGGCCATCGAATACGGCCTGATCGCCGCGCTGATCGCAGTCGGCCTCGTTGCAGCATTGACGCTGGTCGGAAACGATCTCAAGACCGTGTTCAACACGATCGCAGACGACCTCAACGCGGCCATCTGAATGGCGGGGCGGCGAACGGTGAGTCCGGCCCGTTCGTCGTCATCCCGTCGCTCGATCAGGGCCGGACACCCAACCAACGGATGTCGAATGAACCGAACGGCGGATGACTCGGCCGGTGCACTGCTCGAGTCTCCCCCGCTCTCTTGATCAACCGAATCGGAGGTCGTCATGCGGACCAGGGGATGTGCGGTAGCGGTATCGCGATGGATCGCCGACGAGCAGGGGGTGACGTCGATCGAATATGCGCTGATCGCGGCAGTATTCGCCACCATCGTGCTGGGAAGCGTGGTCGTACTGAAGGGTTCGCTTGAAGACATGTACAACGCGATCGCGTCGATCGTGACCGCGGCGGTGAATACCGCACTGGGTCAGTGATCCTGATCATTACATCCCGTCGAGGTTCGCCATGTTGCCTGCCGCGCTGCCTTACCCGGTCCCGTTGTGCGTGACGCTGCTCGTCGTCGTCGCGGCCAGCACGGACATCACGAGCCGACGCATCCCGAACCGGCTCGTCGCGCTCGGGCTGGCCGGTGCGCTGGTTGCCCAGTGCGCGCTGCACGGCATCCAGGCGGGCGCGCTCGCATGGCTTGCCGGCGCCGCGACCGGCTGCGGCCTGCTGCTGCCGTTCTATCTGTTGCGCGGGATGGCTGCAGGCGACGTGAAGCTGATGCTCGCGATCGGCGCGTGGGTCGGCGCCCAGATGACGTTCTACATCGTGCTGGCCGCCTTTCTGGCCGGCGGGATCGGCGCGATCGGTTTCGCGCTGCTGCGCGGACGCGTGCGCCAGATGTGGGCGAACGTCGTGGCGCTGATCGCGCGTCGCGCGTCCGGGGCGCGTGCAGGGGCAACCGACGGCCCCGTGGAGTTCGCGTCGGTCGGTGCGTTGCCGTATGGCGTGGCGATTGCCGCCGGCACGCTGGGCATGCTGTTCGTATCGTGCGCGTAGCGCGCCGAACCTGCAACGAGGATGGACCGAACATGAACACGAATCCCACCGAACCGAGACGCGACGCGCAGGTTGCACACCTGCCGCTTCCGTCGCCCATGCGGGAGGCGCACACGAAGCCGGGCGCGCAACTGCCGGCGGCGCCGCGCTCGCTCGAGGAAACCGGACTGAGCCAGGCGTTCATCGCAGGGCTCGTGCTGAAGTCGACGCTGGTGCTCGGCCGCCCGTCCTACGGCGACCTGATCGAGCGTCACTGTCTCCCGCTCGCCGTGCTCGACGACATCTTCGCGTTCCTGGTGCGCGAGCATCTGGTCGAACTGACCCATCGCGGCAAGACGGACCTCGACGTGACGTTCCGCCTGACCGAGGCAGGCCGCCTGGCCGCGCTCGAAGAGCGCGCGCGCAGCAGCTACAGCGGCCCTGCGCCGGTGACGCTCGACGCGTATCTCGACTGCGTGTCCACCCATTCGGTGCGCAAGCTGCGCGTGGCCCAGAACGACGTGTGGGCCATCTTCGACGGCGTCGTCATGGATACGGCGATCCTCGATTCGGCGGCCGCCGCGCTGAACTCCGGCCGTCCGCTTCTGATCTACGGCCCGGCCGGCAGCGGCAAGACGTTCCTCGCGGAGCGGCTCGGCGCGCTGATGGGCGGCCACGTGCCGGTGCCGTACGCCATTTGCGCCGCCGGCGAAGTGATCCAGATCTACGACCCGCTCGTGCATGTCGATGCGGCAGCGCAAGCGGACGGCCAATCGGTCGATCGCCGCTGGCGCCTGTGCGAGCGGCCGGTCGTGATGTCCGGCGGCGAGCTGACGCTCGACGAGCTCGACCTGCGCCGCGATGACGCGGCGGGCTTCTACCAGGCGCCGCCGCACATGAAGGCGAACATGGGCATGTACATCGTCGACGATCTCGGCCGCCAGCGTGTCGAGCCGCGCGACCTGCTCAACCGCTGGCTGCGCCCGCTCGATCGCGGCGTCGATTTCCTGACGCTCGAGTCCGGCAACCGCTTCGTGCTGCCGTTCGACGTCTGGCCGGTGTTCTCGAGCAACCTGGCGCCGGAGCAGTTCGCCGACGACGCGTTCCTGCGCCGGCTCGGCTCCAAGCTTCACGTCGGCGCGTTGTCGATCGACCACTACCGCGCGGTGTTCGACGCCGCATGTGCGTCGCTCGGCCTGGTATCGACGCAGGACGCATTCGACTATCTGCTTCACCGGCTGCACCTGCCGACCGGCAAGGCCTATCTCGCATGCTTCCCGATGGATCTGCTGCGCCTCGTCGCCGCCGGCGCGCGGTATCGCGGCGATCCGCTCGAAGTGACGCACGACGCGCTGCACGACGCATGGGCCAGCTATTTCGGCACGGCGCCCGAGCGCGACGGCGTGTATCTGCCGCCTGCCGACCACGGCGGTCGCACGCACGTAACCGGTTGAGCCGTTTCTTTCACGATTCGTTGAGGAGCATTGCCATGAAAAACAGTCGAGCGCTCATGATGCTGATCGTCGCGATGGTCGCGGGGCTTGCCGCGGTCGTGTTCGCGTCCCGCTGGTTGATGAATACCTCCACCAGCTCGATCACGTCGGTCGCGGTGGCGACCACCGACCTGAACCTGGGCGAGCCGCTCGGGCCGAACCAGATCCATATGGTGAGCTGGCCGTCGGGCAGCGTGCCGACCGGCGCGTTCACCGACACGAAGGAACTCGAAGGGCGCGTCGTGCGCACGAGCCTCGCCCGCGGCGAGCCGGTGATCGAGTCGAAGCTCGCGCCGGTCGGCACGAAGGGCGGGCTGTCCGCGGTGATCGCCGACGGCAGCCGCGCGATCACCGTGCGGGTGAACGACGTGGTCGGCGTCGCGGGCTTCGCGCTGCCGGGCAACTACGTCGACGTGATCGTCAACACGCAGGAACAGCAAGGCAAGACCGACGGGCAGAGCATCTCCAAGATCGTGCTCGAGCACATCCTCGTGCTGGCCGTCGCGCAGCAGGTTAGCCGCGACGACACCGCACCGAAGGTCGTCAACGCGGTGACGCTCGAAGTCACGCCCGACCAGGCCGAGCGCCTCGACCTCGCGCGCAGCGTCGGCACGCTGTCGCTCGTGCTGCGCAACCAGGTCGACCAGAAGACGCTGACCACCGACGGCGCGACCAAGCTCACGCTGCTCGGCAAGGCACCGGTACCGGAAGCGCCCGCACCCGCGCCGGTGAAGACCGTGCGCGTGCGTGTCGCATCCCATGCGGCACCGGGAGCACGCCGCGATTGCGTCGGCGTGCTGACCGGGGTACACGGCAGCGTCGAATGTTTCTGAATTCGTAGAACACGTGCAAATAACCACATTAACCAGATCGGCCGCCGTCAGGGCACGGCGGCCTTGAAAGTCGACAACCGGCGCCTCGCCGGTCACTCGGGGGATCAGACGAAATGAAGATCAATCCGCAACATTCAGGTACCGGCCCGGTGCGCACGCGTATCGCACGGGGCGCGATGATGGCCGCGATCCTCTGTGCCGGAACGCTGACCGTATACAGCGCCCTGGCCCAGGAAGCCGCCGAATCGGCCGCGCTGATGAAGGGCGGTGCCGCCGCGCCGGCGGCGGCCGCCAAGGGGCCGATGCAGATGACGATCAGCATGACGCCGACTCCGGCCGCCGCGCCCGCCGCGGCGCCGGGGCCGCTGCGCGGGCCGAACTGCGTGGGCGCGGTACGCGAGTCGACCAGCGTCAGCGTGCCGCTCGGCAAGTCGCTGCTGGTGCCGATGCCGGAGCCGGTCCGCAACCGGACCATCGGCAACCCGGCCGTCGCGCAGGCGACGATGGTGTCGCCGCAGACGCTGTACATCCTCGGGCTGTCGGTCGGCACGACCAACATGATCGTGCAGGGTCGCAGCGGTGCGTGCCGCGTGATCGACGTGGCGGTCGGCGCGGACGCCGGCGGCCTGCAGGCTTCGCTGATGCAGCTGATGCCGAACGAACACGACATTCACGTATCGACCGCCGCCGGCACGATCGTGCTGGCAGGCAACGTATCGAACTCGCAGGCCGCGCAGCAGGCGGTGCAGATCGCCCGTGCGTACAGCGACAGCGCCGGCGACGGCGGCGGCAAGGGCGCCGGCGTGCTGAACATGCTGGCCGTCACGTCGCCGCAGCAGGTGATGCTCGAGGTGAAGGTCGCCGAAGTGTCGAAGACGCTGATCAACCAGATGGGCAGCGCGTTCAACATCCAGGGCGGCTTCGGCTCGTGGAGCGGTGCGCTCGTCAGCAACCTGCTCGCGGGCGTCGCAAGCGGCGCGGTGTTCAACAAGGCGAACAACAGGCCGTTCAGCATCGCGGCCGATGTGCAGAACACCGACAACCTCGTCAAGATCCTCGCGGAGCCGAATCTCGTGACGATCAGCGGCCAGGAGGCGACGTTCCTCGCCGGCGGCAAGATCTTCATCCCGGTGCCGCAGAGCAGCGGCAACGGCACGTCGTCGATCACGCTGCAGGAAGAGGAGTTCGGCGTCGCGCTGAAGTTCACGCCGACGGTGCTCGGGAACGGCCGGATCAGCCTGAAGGTCGCGCCGGAAGTGTCGGAACTGTCGCAGACGGGCGTGACGCTGAGCGCATCCAACATCGGCGGCACGTCGATCCTGCCGCTGATCACGACGCGGCGCGCGTCGACGACGGTCCAGATGGGCGACGGCGAGTCGTTCGCGATCGGCGGGCTGATCAAGGACAACGCGAGCGGCGCGCTGAAGGCGATCCCCGGCGTCGGCGAGGTGCCGGTGCTCGGCGCGCTGTTCCGCAGCACGTCGTTCCAGCAGGATCGCACCGAGCTGATCTTCGTGATCACGCCGCACCTGGTGAGGCCGCTGCAGACCGCCGACGTGCCGCTGCCGACCGACAGCTTCTCGAAGCCGAACGAAGCCGACGTGTATGCGACCGGCAACATGGAAGGCCGCAAGGGTGTCCGCCGGGCGGGCGCACAACCGGCGAGCGGCGCGATGGATGCACCGCAGACGCCGGCTCCCGCACCTGCTCCGGCGCCGCAATCGGCTGAGCCGGCCGCACCGGCCGCCGCATTGCCCGCACCGCGTGCGCCGCAGCCCGCCGAGGCACCGGCGCCGGTGCCGGCGGAGCCGCAGAAGGCCGAGGCTGCCGACGCGGCTGGGACGGTGAGCGCCGAACCGGCGCCGGCCGCGCAGCCGCAAGAGCAACCGCAGTCGCAGCCGCAGTCGCAGCCGCAACAGCAGTCGCAACAGCAGTCGCAGCCGCAGGCCGAAGCGGCCACCGCGGCTACCGCGGCGCGGATCGCGCGCATCGAAGCGGCTGCCGCGCGTCTCGCGGCCGCCGGCTCCGCCGCGCCGGCAAAACCCGCGCCGCGTTCGAAGCACGGCTTGCCGGCCGCCGCGCACGCGCAGATCGCGCGGGCGGGCACGGAACCCCAGTCCACCGATCGTTGAAGCCATTCAAGGGGAAGCTCATGAAATCCGCCTACCTCGTATTCGTGCGCCGCGCGGCGCTCGCCGTCCCGCTCGCGTTCGCGCTCGCCGGCTGCATGTCGTCGACGCCGGTGTGGGACACCCGCTTCGGCGATTCGGTCCGCGCCGTCACGCAAGCCCAGATCATCGATCCGCATGCCGCCGAACACGCGGCATCGAACCCGGGGGTCAACGGCAGCGCCGCCGCGTCCGCACTCGACAACTACGAAAAGTCGTTCAAGCAGCCCGAGCCGAAAGCCAATGCATTCGTGATCGGGATCGGCAAGTCGGCGCAGTAACACGCAGGCAAGCTCAGGGAGAACGCCATGTCCAGCGCAGCTCGTCATCCGAATCTCACGCGTCGCGGTATGCATCGCCAGCGAGGCGCCGTCGCGATCATCGTCGGTCTCGCACTGGCGGTGATGATCGGGTTCGTCGGTCTCGCGCTGGACCTCGGCAAGCTGTACGTCACGCGCAGCGAACTGCAGAACAGCGCCGACGCATGCGCGCTGTCCGCTGCGCGCGACCTTACGTCGGCCATCAGCCTGCAGGTCTCGGAAGCGGACGGCATCGCCGCCGGCCACTCGAATTTCGCGTTCTTTCAGCAGAACGCGGTACAGATGCAGACGGATTCGAACGTCACGTTCAGCGATTCGCTGAGCAATCCGTTCCTGACCAAGACGGCGGTTACCACGCCGGCGAACATCAAGTACGTGAAGTGCACCGCGCAGTTGAGCAACATCGCGCACTGGTTCATCGAGGTGCTCAACACGATTCCCGGCGTGCAGGTCGCGAACGCGGCCCAGGTCGCGGCGAGCGCGATCGCGACAGTCGGCGCCGGGCAGACGGCCTGCGCGATTCCGGTGTTCGTGTGCCGTGCGGCTGCCGCCGCGCCCTACAAGGTCGGCGACTGGATCTCGTCGCCGTCCGGCTCGTCGTCGACTTACGGGCCCGGCAACTTCGGCTGGGCGGCGCTCGACGGTTCGACGAACGAGACGACCATCGCCAGCGAACTGTCGGGCAATAGCTGCAACATCACGTCGCCGCCCGACCTCGGGTCGACGGGCCTGAAGTCCGCGTCGCTGCGTGCCTGGAACACCCGCTTCGGGATCTACACGAACGGCGCCAACGGCTCGAGCGGCCAGCCGGACTTCACCGGCTACGCGTACGTCGGCCCCAAGTACGGGCCGCCGGGAACCGCGGGCATCGTCGGCGACGCATACACGCAGTTCGTGCTCGACCGCGCAAGCTTCAAGTCCTACCAGGGCGACGGCGCACCGCCCACCGGCAGCGGCATCTCGACCAACGGGACGGCAACGGCGAGCAATTACCAGACGTTCGGCGGCGACCGCCGGCTCGCGCTCGCACCGGAAGGCGACTGCTCGACGTTGTCGGGCAGCAGCAGCAAGCTTCACGTCACGCAGTGGGACTGCGTGCTGATGCTCGATCCGCTGCCGTTCAGCCCGGGCGCAGGCGGGGTGACGGCACACCTCGAATACCTCGGCACGACGGCATCGGGCACGACGCCCTGCGCGACGCACGGCTTGCCGGGTACCGGAAGTTCGGCCGGCATCAAGGTGCCGATGCTCGTTCAATAGTGGAGACGCGATCATGAAAAGGCTCCCGATTCGCCGGTCACGCATGCGCGGTGTCGCCGCGGTCGAATTCGCGCTCGTGCTGATGCCGATGATCGTGCTCGCGACCGGCGTGGCCGAGTTCGGCCGCGCGATCTACCAGTACGAGACCCTCACCAAGGCGACGCGAAACGCGGCGCGCTACCTGTCGGTCTTTCTGCCGACCGACAGCGCGTATCCGCTCGCGGAGGCGCAGTGCCTGGTCGTGTACGGCAGCACCACGTGCGGCTCCGCCGGCACCGAGCTGGTGCCGGGGCTCACGACGTCGATGGTGATCGTCTGCGACGCCGCGCATTCGACCGATTGCGCCGATGCGTCCGACCCGCCGCAGTTCGCGAACCTGCCGACGTACGACTCGACCAACAACGCGGCAAGCGGCACGGCGACCGGCAGCATCAACGTCGTCGAGGTGAAGGTGAAGGGCTACCAGTACCAGCCGATTCCGGCCTACCCGGGGCTGTCCTCGATCACCTTCGGCAACATCGTCACCGTGATGAGGCAAGTGTCATGAACGCGCGCCCCTTTCCGCTGTTGCGCCGGCGCACTCAACGCGGCGCAACGATCGTCGAGTTCGCGCTGATCGCATCGATCCTGATCATGCTGCTGATCGGCGTGTTCGAATTCGGGCGCGTGCTGTTCTACTGGAACACCGCGACCGAGGCGATCCGGCTCGGCGCACGCACGGCGATCGTCTGCGACGTGAACGCCGCCGGCGTCGTGAAGCGCGTGAAGTCGCTGATGCCGATGCTGTCGAACGCGAACGTGTCGGTGAGCTACACGCCGTCGGGCTGCGACGTGAGTTCCTGTTCGTTCGTGACGGTCAGCATCACCAACGTGACGGTCAGGACGATGATTCCGATCGCGAACGTCGCGATCACGATGCCGTCGTTCACCACCACGCTGTCGCGGGAAAGCCTGAATTCGTCGACGGGCGGAAGCGCCTGTCAATAATCGAACCGACGAGGCACTGTCATGATCAATATCCTCGTAGCTGCCGACGATACCGCCCGGCTCACGCAGATCGCGCGCCTGGTCACCGACAGCGGACACTATCGCGTGACGCGCGCGCACGGACGACCGTCCCAGATCGAGCATCGAACCGACGGGCTCGATTCGTTCGATATCCTGCTGATCGACGGCGCGACGACAGACGCGGCCGAGCTGTCGGCGCTCGAGCGGATCTGCCGGCTGCACCCGGGGCTGACCGGCATCCTGGTGACCGCGGATGCGGCTCCGCACGTGCTGCTGGACGCGATGCGCGCCGGCGCGCGCGACGTGCTGCAGTGGCCGATCGACCCCGCGGCGCTCGCCCGCGCGCTCGAACGCGCGGCCGCGCAAAGCACGCGGCGCGACAGCGACGATACGCGCTTCGTGTCGTTCATGTCGTGCAAGGGCGGCGCGGGTACGAGCTTCGCCGCGAGCAACGTCGCGTACGAGATCGCCGAAGGCCACAAGCGCCGCGTGCTGCTGGTCGATCTGAACCAGCAGTTCGCGGATGCCGCGTTCCTCGTCAGCGACGAGACGCCGCCGTCGACGCTGCCGCAGCTGTGCGCGCAGATCGAACGGCTCGACGGCGCGTTTCTCGACGCGAGCGTCGCGCACGTGACGTCGACGTTTCACGTGCTCGCCGGCGCGGGCGACCCGGTGAAGGCCGCGGAGATGCGCGAGGACGCGCTCGAATGGATCCTCGGCGTCGCGGCGCCGCGTTACGACTTCGTGATCTTCGACATCGGCGTCAGCATCAATCCGCTGTCGATGATCGCACTGGATCGAAGCGACCAGATCCAGCTCGTGCTGCAGCCCACGATGCCGCACGTGCGCGCGGGCCGCCGGCTGCTGGAGATTCTCGTGTCGCTCGGCTACCCGACCGACCAGTTGCGGCTGGTGGTGAACCGGATGACGCGAGCGAGCGAGCGGTCCCGCGCCGCGCTCGAGGAAGTGCTCGGCCTGCACGCCAGCAGCACGATACCCGACGACGCCGACACCGTGCGCGAAGCGCTCGACCAGGGGCATCCGGCCTCGCGCGTCGCGCGCGGCGCGGCGGTCACGCGTGCGTTGCAGGCGTGTGCGAAGCAGATCGTCGAAGGGGACGTGCGCACCAGGCACGGCACGTCCAGCAGCGAACCGTTGATGTCCCGGCTGTTCGGCCGCAAGGCCACGCCGAAGCTCAAGTCCATGTGAATCTTGCGGGGAAACCATCATGTCATTGCGCGAACAGATGTCCTTGTACCGGACGCAGCCGCAGGCGGCGGGCACCGAACCGGCAGGTGCGACGCATTCGTCGGTACGCAACGCCTACCAGAAGCTGCGCCGCGAAATTCACCTGGCGGTGCTCGAACGCGTCGAGCTGGAGCGTCTGTCGCGCCTGCCGCAGGAACAGGTCCGGCAGGAAATCTCGGCGCTGATCTCGCGCATCCTCGACGAGGAGCGCCTGCTCGCGAACGACATCGAGCGGCGCCAGCTCGCGATCGACGTGTACGACGAGATGTTCGGTTTCGGCCCGCTCGAGGCGCTGCTGCGCGACCCCGGCATCTCCGACATCCTCGTGAACACGTACAAACAGGTCTACGTCGAGCGCGCCGGCCAGCTCGAGTTGACCGACGTGACGTTCTACGACGACGCGCACCTGATGAAGGTGATCGAGAAGATCGTGTCGCGGGTCGGGCGCCGCATCGACGAATCGACTCCGATGGTCGATGCGCGTCTGCCGGACGGCTCGCGCGTGAACGCGATCATTCCGCCGTCGGCGATCGACGGGCCGCTGATGTCGATCCGGCGCTTCGCGGTCAATCCGCTGAAGATGGACGACCTCGTGAGTTACCAGAGCCTCACGCCGCCGATGGCGGAACTGCTCGACGCGCTGGCCCAGGCAAAAGTGAACGTGCTCGTGTCGGGCGGCACCGGCAGCGGCAAGACGACGCTGCTCAACATCCTGTCGGGCTTCATTCCGCGATCCGAACGGATCGTGACGATCGAAGACGCGGCCGAGCTGCAACTGCAGCAGCCGCACGTGCTGCGGCTCGAAACGCGGCCGCCGAACATCGAGGGCAAGGGCGAGATCACGCAACGCACGCTCGTGCGCAACGCGCTGCGGATGCGGCCGGACCGGATCATCCTCGGCGAAGTGCGCGGCGCGGAAGCGCTCGACATGCTCAATGCGATGAACACCGGCCACGAAGGCTCGCTCGCGACGATCCACGCCAACACGCCGCGCGATGCGCTCACCCGGCTCGAGAACATGATCAGCGTCGGCGGCCTGACGCTGCCGCCGAAGACGATGCGCCAGCAGATCGCGTCGGCGATCTCGGTGGTGGTTCAGGCCACCCGGCTCACCGACGGCAAGCGCAAGATCGTCAGCATCCAGGAGCTGACCGGGATGGAGGGCGACATCATCAACATGCAGGAGATCTTCACGTTCAAGCGCACCGGCATGGATCGCGACGGCACGGTGCGCGGACACTTCTGCGCGACCGGCGTGCGGCCGAAGTTCGCCGAGCGGCTGCAGGCGTTCGGCATCAACCTGCCGGATTCGCTGTACGACCCGGCGCAGCGTTACGAGACGAAGTGACGACGCGCGGTCGTCTGATTCCGGGGAGGCCTCATGGACTCGATCTTTTACGGTTTTGTGATTCTCACCTTCGTCGCGGTCGTGCTCGCGATCGAAGGCGTCTATCAATGGTGGAACACGCGCCACGGTGCCGCGGCGCGCCGGATCGAGTCGCGCCTGCGCGCGATGTCGGCCGGCGGCAGCGTGCAGCAGGAGCGGCTGTCGATTCTCAAGAAGCGGATGCTCGACGAGTCGAAGCCGTTCGACCGGCTGTTGTTGCGCATGCCGCGCGTGCAGTCGCTGGACCTCCTGCTGCAGCAGTCCGGGCTCGACTGGACGGTCGCGAAACTGGTCACGCTCTGCGCCGCATTCCCGGTGGCGACGATGCTGGCCCTGACCCTGACCGCGTTGCCGCTGATCATCGTGGTGCCGATTGCGCTGCTGACCGCATGCATCCCGGTAATGTACGTGATGCGGCATCGCAACCGGCGGATGCTCAAGCTCGAGCGCCAGCTGCCGGATGTCTGCGACATGATCGCGCGCGCGCTACGCTCCGGCCACTCGTTTACGAGCGCGCTCGGGATGGTCGGCGAGGAGTTTCCCGATCCGATGGGCAGTGAATTCAGGATCACGTTCGACGAGATCAATTACGGCGTATCGCTGCACGATGCGCTGGTGAACCTCGCCACGCGCGTGCCGGCCCATGACCTGCGCTACTTCGTGATCGCGGTGCTGATCCAGCGCGAGACCGGCGGCAACCTGGCCGAACTGCTCGACAGCATCGCGTCGCTGGTGCGCGAACGCTTCAAGCTGTTCGACAAGGTCCGCGTGCTGTCCGCGGAAGGGCGGTTGTCGGCCTGGATCCTCGGCCTGCTGCCGTTCGGTACCGCGGGCATGATGGCGGTGTTGAACCGCGAGTTCCTGTCGGTGCTCTGGGAGGATCCGGCCGGCATCAAGATGGTTGGCGTGATGCTGGGGTCGATGGCATTCGGCCTGCTGTGGATTCGCCGCATCATCCGCATTCGCGTCTGACGCGTGTCCCGGGCTTCACGAACCGAATCGAGGCTGTCATGCAAAACCTGAGCGTAGTACATACCGTGATGCTGGCCGGCTTGTTCCTTTTCGTCGCCGGCGGCGTGCTGGTCGCGATGCTGCTGTTTGCACCGCGCAACATGGAGCGCCGGATCCAGCAGGCGAGCGGAGCGAGCGTGGGCATCGGCACCGGTGCGAACGACGGCGGCGGGCAAACATCGCACTGGGTCGCGAAACTCGTCGAGCTGTCGAAACCGATTTCCCGGCTGTCGCTGCCGCAGGAGGGCTGGGAGAACTCGCCGCTGCGGATCCGGCTGATGAATGCCGGCTGGCGCGATGCGAACGCGGGCGCGCTTTACTTCGCGGCGAAGACGGTACTCGCGCTGGCGCTGCCGGGCGCTGCGCTGCTGGCGCTCGCCACGACCCGCCTCGCGGGTCAACGCATGCTGCTGTCGTTCCTCCTCGTGGCGCTCGCCGGGATCGGCTACTACGTGCCGAACGTGATCCTCCGGCGCCGGATCGCGAAGCGTCAGCAGGTGATCTTCGAGGACTTCCCGGATGCGCTCGACTTGCTGACCGTATGCGTCGAAGCAGGGCTCGGGCTCGATGCGGCGCTGATGAGGGTGAGCGAGGAACTGCGCTTTCGCAGCGAAGTGGTCGCAGGCGAACTCGACTTGCTGCTGCTCGAGATGCGTTCCGGGTTCACGAAGGATACCGCGCTGCGCAACCTGGCGCTGCGGACCGGCGTCGAGGATATCGAATCGTTCTGCGCGATGCTGATCCAGGCCGATCGCTTCGGCACGAGCATCGCGGAATCGCTGCGCGTGCTCTCGGACATGCTGCGCACGCGGCGGCGGATGCGCGCGGAGGAGCGTGCCGCGAAGATCGCGCTGAAGCTGCTGTTCCCGCTGATCTTCTGCATCTTCCCGGCGCTGATGTGCGTGTTGCTCGGGCCGGCGATGATTCACGTGTATCGCGTGCTGCTGCCGACCTTCACCAGCATCGGGCAGTAGCGCGGCGGGGGTGCCGCGCGAACCGGATGTGCGTGCCGGCCCGGCGTCGCCTGGCGGCACGGTCACCGTCTTCATGGGAGGCTCCTTCTCCCCCCGGGCGGCGCCGCGAGACAGGTCGATCATAGCGGCGTCAACGCAACCCGGACCCATGGTCGACCCTGGACGCAGCCGTAGTCCACTGCCCGCGCGGGTGGCCCCCTACGGCTTCCCCTCAAGGCCGCCCCTCGCTCGGCACATCCGCCGCCTTGCTGAGCTCGCCCATGATGATCCGTGCGATCTCGTTGGCCGGTGCGCGTCCGTCCGGGCCGGACGCCGTGTTCGCCCACGTGACGATCGTCGTCTTCGTTGCCGGATCGTAGCCCGCGAACGTATTGAAACCCGGTATTTCCCCGGTGTGCCCGTAGAACGTGCCGAACTTCGCGAGCCCCATACAGTAGCTCGCCGACGCCGGATTCGACGGATCGATCGGCGTGCAGCTCGCGAGGCGTTGCGCCTGCAGGTCCGCATTCAGGTAGCCGCCGCCGACCATCCGCTGCACGTACGCACCCAGTTCGGCCGCGGTCGAGATGCCGGAGCCGGCCGTCCATGCCCACGACGTATTGACCGTCGTCACGTCGGTCGGCTGCAGCGTGCCGTTCTTCGCGGCGGCCTGGCGCGCGGGAGACAGCGCGTCGCCATCGATCGTCTCCACGTTGGTGCCCCATTGATAACCGCGCGGCGCCGGCGCGGGCAGCGCCGTGTTGTCCTGCGGCGGCAGCGATGTCTCGGTCAGCCCGAGCGGCGCGAACAGCCGCGTCCGGATCGCATCGGCGGCGCTCATGCCGGTGCGTTGCTCGATGATCAGGCCGAGCAGCACCGTATTCGTGTTCGAGTAGCGAAAATCCGCGCCCGGCGCGAAATAGACGGGCTGGTTCTCCGCGATACCCAGCAGTTCGTCGACGGCCCACACCCTGTCCGGCTGCGCGTCGAGCGACTGGTTGAACGCAAGGCTGGTCGAGTAGTTGTAGAGACCGCTGCGCATCGTCAGCAACTGCTCGATCGTGATCGTGTCGCCATTCGGCACGTTCGCGACGTACTGGCTGACATGATCGGTCAGGCGCAGCCTGCCTTCCTGCACGAGTTGCAGGATCACGGTGCCCGTCCATGTCTTCGTCACGCTGCCGATGCGAAAGTGCGCGTTCGTCGGGATCGGCGAGTTCGTGCCGCGCACGGCCGTGCCGAACGACGCGAGCCAGTTGCCTTGCGGCGACTGCACGTAGACGACCGCGCCGGGCGTCATCGTGTTCGCGAGCAGCGCATTGATCTGCGGGCGCGCCTGGGTGGTGTAGGCAGGCTCGTCGCTGTTCAGCGAGCTGTCGCCGCCGCAGGCGGAAACGGCGATGCCGACGGCCAGCGCCGGTGCAACCGTCGCCAGGTGATGCACCAGCCGCTGCGCGGCGCGCGGGTAAAGCCGGGGAGGAGCAGAGGTCGCCATCGCGTGTTCCCTTCCTTGTTGTGTTTCAGTGGTCTCCTTGCCATCCCCGAAACTATAGGACACGCATCCAGGCGCCGAAGGTGTGCGATGCATTCGTCATACGATATCGGCCAGCCAGGCCGGCCGGGTTTGCGCGTCACTGAAAATGATGCACGTACCGCAACACCATCCGCGAACCCTGCGGCCGGTTGCGCGCAAGGACCTCGAAGTACGCGTTGAACAGCAGGTGATCCTGCGGCGAGAAACTGACCATCGCACCGGGCCCGATCGCGAGCACGGATTCCCGTGTGCCGGACACGTCCTGCCCGTTCACTTTCATGTCGGTGGTCTGGCGCAGCCAGTAGCCGTTGAGCCCCAACCGCAGCCCGGGCCGCACTTCGTACTCGGTCGCGAAGTTCGCATGAACGGCCTGGCCGGCCTGCGTCGACGTCACGTCGGGCCCGAGCGCGGTCGCCGGCTCGTGATTGGTCGCATTCCACAAATAGTGCAGGCGCCACGACACGGTCCACTTCGGCGTGACCCAGAACGTCGCGGCCCAGTACGGATCGAACGACCAGAAATGGCTGCCCGGATTGATTGCCCGCGCCGGGTCGTATGCGCCGGTCGGCGCGATGAACTGGAATTCCACCCGCTGCGCGAAGCGCGGCCCCTGCGGGCCCATCACCGGATCGAACTGGATGAACGGGCCGATCAGCAGGTCGCCGAACCCGGCCCGCGAATTCAGCGCGACGTTGCCGATCCCGTCGTTCGTGTGCACGGACGCCACCCACGGCAGGATCACGTCGAGCCCCGGATGCATGCCGCCGAACGCCAGCGGCGACTGGTAGACGAGTTGGCTCAGCCCCGCGAACAGGTCGATGTCCTGCTTCGGCAGCCCGACCTTGTTGCCGGCATTGTCGTTGACGCGTCCGGCCGTGTAGTACTCGAGATACTGCGTGCCGTACCAGCCGGCACCGGCCGGCGGCATCCCGTCGAGGAAGCTGGTCATCCCCAGGTTGACCGATGGCAGGTCGGTCGCATGCGCCGGCACGTGTCCGGTCAGGCCGAAGCACACGAGGCCTGCGATCGCAAGCAGGCGAGAGCCGCATTTCATCATCACCATCTCCTGAATATTTGTTTGTATAACTAATCAAGCGGCACGAGAAATATCGGGGTGTGCCGAGATCGCGCGATACTGGCCCGCATGGAACACGAGCGGTGCATGGCCGGACGCATCGAATGCCTCGATCTGGCCGATGAACAGCAGGTGGTCGCCGCCTTCGTAATGGCCGACATGGCGGCACACGAAACGCGCGCTTGCGCCGTCGAGACAGGGCACGCCGCCCGCATCGGCATCCATGTGCGGCACGCCGTCGAACTTGTCGGCGCTCGGCGTCGCGAAACGGCGCGACAGTTCGATCTGGTCGTGCGCGAGGATATTGATCGCGAAGTGCGTGGCCGCGACGAAATCCGGACGGCTCGGCGCGACCTTGCGCAGGCTCCACAGCACGAGCGGCGGGTCGAGCGACAGCGACGAGAACGAATTGGCGGTGAGGCCGACCTTGCGCCCGTCCGGCGCGCGCGTGGTGATCACGGTGACGCCGGTCGGAAACTGCCCGAACGCGGCGCGCAATTGCTGCGGGTCGAGGCCCGGATTGCTGGAAGCGGTGGCGTTCATGTCGCTTACTCCGAACGGGCGGCGTGTTCGCGGATCAGCGCGGCGCAGGCCGCCGGCTCGAACCACCACGGCGCGAACCGGCGCGGATCGTCGAAGCCGTCGACGATCGTCGCGGCGAGCGACGGCAGCTGGCCGGCGGCGCCGAGCAGCTCGAGGATGTGCGGCGGCGGCGGCGTGAGCAGCGAGTTGGTCCAGCGCACGACGTGCTGTGCGTAGGCCCAGTAGCGTTCGAACGTGTCGTGCATCCAGGCTTCGTCGAACGGCTCGGCTTCGCGTGCGAGGATTGCGTCACCGTACACCTTCGCGCATTTCGCCGCATTGTTCGAACCCTGGCCGGTGATCGGATCGTTGACGACCACCGCGTCGGCCATGCCGAACACGGTGCGGCCCGACGGCAGGCGGAAGAACGGCTTGCGCACGGTCGGCGTGAAGCGCCCGGACAGCGTGCCGTTCGGATCGGTCAGCGCAACGTCGCGGCAGCGCTCGAATTCCCACGGCACGTACTGCTGCAGGAACGACAGGCTGCGGTCGAGATGCTGCTCGGGCGTCTTCACGTCGGCCCAGCAGTCGAGCGGGCCGCCGGGGATCCCTTCGAACACCATGATTTCGCACGGGCCCGTCGTGGTCAGCGCCGGAAACACGAAGTATTCGCCGATCCCGGGCAGCAGGTTGAAGCGCACGCGCGAATACGGCTGGCTCGGCGTCATGCCAGTCACGTAGGTAAGGGCCAGCGCACGTTGCGGGCGCTCGAATGCGCTGCGTGCGTCGTCGCGGCCGAGCAGGTTCACGATTTCGCCCTTGCCGGCCGCGAGCAGCACGAGATCGTGGCTGCGTGCGAGCGCCTCGAGTTCCGGCACGCCGACGTCGCAGATACGCACGTCGGCACCGCGGCGCCGGATCGCGTCGAGCCAGTCGGCCATCTTCACGCGCTGGTCGACCGATTGCGCGTAGCGGGTCAGCCGCGACGACCAGTCGATCGCCTTGCGACCGTTGCCTTGCGGATGCGGCACCGCGATGCCGATGCCGTCGACGGACGGGCACGCTTCTTCCCAGGCGTTCAGGCCGAGATCGCGTTCGATCTGCAGTGCGGTATGGAACATGCACTGGCTCGACATGACCTTGCCGGCGCGAATCTGTTGCGCGTCGCGATTGGTCGCGAGCGTGACGTGATAACCCTGGTCGAGCAGCGTGAAGGCGAGTTGCAGGCCGGACTGGCCGGCGCCGACGATAGCGATGCGTTTCATGATGCAATCCTTTGCATGACGAATTAAATGGAATGAAATGTGGGCGGGAAGGAACGGCCGGCGGTTATTCGGCCAGACGCGGAATCGCCGGCACCGCCTGCTCGGGGCCCATCGCGGAGTAGCCGCCGTCCACCGCGTAGTCGGCGCCCGTCACGAAGCTTGCCGCATCGCTGCACAGGAACGTGACGACCTGCGCGACTTCCGACGGATCGCCCACGCGCCCGAGCAGATGAAATGGCGCGGCCACGCGATCGGTCTTCGCGCGGTCGCCGTGCGTGAGCTCGTCCATCACGCGCGACCACGTCCAGCCCGGCGACACCGAGTTGACGCGAATCCGGTCGGCGGCGAGATCCATCGCCATGCTGCGCGTGAGCTGGCGCATCGCCGCCTTGGATGTGGGATAGAGCCAGCGGCCGGTCTGCGCGCATTGCGCGGAGATCGAGCTGAAGTTCACGATCGCGCCGCCGCCGCGCCGGGTCAGGTAGGGATGAACGGCCTTCACGAGCATCGCGGCCGAGACGACGTTGACGTCCATCGCCGCGAGCCAGTCGTTGCGCGTGGCCTGGATGCCGTTGTCGACGTAGCTGCACGCGAGGTTGATCAGCAGGTCGATCGAGCCGAAGCGTTCGGCGACGGCCGATACCGCGCGCTCGATCGCGCGGTCGTCGGTGATGTCGGTCGCGATGAACGTGCCGCGTTCGCCGAGTGTAGCGGCGACGCGCGCGCCGTTCTCCGCGTCGAGATCGAGGATCGCGACGCACGCGCCGGCGCGGCTCAGGTCCTGTGCGACGGCGGCGCCGATCAGCGTGGCGCCGCCGGTGACGATCGCGACTTTGCCAGCAAGGGCAGTCATGGGGAGTCTCCTGGAATGATTGAGCGCAGGCGGCGCGCGTTCGACGTGCCGCCCGGGTATCCGTCGATTACGCGCTGTCGCGCCAGCGCTGCATCAGGCCGTTGGACGGCACGGTTTCGTCGAGCAGCTTGCGCGCCGTTTCGACACCGGCGACGGGCAGCCCGGCCGCGTCGAGCAGGCCGATCTGCACGAGCACGCTCGCCTGGTCCCAATAGATGTGCTCGTGATACAGCTTGTCGCCGCGGAACTTGACGATCGCGACGAGCGGGATCTCGACGCGCTTGCCGGTCGGCGCGACGCCGGGCAGCATCCAGTCGATCTCGGTCGTATGTGTGAAGCAGAACAGCAGTTCGTCGACGATCTGGCTCGCGCCGATCGTGCGCGAGATCGGCGTGATCGTGGTGTCCGGCGGGTTCGCATGCACGAAGTGATGCGTGTAGAAGCGCTTGAGTTCGTCGTAGCCGACGCCGCCCGTCAGTGTCGGAATATGGTTCACGTACGGCTGCGCAACCATCGTGTCCATCGTCGCGTCGACGTTGCGCGTGTCGAATTCGTGTCGGAGATGTTCTTCCCACAGCGCGGACAGGTCGTAGCGCGGGCCGAGCGCCGCGCGGAACGCGGCGATCGCGCGCTGGTGCGCCATCACAGCGGCCGCCTTGTCGAAATGATCGCCGCCGACGCGTGCGAACGCATGATCGACGCCCGGGTAGACATACACTTCCACGCCGTCGCGCCCCGCGAGCGCCGCGGCGATGCGTTGCTGCGCGTCGGGCGGACAGAAGCGGTCCTGCGCGGGGATCTGCAGCACGAGCCGGCCGCGCAGATGCGCGGCCTCGTCGAGCGCGTGTTCGATGCCCACGCCGTAATAGCTGACCGCGGCGGCCACGTCCGGCAGGCGGCACGCGGCGAGATACGCGAGCTTGCCGCCGAGGCAGTAGCCGAGCACGCCGGCCTGGCCCGTGCATTCCGGCCGTTGCGTGAGCACGGCCAGCGCGGCGGCGATGTCCTCGACGCCCTTGTTTTCGTCGTATTCGCGGTACAGCGCCATCGCACGCTCGAAGTCGGCGGCGGTGTAACCGAGTTCGATGCCGGGCGCCTGGCGCCAGAACAGGTCGGGCACGAGCACCGTGTAGCCTTCTTCGGCGTAATAATCGGCCACGTCGCGCATCGTCGCGTTCGCGCCGAAGATCTCGTGGCACAGCACGATGCCCGGTCCCGTGCCGCCGGCCGGCGTGCTCAGGTACGCGCGAAACGCGCCGCCGTCCGGCGACGGGATCTCGATGTGTCGTCCTTGCATGTGTCTCTCCATTCTGTTCGTGACTGGCATGGGCGCAGTATTGGCGGACGAAACGCGCGCTTCTATCCGCTTTCTTCGACCGGTATCCGCGAATTCCGGAAACCTGCGGACCGGCCCGCCGCAGCGGGGCCGGGACACGCCGCTCTGCGGGTTTGTGCGGATGCGGAAGCGCCGCACAGTTTTCTACGATGCGCGAACGGTCCGCTTCTTGCATCGGGTGCGCTGGGCTTGCGTAGTGTAACGAGGCGGACTGTCCGGATACTCCGGCCGCTATCCGGATCGTGCGACGGGATTCCCCGGAATCGGGAACGCGTGCACAGCGCAAGTGCGATCGAGCACGACGGGAGAACTTCGATGGGGCAATTTTCCGGAGCGGGCTGGCTGGGTGACGCCGCCTGTTTCAATCACGACACGCTGCTGCTGCAGTCGGATGACGTCGACGAGGTGCGCGCGCGGGTAGCGGACGTGTTCAAGCCGCACCGGCTCACACCGACCGGCGATTCGCGCGCGCTGCACAGCCGCATGCACCATGCTCGCTGGGGCAACCTGTCGCTGAATCTGCTCGACTACGGTGGCGAGGTGTCGATCGAACCGGGGCCGCTCGAGCACTTCTATCTGTTGCAGATTCCGCTGCGCGGCGACGCCGAGATCGAGTGCGGCGCGACGCGCTTCGTGTCGTCGCCCGACACCGCGTCGCTGCTGTCGCCGACGCTGTCGCTCAGGATGCGGTGGGGCGAGGCGTGCCCGCAAGTGATCCTGCGGATCGAGCGCGAGGTGATGGAGCGGCATGCGCAGCGGCATTTCGGCGACGAGCGGCGCGCGCCGGTGGAGTTCGAGCCGGAATTCAGCCTGTCGTCGCAGCAGGGCGCGTGCCTCGCACAGATGCTGCCGATGCTGGCCGACGCGATCGCGACGGACGGGCATCCGCTGCGACATCCGCTCGCGTTCGAGCAACTCGAATCGACGCTGCTCAACCTGTTGCTGTACGGCCACCCGAACACCGCGCGCAACGGCACGCGCCACGCGCCGGCGCCGCTCGCGCCGTTCTACGTGCGGCGCGTCGAGGAATACATCCGCGCGCATCTCGACGAGCCGCTGACGATCGAACGGCTCGCCGAACTCGCGGGCGTCAGCCCGAGCACGCTGTTCGCCGGCTTCCGCAATCGCCACGGCATCACGCCGATGGCATTCGTGCGCCAGTTGCGGATGCAACGTGTGCGCGACGAACTGCTCGACGATGCGACACCGGGGCTCGCGTCGGTGACGGACATTGCGCTGAAATGGGGCTTCGCGCACCTCGGACGGTTCGCGATCGACTACAAGCGCGCGTTCGGGGAATCGCCGTCGGCCACGCTCCGGATGCGGCGCGTGCGGTGCTGACGGGGCAGCCGCGACACAGGCTCGCGGTCGAAAGCCGAGTCGCGCGCCGGGCGACGGATCACGCAACGGCGATCGTTACCGGCTGGACAGAGGATGGGGGTTGGAGCATGCATCGCGCCGGCCAAGCGATGCGGCTTGCCGGCGCACGCGCGCAAACGGGCCGGTTGCGGCAACCGGCTTCCTCGCGTGTGGTTCAGAAATGCACGACGGTCCGGATGGACTTGCCTTCGTGCATCAGGTCGAACGCTTCGTTGATGCCGGTGAGCGGCTTCGTGTGCGTGACGAACGGTGCCAGCTGGATCGTGCCGGCCATCGCTTCCTCGACCATGCCCGGCAGTTCGGAGCGGCCCTTGACGCCGCCGAATGCCGTGCCCAGCCAGCGGCGACCGGTGACGAGCTGGAACGGGCGCGTCGAGATTTCCTGGCCGGCGCCGGCGACGCCGATGACCACCGACTGGCCCCAGCCGCGGTGCGCGCATTCGAGCGCGGCGCGCATCACGTTGACGTTGCCGATGCACTCGAAGCTGTGGTCGACGCCCCAGCCGGTCATTTCGACGATCACCTGCTGGATGGGCTTTTCGTGATCCTTCGGGTTCACGCAGTCGGTGGCGCCGAACACGCGTGCGAGGTCGAACTTGCCGGGGTTGGTGTCGATCGCGATGATGCGGCCGGCCTTCGCGAGCTTCGCGCCCTGGATCACCGCGAGGCCGATGCCGCCGAGGCCGAACACGGCCACGGTGTCGCCTTCCTGCACCTTCGCCGTGTTCTTCACCGCGCCGAGGCCCGTCGTGACGCCGCAGCCCAGCAGGCAGACCTGCTCGGGGTTCGCGTCCGGATTGATCTTCGCGAGCGACACTTCGGCGACGACGGTGTATTCGCTGAACGTCGAGCAGCCCATGTAGTGATAGACCGGCTGGCCGTTGTAGCTGAACCGCGTGGTGCCGTCGGGCATCACGCCCTTGCCCTGGGTGGCGCGCACCGACACGCACAGGTTGGTCTTGCCGCTCTTGCAGAACAGGCACTCGCCGCATTCGGCGGTGTAGAGCGGAATGACGTGGTCGCCGGGTTTGACGCTGGTCACGCCTTCGCCGACTTCCACCACGATGCCGGCGCCTTCATGACCCAGCACGGCGGGGAAGAGGCCTTCGGGATCGTCGCCCGACAGCGTGAACGCGTCGGTGTGACAGACACCGGTATGGGTGATCTTGACGAGCACTTCGCCCTTGCGGGGTGGTTCGACGTCGATTTCGACGATCTGGAGCGGCTTACCCGCTTCAAACGCAACTGCGGCACGTGATTTCATGACAATCCTGTTGAAAAAATCATCGAATGGAGCGGAGCGTCGACGATCCTGCGCCGGTCAACGCAGGTAGGACCGGACGAGGGTCACGATATCGTCGATCGATTCGGAAGCAGGCCGCGGGGCCTCCGCGAGCTGGGTGAATTCCTCGCGCAGATGGCTTTCGAGCACGCCGGCCATCACGCCGTTGATCGCGCCGCGGATCGCCGCCAGCTGCTGCAGTACCGGACCACAGTCGGCGCCTTCCTCGAGCGCCTGCTCGAGCGCATTCAGCTGCCCGCGGACACGGCGCACGCGGGTCAGGACGCGTTTTTTCTCTGCGGGGGAATGCGGCATGGGATCGTGGTTTCCGGATACTGGGGGGCAGTATAGAACAATGCGGTGCCGGAGGTATACCCGGTCGTGCCCGGATGCCGCAGTGCCTCCGCCGGCAGGGTTCCCGATGCCGGCGCGCGATCGGCGTCAGATCAGCAGCGAAAGCGTGCGGAACAGCGCGAGATCGTCCTTGCGCGCCGAGCGCGCATGCCGTCGGATCACCTGCAGCAGGCAGTCGATGAAGCAGCGCGCGGCGTCGCTCAGCGTGCTGCTGCGGCGCGTGACGACGCCGAGTTCGCTCGGCTCGAAGGTCTCCTTCAGCGACAGCACGCGCATCCGCTCGCCGAACGGCGGCACTGCCGCGAGGATTGTCGGGCACCACGTGCACATGCCGGCCTGCTCGAGCATCGTCTGCAGCATCGCGACCGACTGCGCGCGCACGATGCGCCGCTCGTCGATCTGCGCGCCGTGCCGCGTGAACAGGTAGTCGACGAGCGCGGCCTGGCCGTCGGCCGACGAATTCAGCACCCAGTCGCAATCGAGCAGGTCGTGTACCGACGTCGCGCGTTCGTGCGGATGCCCGGCGCGCACCATCACCGACGTCTCGTAGCGCAGCAGCGGCTCGAACGCGAACTCCTGCGCGCCGCTGCCGGCCTGCACGTGGCCGAGCGCGAAATCCATGCTGCCGTCGCGCAGCAGCGGTTGCGCGACGGCCATCAGCGCTTCGTACAGTTCGAGGCGCACGTCGGGCATCCGCTCGCGAAACTGCAGCACGGTTTCCGCGAGGAAGGTCATCGTCAGCCACGGCGTGACGCCGACGCTCAGCCGCCCCTCGACGCGCCCGCGCATCCGTTCGAGATCGCTTTGCGCATGCTCGAGCTGCTTGAGCACGAGTTTCGCGTGCGTGAGCAGGGTCTTCCCGTATTCGGTGAAGCCGATGCCTTCCGGCGCGCGCACCAGCAGCGGCAGGCGCTCGCTGGCCTCCAGCTCGCGCAACGCACGCGTGACGGCCGCCTGCGACAGCCCGAGCGTGCGTGCCGCGCCGCGGATGCTCCCGGCCTCCGCGCTCGCGACGAGCGCCTGCAACTGATGCAGCTTGATCGTGCTCATGGTGTGAAAGGGTGCGAAAGGGTGTGATAGCCGACAACGAAAGGTTGTCATCATAACGAAACTGCGGCTGTTCGCCGGCTTTTTCGCTGCCTACGATCTCGCCCACGACCTGCCATTCCGGCAGTCGCAACGCGGCACCTGGAAAGGAGTAACGGGGTTGGATCGAGTACGCATTCCGCCTGAAATGGCGGCCATCGAGACGGAGATGATCGCGCTGCGCCGCCGGCTGCATGCCCATCCGGAACTCGGTTTCGACGAACACGCGACGAGCGAGCTCGTCGCCGATTGCCTGACAACATGGGGTTATCGGGTCACGCGCGGCCTCGGCGGTACCGGCGTGGTCGGCACGCTCACGCGCGGCGCAGGGAAGCGGCTCGGGCTGCGCGCGGACATGGATGCGCTGCCGATCCGCGAAACGACCGGGCTGCCGCATGCGAGCCGGCACGACGGCGTGATGCACGCTTGCGGCCACGACGGCCATACGGCGATGCTGCTCGCCGCCGCTCGTTGCCTCGCGGAGCGCGGGCGCTTCAGCGGCACGCTGAACCTGATTTTCCAGCCGGCGGAGGAAGGGCTCGGCGGCGCGAAACGGATGCTCGACGACGGGCTGTTTACGCAGTTCCCGTGCGATGCCGTGTTCGCGATGCATAACGTGCCGGGCCTGCCGGCCGGCGTGCTCGGCTTCTGCGACGGCCCGGCGATGGCGTCGGCCGATGAGGTGCGCGTGCGCGTGACCGGGCGCGGCGGCCACGGCGCGGCGCCGCATACGACGATCGATCCGGTGGTCGTCTGCGCGTCGATCGTGATGGCGCTGCAGACGGTCGTGTCGCGCAACGTCAATCCGCAGGAACTGGCGATCGTCACGACCGGCTCGATCCACGCGGGCACCGCATCGAACGTGATTCCGCCGCATGCGGATATCGAGCTGAGCGTGCGGGCGCTGTCGCCGGACGTGCGCGCGCTGCTCGAACGGCGCATTCGCGCGATCGTGCACGGCCAGGCCGACAGCTATGGCGCGACGGCCGAGATCGACTATCGCCACGGTTATCCGGTGCTCGTGAATCACGCGGCGGAAACGGCGTTCGCGCGCGATGTCGCGCGCGAATGGGGTGGCGACGATGCGCTGATTCCGCATCTGCGGCCGATCGCGGCGAGCGAGGATTTCGCGTTCATGCTCGACGCGTGCCCGGGCAGCTACCTGTCGATCGGCAACGGCGACGGCGCGGCCGGCTGCGGGCTGCACAACCCCGGCTACGATTTCAACGATGCGTGCCTCGCGACGGGCGCGAGCTACTGGATCGCGCTCGCCGAGCGCTACCTCGCGTGACGCGGCTGGACCGATTCGATTTACCTTCAACGACGGCAACAAGGAGACTGGCAATGAAACAATGGATGGCGGCGCTCGCGGTGGCGCTGACGGCAACGACGGTGGCAGGCGCCGCGCATGCGGGCGACTGGACGGGCAAGGAGATCCGCCTCGCGGTCGATCCCACCTATCCGCCGCTCGAATACAAGCAGCCCGACGGCACGCTGACCGGCTTCGGGATCGACATCACGAACGCGTTGTGCGCGGAGCTGCGCGCGCGCTGCGTGTGGGTCGAGTCGAGTTTCGACGGGATGATTCCGGGGCTGCTCGCGCGCAAGTTCGACGTGATCGCGTCGTCGATGACGATCACGCCGAAGCGCATGCAGCAGATCGCGTTCACGAACCGGATCTCGAACGCGCCGGCGCGGCTGGTCGCGCGCAAGGGTTCGCCGCTGCTGCCGACGGCCGCGTCGCTGAAGGGCAAGCGGGTCGGCGTCGAGCAGGGTTCCGCGCAGGCCGACTATGCGATCGCGAACTGGCAGCCGGCCGGCGTGCAGATCGAGTCGTACCAGAACCAGGACCAGGTCTATGCCGATCTCGTGAGCGGGCGGCTCGACGCGGCGTTCCAGGCGTCGATCGCGGCCAGCGACGGCTTCCTGAAGAAGCCGCAGGGCAAGGATTTCATGTTCGTCGGCGCGGCGATCGACGATGCTAAGTACTTCGGACAGGGCGACGGCCTCGGGCTGCGCAAGCAGGACACCGAGCTGCGCGATGCATTCAACCGCGCGCTGGCGACGATCCTCGCGAACGGCACGTATCAGCGGATCAACCGCAAGTACTTCGACTTCGACATCTACGGCACGAAGTAAGCCGAACCGCAGCGTAGCGAGCGAGTGGGAATCGTCAAATCAATAAGGAAAACGAATGAACTGGAGATTGTTTTTCGTCGCGATGCCGGCACTGTGCGCGGCACCGGCGTTTGCGCAAAGCAGCGTCACGTTGTACGGGTTGATCGATGCGGGCATCGACTATACGAACAACGTCGGCGGCCACAGTGATTGGCAGATGGCGAGCGGTTTCGCGCAGGGCAGCCGCTGGGGGCTGAAGGGCACCGAGGATCTCGGCGGCGGCTACACCGCGCTGTTCCAGATCGAGAGCGGCTTCAACGTGAACAGCGGCACGCTCGCGCAGGGTGGCCGCATGTTCGGGCGGCAGGCTTACGTCGGGCTCGGCAGCACGCGCTTCGGCACGCTGACGCTCGGCCGGCAATACGACTCGGTCGTCGACTATCTCGCGCCGACGACCGCGAACGGCAGCTGGGGCACCTATCCGTTCTCGCATCCGCTCGACAACGACAACACCGGCAACACGTTCCGCGTGAACAACACGGTCAAGTATGCGAGCCCGGATTTTGCCGGCTTCTCGTTCGGCGGCACGTACAGCTTCAGCAACGACACCGGGTTCGCGAACAACCGGCAGTGGAGTGTCGGTGCGCAGTACGAGCAGGGCGGCCTGCTCGTCGGCGCGGCGTTCCTGAATGCGGACAACCCGGGCGCGACGGGCGGCGGCGCGATCGCTGGCTCGGGGTCGGTCGGCGCGGATGCGAACTTCGCGTCGGCGCGGCTGCGGATTTTCGGGGCGGGCGTCAATTACACGGCAGGGCCCGCGACGGTCGGGTTCGCGTATACCAACAGCAACGTCACGCGGCCGACCGCGAACGTCGGCTACCTGTTCGGCGACGAGACGATCGAACCCGTCACGGGGCCGCTCGCGGGCGGCACGGTCACGGCGATCAAGTACCAGAACTTCGAAGTGAACGGTAAATACCAGTTCACGCCGGCGTTCTTCGTGGGCGCGCAGTATGTGTATACGACCGTGCGTTATGAAGCGACCACCGGCAGCGCGAAACCGAAGATCCATTCGATCGGGCTGATGGCCGACTACAACCTGTCGAAGCGCACCGACGTCTACCTGATGGGCGCGTACCAGCGGGTTGCCGGCGACGCGACCGGCTCGTCGCTCGATCAGGCGTATGTCCCGGGGGCGGCCGATCTGTCGTCGACGTCGAAGCAGTTGATGGTGCATGCGGGGATCCGGCATAAGTTCTGACCGGATCGGGATCGAGGGGGCGAAGGGCGGGATGGGCGGCCGGCCTGGCGTCGCCCGCCCGCACAAGCGGCGCATTCCGGCAAGGACTCGCCGCGTCATGCGTGAACCGGTGGGCAGCATCCCCGCCTCATAGCCCGCGTCAACGTTCTGTTTTTTCAGCTTGTCGATACACGGAATCCTCGCGCGTCGTTTCGGCCGCTTGCGACGCTGTATTCGTGAGCGGGCGATTCCATTGGCATGCACGTTCGACACGAACACGAGAAATCGATCAGGTCAGTTCCGTCTTGTACAAACCGTTGATCGTTTCAGCCAGCGCGTTATCGTAGCTGCCGCCACGCGCCAGCCGGCGATGCGACGGGCGAACACGTCGCTCACCAATGCCACGTACGGCCCGCGGCCGGAGCCTGCCGGCAAATGCTGTCATTCGGGGCTGCGGGTGTTCGCCCGGTCACAGGCATCGTCGCGAGTTCATTGCCGGATGTGGTCGCGGCGTCGGGACAATCTGCACCTCGGCCACGCGGTGGACTTGCCCCTGCATGGCCGGAGCGGTCGTTATTCACCGACCTTCGTTTCCGACTCGGCGCGTTTCGCTAGATGTTCGACCATTCTTTGTGCTGCGGGCTGGATAGTGTCAAAGGTCTTGAAACAGACGACGAAGCGGCGCCGGGCCCATGAATCGGTGAGGGGGATGACCCGTACGCCGAGCGACTGCCGGTAAGCGGCTGCAACTTCGACAGGGATGACGCTGATCCCCAAACCGGCGGCCACGACGCGAAAGGCTGCGTCGAAACTCGACACGATCACGCGATACGACACGGTCCGGCCCCGATCCGCGGCTGCTCGCCTGAGCATCGTGTGAACCGCTGTGGCGGGCGGCAGTCCGACGTGATCGAAGTCGAGCGTGTCGTCGAAACCGACCGATTGAAGCCCGGCAAGCGGATGCTCCGGGTGCACGGCGAGCGCCAGCCGATCGTGCCGATATGAACGCGCCTGCAGTCCTTGCAAGTCGACGTTGTCCCAGCACACGCCGACCGCAGATGCTCCTTCGCGTACCTGCCGGACGAGGTCGCGCGACAGCCGCTCTTCCACGTCGACCTTGATGTTCCGGTTGGCGGGGTCGCGCATGAACGATGCGATGTCGTCCAGTAACACTTCCGCGATCGCGGACGCCGACGCGCAGATGCTCACGCGCCCCTGCAGCCCGTCGCCGATCGCGGTGACGTCGGCCGCGATCCGGTCCATCGTGAACAGCATGCTGCGCGCATGCTCGAGCAGCGCGACGCCGGCCGGCGTGGGCGTAACGCCGCGTCGCGACCGCGTCAGCGCCGGCGCGCCGAGGTCGCTCTCGAGCTGCGCGATGCGCTTGCTGATCGCCGATGGCTCGATATGCGCTTCCTTCGCGGCTCGCGCGATGTTGCCGTGATCACACACGGCCACGAACAGTCGGAGTGTCTTGAGGTCGAGGTCGCGCAACGGTGCTGTCTCCATGAGTCGATACGTTCCGGGTCGGAAGTTTTCTGCCCGTTTCGGCCGGTATCCGTGTTCTCCGGGAACGTCGGAAATTACCACGACGACGTCCCGCCGGCGCGCCGTGCGGGGTTTCTTCAGAAGATTTCGTGACGACGGCCGGCCCGTTCGCGACGCGGACGCGGCGACATTTCTGAGATTCCGTTTCGGAACGCTATAGCTTCCAAATCGATACTTTACGTCGCTTTTGGAATCTATAGAGTAAGGGCTATCGCCGGCGTGCAATGACCGGCCACAGATTGCGGAGACAGCGACCCCATGCCTTCTTTTCCCTCCCATGTCGTGATTCGCGAGGTCGGATTGCGTGACGGCCTGCAGAGCATCCAGGCCGTTCTGCCGACCGAGCGCAAGATCGAATGGATTGCCGATGCGTACGCAGCCGGCCAGCGCGAGATCGAAGTCGGTTCCTTCGTGCCGGCACGGCTTCTGCCGCAACTTGCGGATACGGCCGAACTCGTCGCCTACGCGAAAACGCTACCGGGCCTCACCGTGTCGGTGCTGGTGCCCAACCTGAAAGGCGCGCAGCGCGCCATCGAGACTTGCGCCGACTTGCTGCTCGTGCCGGTGTCCGCGAGCCGCGAACACAGCCTCGCGAACCTGCGCAAGACGCCCGACGAAGTGATCGCCGAGGTTGCGCATATCCGCGCCGCGCGCGACGCCGCCGGATCGACGACGCTGATCGAAGGCGGCATCGGCACGGCATTCGGCTGCACGATCCAGGGGCGTGTCGAACCGGACGAGGTCTTGCGTTGCATGCAGGCGCTGCTCGATGCGGGCGCGGATCGCGTCAGCATCGCCGATACGGTCGGCTATGCGGGGCCCGCGGCCGTTCGTGACCTGTTCGAGCGTGCGCGCCGCATGGCAGGCGAGCGCTTCTATTGCGGCCACTTTCATGACACGCGCGGCCTCGCGCTCGCCAACATCTATGCCGCGCTGGAAACCGGTGTCGCGCGTTTCGACGCGACGCTCGCAGGAATCGGCGGGTGTCCTCATGCACCGGGCGCAAGCGGCAACGCGTCGAGCGAGGACCTCGCGTTCATGCTGGACGAGATGGGCATCGACACCGGCATCGACCTGACGGCGCTGCTGGCGCTGCGCGCCAAGGTCGCGCGCTGGCTCGACGGCGAAATGCTGCATGGCGCGCTGTGGCGTGCCGGTCTGCCGAAAACGCATCTTGCATCGACGGCGCTCAATGCCTGAGGACCTCATGGAAACCAACGCAAGACTTCCGCTCGACGGTGTGCGAGTGATCGAGTTTACACACATGGTCATGGGGCCGACGTGCGGGATGATCCTCGCGGATCTCGGCGCGGAGGTCATCAAGATCGAGCCGCCCGGCGGTGACAAGACGCGCAAGCTGCCGGGCCTCGGCATCGGCTTCTTCCGCACCTTCAACCGCAACAAGAAGAGCGTCGTTCTCGACATCAACACACCGGAGGGCAGGGACGCCGCGCTCGCGCTGATCGGCACGTGCGACGTGATGCTCGAGAACTTCCGCCCGGGCTTGATGACGAAGCTCGGTCTCGACTACGACACGCTTTCGAATGCGTTTCCACGGCTCGTCTACGTGTCGCACAAGGGGTTCCTGCCCGGCCCCTACGAGAAGCGTCTCGCGCTCGACGAAGTCGTGCAAATGATGGGTGGACTGTCGTACATGACGGGGCCGGTGGGCCGGCCGTTGCGTGCGGGAACATCGGTCAACGACATCATGGGTGGCATGTTCGGCGCGATCGGCGTGCTGGCCGCGTTGCGCGAACGGGATGTCACCGGACGCGGCCAGGAAGTACAGAGCGCGCTCTTCGAAAACTGCGTGTTCCTCTCCGCGCAGCACATGCAGCAGTATGCAATGACGCATGAAGCGCCGCCGCCGATGCCCGCGCGCGTGTCCGCATGGAGCGTGTATGACGTGTTCACGCTTGCCGACGGCGAACAGCTGTTCATCGGCGCCGTTAGCGACAAGCAGTTCGTCACGCTGTGCGACGTCCTCGGCCGCCCGGATCTGTCCGCGGAGCCGCGCTTCGCGAGCAACGCATTGCGTGTGGCGGTTCGGCCCGAATTGCTCGAAGCGCTCGGCGCCGTGCTCAAGGACCACCGTGCCGACGAACTGATGCCGAAGCTCGAGGCCGCGGGCATTCCGTACGCGCCGATCGTGCGACCGGAGCAGCTGTTCGACGACCCGCATCTGAAGGCCAGCGGCGGACTCGTGCCGATGGAGACCGACGACGGCACGATGACCGATGTTGTCTTGTTGCCGCTGACGATGGGAGGTCGGCGGCCGGGCGTACGGCAGGCGCTCGCCCGGGTCGGCGAACACACGCACGAGATTCTTTCGCGACTGCGCGGACGAGCGAGCGCATGACCTTCCAGGCGCACTCGCGAAAGCGGTGCGGGAACCGACGGACGAACAGGTTGCGAACCTGCTCGAGAACGCGGCGGATGACGTGCGCCGCGCCAACGTTCATCGCCACCGTCCCGATCAGGTCGGTTTGGCCGTCTGATCACTTCGGAGATACAGAGATGGCAGATTTGTTTGATAACCCAATGGGGTTGACGGGATTTGAATTCGTCGAGTTCGCATCGCCCGTGGCTGCGATTGCCTGCCATCAAGGGTATCGGTGGCGCACCGCTTTATCGATCGAGCGCGATCAGATCCGCCGAGGTGTCGTAGGGAAACACAGTTGAACAACGCGCTCCACGCATGACGTGCGCGGAGCGCGATACACCGGCAGACGGACCACGATCCAACAACAAGGCCGTCGACATTTGCCGTATCCAGGAGACATACATGCATTCCACAGCAACCGCGGATTCCCGTCCGCACGATCAACTCGTCGTCAACGTCGACAACTCGCCGGGTGCCGCAATCGCCGCGCGTATGGATCGCCTTCCGATCACCCGCCATCTATGGATGCTGGTGCTGCTGATCTCGTTGGGTGGCTTTTTCGAAGTCTACGACCTGATCTTCACCGGCTACATCGCGCCGGGCATGACGAAGAGCGGGGTGCTGCAAACGACCACGCACGCGTTTTTCGGCTTCACCGGGATCGCCGGCTTCATCGCCGCGACATTCGCCGGCCTGTTCGTCGGGACGTTCGGACTGGGCTGGCTGCCCGATCGATACGGCCGGCGCTCGGTGTTCACGGTCTCGCTGCTCTGGTATTCGGTCGGTTCAGTGATCATGGCCTTCCAGACCACCCCGGAGGGGATGATTTTCTGGCGCTTCATCACCGGCATCGGCGTCGGGGTCGAAATCATCACGATCGACAGCTATGTGACGGAGGTTGTGCCGCAACACATGCGCGGCCGCGCGATGGCGTTCAACCAGAGTGTGATGTTCGCGGCGGCTCCAGTCGCCGCGATCCTGTCGTACTGGCTCGTACCGACCACGGTGTTCGGTATCGAAGGGTGGCGGGTCGTGGTGCTCGCAGGCGCGGCCGGCGCGTTGCTGGTGTGGTTCATCCGGCGCGGTGTGCCCGAGAGCCCGCGGTGGCTCGCCATACGCGGAAAACTCGACGAGAGCGACGCGATCGTGCGGAACATCGAGGCGATCGTCGAGCGTCAGTCGGGGCGGTCGCTGCCGCCCCCGTCGCAGGTCGTGGTGCAGCCGAAGCATCGACGTGCATCGCTTGCGGAGTTGTGGCAGCAACCTTATCGATCACGCATGGTGATTCTGATTGTCTTCAACTTCTGCCAGGCGATCGGCTACTATGGTTTTGCGAGCTGGGTGCCGACGCTGTTGATCAGCCAGGGCATTACCGTCACGAAAAGCCTGCTCTATTCGTTCATCATCGCGTTCGCGTTGCCGATCGGGCCGCTGCTGGCGATGGCGGTCGCCGACAGGATCCAGCGCAAATACCTGATCGTTGGCGGTGCGTTGATCGTGATCCTATGCGGGATGGCGTTCGCACATGCCAGGACGATGGCACCGCTGATCATCCTCGGTGTGTTGATCAGCTTCGCCGGCCAGATCATCTCGGTCTGCTATCACGCGTACCAGGCAGAGTTGTTCCCGACAGCGATACGGGGCCGGGCCAACGGCATCGTGTATTCGGCCAGCCGGGTCGGTGCGATGATGTCGGGCTTTTTGATCGCATTTCTTCTCCGTGATTTCGGCGTGCCAGGGGTATTTGCCGGCATCACGGCATGTATGCTGATGGTCGCGGTGTCAATCGGCCTCTTTGGACCGAAGACCAATGGTGTGCGGCTCGAGGAACTGAACCACTGACCCGTCACGATTATCTCGACAACCGCGACGCGTACGAGGGCACGTTGCGGTTTGATGGTTCGAAGATCGGTCCGGCATGTGGATCTTGCCGTCGCCGGGCCGACGATGCCGAGGCCGTCAAGTGGCAGCAGGCGTTCGGCGACGATTGGCCGGCACGACGCACGTTCCCGAATCGCCTCGTCGTGCCGTGCCGATCAGGCTGTACATCGAGGCGGCACGTTCGCCACCTGCGCCGGCGAACAGATGGCTCCGCCGGCCGAATCGAACCCTCACCCCCGCGCCACCCCCGTCGACTCCCGCACGACCAGCTCCGGCGCCCCGATCGTATGCACGGCGGCAGCCGGTTCGATCCCGTCGATCATGTCGAGCGTCAGCGCGATCGCCCGCGCGGCGATCTGCGACGTCGGAAACCGCACCGTCGTCAGCGCGGGGCGGAACTGGTGCGCGAGCTGGATATCGGTCATGCCGATCACCGACAGATCGACCGGCACGCGCAAGCCGAGATCGGCGGCCGCCTGCATCGCGCCGATCGCCATCAGGTCGTTGGTCGCGAACAGCGCGGTGAGGCCCGGCTGCGCCCTCAGTAACGCAGCAGCCGCTTCGTAGCCACCTTCGATCGAGTCGTGCGCCGACACGGTCGTCAACGCGTCCGCCGGATGGCCGCGTGCCGCGAGTTCGTCGGCGAAGCCGCGCAGCCGCACCGACTGCGGGCCGCCCGATCCCCTGCCGACGAGCGCGCCGAACGCGCGATGCCGCAGCCCGGACAGGTGCGTGGCCGCCAGCGCCCCCGCCGCCGCGAAATCGACCGTCACGCACGGCAGCGTGCGCGACGCATGCACGTGCTCCCACATGCACAGCACGATCGACGCGCCGTGGCGTGCGATGTCGGCCAGCTCGGCTTCGGCGAGGTCGGTGTTCATCACGATCGCGCCGGCGGCGAGCGTCCCCGCGATCCGCTCGAGGTAGTTGCGCGTGATGGCCGGATCGTCGTCGGTATTCGACACGAGCAGGTAATGGCCGCGCTTGCGCGCCTCGCGCTCGGCGGCCAGCACGAACTCCGGATAGAACGGGTTCGTGATGTTCGACAGCATCAGCGCGAGCGTCGACGTGCGGCCCTCGGCCAGCGCGCGCGCGGTCAGGTTCGGCCGATAGCCGAGTTCGCGGATCGCGGCCATCACGCGTTCGACGGTCGCCGGCTTCACCTTCTGCGGATTGCGCAGCACGTTCGAGACGGTCGCAGCAGTGACGTTCGCGCGCCGCGCGACTTGCGCGAGCGTCACCATGCGCGGCCGCCAGGTGGTCGGAAGATGAGGCGCGACGGAAGCGAAGCGGGGGAGTGTCTGCTCATATTCTGGGAGTGCGTCCCACTAGTTGCACAAGGACAGGCGATACGCTAATTTCTGGGCACATCAGATCAAGGAGACGACATGGTACGGCGAACCGGGCGAACTGCACCACTGAAATTTAAGCGATTAAATTTCTCGATCCGTAGCGCCTGACCGGAAGAGGAGAGCGCGATGACCGCCATTTCATTGAAGGACGTCTCGAAGCGCTACGGCGACCATGCGCCGGTGCTGCGCGATGTGAACCTCGAGATCGCGTCGCACGAGTTCTGCGTGTTTCTCGGTCCGTCGGGCTGCGGCAAGTCAACGCTGTTGCGGATGATCGCCGGGCTCGAGGACGTGACCGACGGCGAACTGCGGATCGGCGGTGCGCGCATGAACGACACGCCGCCTGCCGAGCGCGGTGTAGCGATGGTGTTCCAGAGCTATGCGCTGTTTCCGCACATGACCGTGTTCGACAACATCGGCTTCGGCCTGCGCATCGCCGGCACGCCGAAGGATGAAATCCGGCGCCGCGTGACCGAAGCCGCGCGCGTGCTGCAGCTCGACGCGCTGCTCGATCGCAAGCCGAAGGCGTTGTCGGGCGGCCAGCGGCAGCGCGTCGCGATCGGCCGCGCGATCGTGCGCGAGCCGCGCGTGTTCCTGTTCGACGAGCCGCTGTCGAATCTCGACGCGACGCTGCGCGGCCAGACACGCGTCGAGATTGCCCGCCTGCACGCACGCTTCACGCAATCGAGCTCCGTCTACGTGACGCACGACCAGATCGAGGCGATGACGCTGGCCGACCGGATCGTGCTGCTGCACGCGGGCGACGACGTCGCGCGCTTCGGCAGCATCGCACAGGCCGGTGCACCGCTCGAGCTGTATCACCGGCCGGCCAACCGCTTCGTCGCGGGATTCATCGGCTCGCCGCGGATGAACTTCCTGCCGGCGGTCGTCGAAGCGGGCGATGCGCATGGCTGCCGGCTGCGCCTGGATGGAACCGGCGAAACGCTGACGCTGCACGATCGGCCGTTGCCGCGCCACGTCGGCAGCGGCGCGCGCGTGACGCTCGGGATTCGTCCCGAGCATCTGACGGTCGCCACGGCGGGCGATGCCGACTTGCCGGCGATCGTGCGTGACGTCGTACTCGTCGAGCAGCTCGGCGAAGCCGCGTACGTGCATCTCGACCAGCCCGGCGGCGTGCCGCTGCTCGCGAAACTGCCGGGCCAGGCCGCGTTGCGGCGCGGCGAACGGCATGCATTCCGCGTGTCGCCGTCGTGCTGCCACCTGTTCGACGAGGCCGGCATCGCGTTGCCGGCCGTCCACGCCGAAGCGGCGTTCGCGTAGCGGCGCACTGCCGACCCGCCGCGCGCGACGCGGCACCCATCACACCAATACCAGGAGACAACGATGAGACTTCGTGCGAGCCGATTGCTGCTTGCCCTGACGACTGCCGCGGCATGCGCCGCGGGGACGGCCGATGCGGGCACGCTGAAGGTGAACGTCGCCGCGCGCGGCAACCAGCGTGCGACGTGGCAGGCGGCGTTCGACCAGTTCCACAAGGCGAATCCGGATATCGACCTGAAGGTCAGCTACGTGGGCGAGGAGGCGTACAAGGTGCAGATGTCGGGCTGGCTCGCGACCGATCCGCCCGACGTGCTGAGCTGGAACAACGGCGAACGGCTCGCGTACTTCGCGAAGCGCGGGCTGATCGAGGACCTGAGCGCGGACTGGCAGAAGAACGGCTGGAACGACACGTATGCGGCCGTGAAGCAGTCGTCGACCTACGGCGGCAAGCTCTATAGTTTGCCGCTCGGCTACGACGCGTATGGGTTGTTCTACCGCAAGGACATGTTCGAGAAGGCCGGCATTCACGGCGAGCCGGCCGACTGGGCGCAGTTTCTCGACGCGTGCCGCAAGCTGAAGGCGGCCGGCATCGCGCCGGTCGCGGTGGCCGCGCGCGATGCGTGGACGCTCGCCGCGTGGTTCGACTATCTCGACCTGCGGATCAACGGCTATGCATTCCACCAGAAGCTGATGGCCGGCGACGTCGCGTATACCGATCCGCGCGTGCGGGCCGTGTACGCGGCATGGAAGAAGCTGATCGACGACAAGTATTTCATCGACAACGCGCTGTCCTACGACGTCGATTCGCTGAGCCCGCTGATCGTCAACGGCCAGGCCGCGATGACGCTGATGGGCACCTGGTATTCGGCGGGCCTGCTGAGTGCGGCGCGCAACCCGATCGGCTTCTTCCGCTTCCCGGTGATCGATGCGTCGGTGCCGCTTGCGGAAGATGGCCCGGTCAACGTGCTGATCGTGCCGGCGAAGGCGCACAACAAGACGGACGCGCGTCGCTTCCTCGCGTTCATGGGGCAACCGGCGGTGAGCGGCGAGTTCGCGAAGGGAATGGGGCAGTTGCCGTCGAACAACAAGGCGCCCGAGCCGCAGGACCCGATCTCGAAGATCGGCTTCCGCACGCTCGCGACAACGCCGGGCGGCATCGCGCAGTTCTACGATCGCGACATGACGAAGGAAATGGCGGACGAGGGGATGAAGGCGATGCAGCAGTTCCTGTCCGACCCGACGCAGCTCGATGCGATCCTGCAGCGCCTCGAGCAGACTCGCAAGCGCATCTACCGGAAATAACGCACCGCGCGGCCGGGCCGGCGCATGCCGGTCCGGTGCGTCGTTGTCACCGTCTCGTTCGTTGGGTTCGTTTGGTTCGTTTCGTCGAAGGTCACCTCATGTCAACCAGCCTGTCCGAAAGCGCCGTGCGCCGCGAAGCCGGCCCGCAGCGGCATGCGCGCGCGTCGCTCGCGCGCCGGCGCAACCGCGCGGCCCTGTGGTTCGTGCTGCCGGGATTCGCGCTTTTCACCGTGTTCGTGCTGTATCCGATCGTCAGCAGCATCTGGCTGAGCTTCCATCACTGGGACGGGATGACGCCGATGACGTATGCCGGGCTCGACAACTATCGCGAGCTGCTGCAGTCCGATACGTTCTACGTCGCGCTGAAGAACAACGTGCTGTGGCTCGCGCTGTTCCTCGCCGCGCCGCCGCTCGGCCTCGCGCTCGCGCTGTACCTGAACCAGAACGTGTTCGGCATCCGGCTCGTGAAGTCGCTGTTCTTCGCACCATTCGTGTTGCCCGGCGTCGTCGTGGGCCTGGTGTTCTCGTGGTTCTACGATCCGACGTTCGGACTGCTGAAGCTGATCGTCGGACACGGGATCCCGGTGCTCGGCGATCCGCGCTATGCGACCTACGGCGTGATCGTCGCCGCGCTGTGGCCGCAGATTCCGTTCTGCATGATCCTCTACCTGACCGGGCTCACCGGCATCAACGGCGAGATCGTCGAAGCGGCGAGGATGGAAGGCGCACGCGGCTTCACGCTGCTGTGGCACGTGATCCTGCCGCAATTGCGGCCGGCGACCTTCATGGCGGTGGTGCTGACCGTGATCGGCGCGCTGCGCAGCTTCGACCTGATCTCCGTGATGACGGGAGGCGGCCCGTTCGACAGCTCGACCGTGCTCGCGTACTTCATGGTCGACCAGGCGATCAAGTACTACCGGGAAGGCTATTCGGCCGCGATCGCGGTCGTGCTGTTCGCGATCATGCTCGTCTATATCGTGTGGCAACTGCGCAAGCTGGTGCGCGTCGAGTCGTAAGGATAACCAACATGTATCCGATGCCCGTGTCCCGCTGGGGACGTCCCGCCCGCCTGCTGTACCGCCTGTCGCTGCCGTGCGCGCTCGCGCTGTGGCTCGTGCCGCTGCTCGCGGTGCTCGTCACGTCGGTCCGCTCGACCGACGAGATCATGGCCGGCCATTACTGGGACTGGCCGAAGCAGTTCGCGCTGCTCGACAACTACGGCACCGCGCTCACGCAGACGCCGATGCTGCATTACTTCGCGGACAGCATCCTGATCACGGTGCCGTCGGTCGCGGCATCGATCCTGCTCGCGTCGCTCGCGGGGCACGCGCTCGCGAACTACCGGTTCCGCGGCAATCTCGTGCTGCTCGGGCTGTTCGTGGCCGGCAACTTCGTGCCGATCCAGATCCTGATGATCCCGGTGCGGCAGATCATGCTCGGCGTCGGCCTGTACAACACCGTGTGGGCGCTCGTGCTGTTCCATACCGCGTTCCAGACCGGCTTCTGCACGCTGTTCCTGCGCAACTTCATCCGCGAGTTGCCGTTCGAGCTGATCGAGGCCGCGCGCGTCGAAGGCGCGTCCGAATGGGCGATCTACTGGCGCGTCGTGCTGCCGCTCGTGCGGCCGGCGCTCGCGGCACTCGCGATCCTCGTATTTACGTTCGTGTGGAACGACTACTTCTGGGCGCTGTGCCTCACGCAAGGCGACGACGCGGCGCCGATCACCGTCGGCGTCGCCGCGCTCAAGGGGCAGTGGACGACCGCCTGGAACATCGTGTCGGCCGGCTCGGTGCTCGCGGCGCTGCCGTCGGTGCTGATGTTCTTCGCGATGCAGAAGCACTTCGTCACCGGGCTCACGTTCGGCGCGACCAAGGGCTGACCCGTCCCATCCTCTTTCATCTGCAAGGAATCCACGATGCACCTCGGCGTTTGCTACTACCCCGAACATTGGCCGCGCGAACAATGGGACCGCGACGCGAAGCGGATGGCCGAACTCGGCCTGACCCGCGTGCGGATCGCCGAATTCGCGTGGAGCCGGATGGAGCCGGAACCCGGCCGCTACGACTGGGCGTGGCTCGACGAAGCGATCGACACGCTCTCCGGCCAGCAACTGAAGATCGTGCTCGGCACGCCGACCGCCGCGCCGCCGAAATGGCTCGTCGATCGTCATCCGGAGATCCTGCCGATCGGCGCGGACGGCGCGGTGTGGCAGTTCGGCTCGCGTCGCCACTACGATATCGCGAGCCCCGTGTATCGCGAGCACTGCGTGCGCATCGTGGACGCGATGGCGCGGCGCTACGGCGCGCATCCGGCGGTGATCGCATGGCAGACCGACAACGAGATCGGCTGTCACAACACGCTGCCGAGCTATACGCGTGCGGCGCTCGAAGGTTTTCGCGCGTGGCTCGCGGTGCGCTACGGCGATATCGGCGCGCTGAACCGCGCGTGGGGCAACGTGTTCTGGAGCATGGAGTATCGCGGCTTCGACGAGATCGAACTGCCGCGCCATACGCCGACCGATGCGAATCCGGCCCATCTGCTCGACTTCCGCCGCTATCAGTCGGACGAGGTCGCGCGGTTCCATGCCGTGCAGGTCGATGCGATCCGCCCGCACGCGCCGGGCCGCGACGTGCTGCACAACTTCATGGGCTTTTTCACCGAGTTCGATCACTATGCGTTCGCGCGCGGCGGCCTCGACGTGGCCGCGTGGGACAGCTACCCGGTGCCGCGCACCGAAGTGCTGCCGCTCGACGAATCCGACAAGCGGCGCTGGGCCCGCACCGGGCACCCGGACGTGTCGGCGTTCTCGCACGACCTGTATCGCGGCGTCGGCAACGGCCGGATGTGGGTGATGGAGCAACAGGCGGGGCCCGTCAACTGGGGGCCGTACAACCCGGTGCCGCACGCCGGCGCCGTGCGGCTGTGGACGTGGGAAGCGTTCGCGCATGGCGCGGAACTCGTATCGTATTTCCGCTGGCGGCAGTATCCGCATGCGCAGGAGCAACTGCATTCGGGGCTCAACGCGCCGGACGACCGCCTGTCGCCGGGCGGTCATGAAGTGGCGCGCGTCGCGCGTGAACTGGCTGCGCTGGATCCCGGGTGCTTCGCGGGTTCGGAGCGTCCGGCGCGCGTCGCGCTGCTGTTCGACTACGAGGCGGACTGGATGATCCGGATCCAGCCGCATGGCGCCGACTTCGACTATCAGCAACATGCGTTCGACTGGTATCGCGCGCTGCGCGAACTCGGGATCGACGTCGATATCGTCGCGGCCGGTGCGGACGTGTCGCGTTATGCGTTCGTCGTCGCGCCGACGCTGCCGGTCGTCACGGATCGCATCGTCGAGCAGGCCGCGCGCGGGACCGCGCACTGGTTGTTCGGGCCGCGCACGGGTTCGCGTACGGCGGCATTCGCCATCGCGCCGGGCCTCGCACCCGGCAAGCTGCGTGACGTGCTGCCGGTGCGGATCGGCCAGGTCGAATCGCTGCGGCCGTCGCTCGCCCCGCGCGTCGCGTTCGACGGCATCGACGGCCACGCGCTGAAATGGCGCGATCACGTCGATATGGAATCGGTCACCGGTGTCGACGTGCTCGCGGCCTGCGACGACGGCGTGCCCGCACTCGTGCGGCGCGGCCACGTGACGATGGCGACCGCCTGCTTCGATCGCACGCTGTTGCGTGCGATCGTCGGCCGCTGCGCGCGCGACGCCGGACTGCCGGTGCGTGCATTGCCGGACGGCGTCCGCTTGCGCCGGCGCGGGCGCGTCGTGTTCGCGTTCAACTACGGCGACGCAACGTGCACGCTGCCCGCGCCGGACGGTGCGCGTTTCGTGCTCGGCGGCCGCGAACTCGGCGCGGTCGACGTCGCCGCATGGGTCGAGCCGGACTGACGCGATGCAGTCGTTGCCGTCGCTGCGGTCACGTATCGCGCGCCTCGCCGGGATCGCGCATTTCGTGCCACTGTCCGCGGCGGCGCTGATGCTCGGCGTCGCGATGTCGTTTACGGCGCCGTACCTGTCGCTGTTCGGCGTGCAGGCGGCAGCAATGTCGCCGTCACTGGCCGGCGTATTCATGACGCTGATCGCGGCGAGCGGTGTCGTCGCCAGCACGTGGGCCGGACGCTGGTCCGATCGCCGCGACCGCCACCGGCCGTTGCTCGTCGTATCGCTCGCCGCTGCCGCGCTCGGCTTCGCGCTGCTGTGCGTGCTGCGCGCGCACGGGCCGGTGATCGCGGCCGGCACGATCCTGCTCGGCGCGGGGGCCGTGTCGTTGTCGCAGATCTTCGCGTTCGCGCGCGCGGTGCTGCCGGTCGATGACGACGCACAGCGCGAGCTCGCGTCGGCCGCGCTGCGCACGATGCTGTCGGTCGCGTGGGTGTTCGGGCCCGCGCTCGGCGCGCTGATCCTCGCGCAGACGGGTTTCACCGGGCTCTTTCTCGCGGCTTCGGCGGGCTTTGTCGCGTGCGCGGCGATCGTCGCTCGGATTCCGGAGCCTGCGCGGCGTCCAGCCGCCGTTCACGTGCGCGCGGTCGACTACGCTCCGGCGTCGTCGGGCGATGCTGCGTCGGTCGTCGTCGCGCCGCGCGCACGCGTGCTGCGGACCCTCGTCGCGCTCACGCTGATGGGGCTCGCGGCGAACGCGACGATGATCGTGCTGCCGCTGTACATCGTGCGCGGGCTCGGCGGCACGCCGGCGAACGTGTCGGCTGCGCTGGGTCTGGCCGCGTTGCTCGAGATTCCGATGATGCTGTGGCTCGGCATCCGCTCGACGCGGCTCGACAAGGCACGCTGGCTGACCGCATGCGCGGTCGTGCATGCGGCGTATTTCATCGGGCTCGTGGCGGTGACGCGAGTCGACCTGATCCTGCCGCTGCAGTTGTTGAGCGCCTGCGTGGTCGCGATCACGTCGTGCCTCGGGATGACGCGCGTATGCGACCTGATGCCCACGCGCCCCGGTACCGCGACCGCGATGTTCTTCAGCACCGCGCGCGTCGGCTCGATCGCGTCGGGTGTGCTGTCGGGGGCGTGCGTCGACCTGTTCGGCTATCGCGCGACGTTCACAGGGTGCTGCGGGCTCGCACTCGTGGCGTGCGTGCTGCTCGCGCTGGATGCGCGCGGCGAGCGGGGCGGTGTGAGCGGAACGGCGCAGCGAGCGGTATGAGCGACACAAGCGACACAAGCGACACAAGCGACACAAGCGACACCACACCGCCCGCACGACACCGCTTCAACCCACCGCACTGACGCACGATGCGCCGGTGCGGTGAATCGGCGATGCCGTGAAGCGTCAACGCTTGCGATACGCGTCGAGCGACGCCAGCGCATTGCCGTGGAAGTCGAACAGCGTATTGTTGTCCCACTGATCGCCCGCGCCCAGCTTCCAGCCGACGCCCGGTGTCGGGATCCATTCCGGTTCCCACCAGAACACGCCCTTGCCGCGATTGCCCGGCACGCCATTCACGGTGTCGACGACCGCCGCGAGGAACTGCGCCTGGCCGGCCGGCGACGGCGGGAACGCGGTCGAGCCGGTGTTCGTCATCGCATTCGGCTCCGAGTCGCCGTCGCTGGTGGTCCACGGATACGCGGTCTCGACGACGATCAGCTCCTTGTCGTAGCGTACGGCGAGATCGTTCGCGTTGTTGCGCAGGTCGTCGAGCGCGCCTTGCCACTGCGGGTAATACGACAGGCCGATCACGTCGAACGCGACACCGCGTTGCGTCGCGCTGTCGAACCACCAGCGGCTTTTCGCGTTGTCGCCGCCGCTGTCGATGTGCAGCATCACCTTGATGCGCGGATCGACGGCCTTCACCGCATCGTGGCCCGTCTTCAGCAGTTGCGCGAGGTTGTCCCACTGGTCGTAGCGGCCGAGCGGCCACAGCATGCCGCGCGTGATCTCGTTGCCGATCTGCACCCACTCGGGCCGCACGCCGGCGCGCTGAAGCTGGCGCAGCACGTCGGTCGTATAGGCCGACAGCAGTGCGCACGTGTCGGCGAGATTCTTGCCGGCCCATGCATGCGGCGGGTATTGCTTGCCGGGGTCGGCCCACCAGTCGCTGTAGTGGAAGTCGATCAGGATGCGCATGCCGAGCGCGGCCGCGCGCTTCGCGAGCGCCACGACATGGGCCGCGTCGTTGTAGCCGGCCGCATCGCTCTGGTTCGCGGGGAAGAAATCCGGATTGCCGGGATCGTTCCATACCTTGATGCGGATCGAATCGACGCCATGCGCATGCAGGATCTTCAGGCAGTCGCGCGGCTGCCCGCGGTCGAAGTACCGTGCACCGTGCGCCTCGAGTTCCGGCAGCGTCGACACGTCGGCGCCCATCGCGAACGGGATACCCGCGCTGCCTGCGGCGCGCGCGACGCCTTGCGCGACGGCCGGCAACGCGCCGGCCAGGTCGACGCACGCGAGCGCCGCGGTCGAGACACTCCAGCGCAACATCGATCGTCTGTTCATCGTCATCCTCCAGTATTGGGCCCGGTCGATCGATCGCAGGATCGCGGGCTTCATCGGTTTAAGCGCTTAAATTTCGGCCTCGATGAGAGGCCGGATCGAGCGTAGCGCAGCCGCCGATGCCAACGCAAAGAACGCGTGCGTTGCCTACTATCTGGCGACAGGCGTGGGGACGGTGAGGAGAGACAGGCGGGTCAATCTTGCGCCCGGTGCAGAGTCGTGCTTTTTTCAGGTGCCGTTCGTGGCGAATCCTGAGCCGTCTGACTGCATGAAGCCACGCTGACCACGACGATGATCGCCGCGCCGGGAGCACGTTGGGCACGATGCGCGCGTGGCTTCACGTATACAACACGGCACGGTCGAGATACGACCGGACTGCGACGGCCTCGCTGTCAATCAAACCCCAAAGAACGCCAACCCCGCGATCACGATGCCGACTGCGGCCACGCCAATGGAAAGGCCCTGCATCCATGAACGGCGCGTGAGGATCGTGATCGCCGCCAGCGCGATCGAGATCTGGATGACGGTCGTCGCCTGCGACCACCGATGGTGTCGGTGCATCCGCGCCTCGCTGGCCGCGTTGTTCTTCTCGACTTCCTTTTCGAGCGCCTCGGCTTGCGCCCGGATCGGTTCCTTGTCGGCGCGGTATCGTGCGGCGTCCGCCTCGAACCGCTTGCGCTGCGGCGACGCGTCCGGGCTCAACGCCGCGCCGAGTTCGGCGAGGTTCTGCTTGTTGCCCTTCGCCTGATAGTAGGCCCACTGGTTCGCAGCCTCGGTTTTCCGGATCGCGGCGTCATTCTTGTACAGTAGCGCGAGGCTTTCGTCGGCACCGCTCTGGTAGGCCGATATCGCACCGAAGCAGGCAAGCACGGCCGTCAGCACGGCGATGCGCGACGTACCTTGATCGCCGCCGTGAGCCGCATGATGTTCCACCGCATGGTCGTGAGGGCCATGAACTTCGTATTCTTCAGACATCCGTAAGGAACCCGCAAGAGTTGAATGAAATCCGGCGCCGGCCGACTGCGCACGGACGCTCGATCGCACATGGGAGTCTGACACAGGTTTGCGTGCTGGCGATGCTTTCGCGCGACGCGCCAGCCTGGCGCGTCTCGCGCATGTTCAGCGACGGATCCGCATCCTCGTGGGACCGCATCGCGGCGGATAAACGATAAACCTCAGGCGGCCGCTGCCTGGACGGATTCGGTATCCCGGTTGACGTGATTGACCCAGTGGTTTCGGAGCGGGCATGCCGACCGGTGTACTTGGCGGTTTGCGGACTGACGCGTCCGCATGCGACCGGGCCCGACGCGTCCGCTACCGCTACCCGCGAACGCCGACCCGATACCGCGTCGTCTGGCGATAGGTCCGACCCGGATGAAGAATGGTTTCGTCGCACAACGCGTCCATGTTGACCTGGTTCGGAAAGAACCCGGCTTCGACGCACAGCGCCGCGTGCCGCCGGCACGCCACGCCGCCGCTCACGCGCACGCCGTCCAGATAGTTGCCCGTATAGAGCTGCAGCCCGCGCTGGTCCGTCGACACGGCAAGCTCCCGGCCGCTTTCCGGATCGTAGATCGATGCGACGGGCCGCACGCCGCGCCCAGGCTCGCGCAGCACATAACAATGGTCGAAGCCGCGCCCGCGCGCGAGCTGCGCATGCGGCCAGTCGAGGCGCGCGCCGATCGGCGCGCTCTGCCGGAAATCGAACGCGCTACCCGTCACGTCGGCGGTGCCGGTCGGGATCAGCGCATCGTCCACTTCGACGAACGCGTCGGCGTCGATCTGCAGCAGATGGCCGCGCACGTCGCTGCCCGCGCGCCCGCTCAGGTTGAAGTAGCTGTGATTGGTCAGGTTCAGCGGCGTCGGCGCATCGGACACGCCCGCGTAGTCGATCGTCAGCGTGCCGTCGTCGTCGAGCGTATAACGCACCTGCACCGTCACGTTACCCGGAAATCCCGCATCGCCTTCCGGCGAATCGAGCCGCAGTGTCAGCCCGCCACGGTCGTCGACGACGTCCCAGCGCGCGCGGTGAAAGCCGCTCGCGCCGCCGTGCAGCAGGTTGCCGTTCTCGTTGCGGTCGAGCGTGTGGTCGACGCCGTCGAGCGCGAAGCGCGCATTCGCGATCCGGTTCGCCCAGCGGCCGACCGTCGCGCCGAGGTAGGCGCCCGACTCGACGTAATCGGCCGGCGTGTCGTGCGCCAGCACGATATCGGCGAAGCGCCCGGTGCGGTCGGGGGCGAGCCACGACACGACGGTCGCGCCGAGATCGCTGACGACGACGCGCATCCCGTGCGCGTTGCGCAGCGTGTAGCGCCGCACCGGATCGCCGCCGGGCAGCGTGCCCCACGGTTCGGACGGAATGCGGCCCACGTCGGATGCCGGGCGGGGAGAGTCGGTGTCGATATGCATGAGTGGGTTCGCTCGTGAGCGGTGAATTCAGTGGGCGGGCGCGGTGCGCTCCTGGTATTCGCGCGGGGTGCAGCCGAGTTCGCGGCGGAATACCGCGTACATGTATTGCAACGACGTGAAGCCGCAGCGGATCGCGACTTCCGCGCTCGACGCGTTGCGGCTCGCGAGCAGCGCCTGCGCGGCCTCGAGCTTGTGACGCAGGATTTCCTGGTGCACGGTGCGCTGCAGTTCGCGCCGGAAGTGTTCTTCGAGCAGCGAGCGCGACACGCCGACATAGTCGGCGACCTGTTCGGTCTTGATCCCCTGGCACGCGTACTGCCGGATGAAATGCCGCGCGCGCATCACGTGCGGGCTCGCGAGCGGCTGGTGGCGTGTCGATTCGAGCACGTTGATGCCGACCGGCGGCACGAGGATGCGCTGTCCGGGAAAACGCGCGCCGCGCAGCATCCGGTGCAGCAGGTGCGCGGCGGTGCGGCCCATTTCCTCGCTGCCCTGGATCACCGACGACAGCGGAATGCGCGTCAGCGTGCGCGTGAGCGGATCGTTGTCGATGCCGATGATCGCGACCTGTTCCGGCACCGCGATGCCGGCGATCAGGCACGCCTGCAGCAGATGCCGCGCGCGCGCATCGGTGACCGCGATCACGCCGACGGGCTTCGGCAGCGCATGCAGCCAGCCGATCAGCTGCTCGATCGCGTGATTCCAGCCCGACGCGCTCGTCGACAGGCCGCGGTAGATCGGCGCGTCGAGCCCGTCGGCGCGCGCGAGGCGATCGAACGCGAGCTCGCGCTGCTGCGCCCAGCGGTTCTCCTGCGCGACCGGCAGGCTGTACATCGCGAAATGCGCGAGCCCCGCGCCGATCAGGTGCGTATAGGCGAGCGACACGAGCTTCGGGTTGTCGGTCGCAATATATGGGACGCCGTGCGGATACTGCGCGGGATCCTCGTACGACGAGCCGACCGCGACGATCGGCAGCGGCGAGCCGGCGAGCGCGTCGGCGACGGCCGGATCGTCGAAGTCCGCGATGATGCCGTCGCCGTCGAAGCGTTCGATGCCGGCGAGCCGGCAGCGGAAGTCGTCCTCGAGGAACAGGTCCCACACGACACGCGTCGTGTGCAGGTACTGGCCGATGCCGCTGATGAGCTCGCGGTCGTAGACCTTGTTCGCGTTGAACAGCAGCGCGATGCGGTGCGGTGTCTGGGCGGAAGAGGCGCGGGTCATGTCGGTCTCGGGGCGGGCGCCGCTCGGGCGTCTTGCCGTTGTCTCCGGGGCGCGCGGACGGTGCCGCGCGATGCTCTGGTGACCGGCGATTGTAGGCCGGAACGCGCACCGCGCGCAGCGGCTGGCAAGAAACGTTAAGCATGCTGCGCAATTTCGCAATTGCCGGCCGGCAGGCGCGCGGGCACGATCCAGCCAACCGGATTCGGCCGCGTGCGTCGTCGTCGCGACGCGCGTTGCGCCGCAACAAGACCCTGCACGGAGACGCCATGTCGTATTTCGAACACATTCCCGCGATTCGCTACGAAGGTCCGCAGTCGGACAACCCGCTGGCTTACCACCATTACGACGCCGAGAAGCGCGTGCTCGGCAAGACGCTCGCCGAGCATCTGCGGATTGCCGTCTGCTACTGGCATACGTTCGTGTGGCCGGGGCACGACATCTTCGGGCAGGGCGCGTTCCGGCGGCCGTGGCAGCAGCCTGGCGACGCGCTCGAACGTGCGCGCATGAAGGCGGACGCGGCGTTCGAGTTCTTCACGAAGCTCGGCACGCCTTTCTATACGTTCCACGACACCGACGTCGCGCCGGAAGGCGACACCCTGCGCGATTACGCGGCCAACTTCGCGCGGATGGTCGACTATCTCGGCGAGCGCCAGCAGGCGAGCGGCGTGCGGCTGCTGTGGGGCACCGCGAACCTGTTCTCGCACCCGCGCTTCGCGGCGGGCGCCGCGACGAACCCGAACCCGGACGTATTCGCGTGGGCCGCGACCCAGGTGTGCCATGCGCTCGACGCGACGCACCGGCTCGGCGGCGAGAACTACGTGCTGTGGGGCGGCCGGGAAGGCTACGAGACGCTGCTCAATACCGACCTGAAGCGCGAGCGCGAGCAGTTCGCGCGCTTCCTGTCGATGGTGGTCGAGCACAAGCACCGGATCGGCTTCACGGGCGCGCTGCTGATCGAGCCGAAGCCGCAGGAGCCGACCAAGCACCAGTACGACTACGACGTCGCGACCGTGCACGGTTTTCTCGTGCAATACGGACTGCAGAACGAGATCCGCGTGAACATCGAGGCGAACCACGCGACGCTCGCCGGTCATTCGTTCCATCACGAGATCGCGAACGCGTTCGCGCTCGGCGTGTTCGGCAGCGTCGACGCGAACCGCGGCGATCCGCAGAACGGCTGGGACACCGACCAGTTCCCGAACAGCGTCGAGGAGCTGACGCTCGCGTTCTACGAGATCCTGCGCCACGGCGGCTTCACGACCGGCGGGATGAACTTCGACGCGAAGGTGCGGCGCCAGAGCGTCGATCCGGAAGACCTGTTCTACGGCCATGTCGGCGCGATCGACGTGCTCGCGCTCGCGCTCGAACGCGCGGCGGTGCTGGTCGAGAACGACCGGCTCGACGCGCTGCGCCGGCAGCGCTACGCGCAGTGGGACGACGCGTTCGGCCGCAAGATCCTGTCGGGCGGTTACACGCTGCAGTCGCTCGCGGACGACGCGCTCGCGCGCGGCGTGGACCCGCGGCACGCGAGCGGCGCGCAGGAGCGGCTCGAGAACATCGTGAACCAGGCCATCTACGGGCTGCGCTGACGCCATGTATCTCGGACTCGATCTCGGCACGTCGGGCGTGAAGGCGGTGCTGCTCGACCGCGACGGCGCGGTGCGGGCGAGCGCGAGCCACCCGTTGGCGGTGAGCCGGCCGTGGCCGCGCTGGTCGGAACAGGCGCCGCACGACTGGTGGGACGCCGCCTGCGGCGCGCTCGCCGCGGTCGTCGCCGACGCCCGCGCGGGCGGCATCGATCCGCGCGACATCGCCGCACTCGGGCTCACCGGCCAGATGCACGGCGCGACGCTGCTCGACGCGCATGGCGAGGTATTGCGCCCCGCGATCCTGTGGAACGACGGCCGCGCGGATGCGGAGTGCGCGGAACTCGAGCGGCTCGCGCCCGCGCTGCGCACGGTGGCAGGCAACGTCGCGATGCCGGGCTTCACCGCGCCGAAGCTGCTGTGGGTGCGCCGGCACGAGCCCGATGTGTTCGCACGCATCGCGCACGTGCTGCTGCCGAAGGATTATCTGCGCTACCGGCTGACCGGTGCGTTCGCAACCGATCCGTCGGATGCCGCCGGCACGCTGTGGCTCGACGTCGCGAAGCGCGACTACGACGACACGCTGCTCGGCGCGTGCGGGCTGTCGCGCGCGCAGATGCCGGCGGTGTTCGAGGGCAACCGCGTGACGGGCACGCTGCTGCCGGCCGTCGCGCGCGCACTCGGGCTGCGCGAGATCCCGGTGGTGGCCGGCGGCGGCGACAACGCGGCCGGCGCGGTCGGCGTGGGGATCGTGCGGCCCGGCGATGCACTGCTGTCGCTCGGCACGTCGGGCGTGTATTTCGCGGTGTCGGACGGGTTTCGCGCCAAGCCCGAATCGGCGGTGCACAGCTTCTGTCACGCGTTGCCCGATACATGGCACCTGATGTCGGTGATGCTGAACGCGGCCGGCTGCGTCGACTTCACCGCGCAACTGACCGGTTACGACGGCGTCGCGGCGCTGCTCGCCGATGCCGAGGCGAACGCACGCGCGAGCCGCCCGTGGTTCCTGCCTTACCTGAGCGGCGAGCGCACGCCGCACAACGACGTGAATGCGAAGGGCGTCTTTTACGGGCTGACACCCGATACCCGGCGCGCGGATCTCGCGAACGCGACGCTCGAAGGCGTCGGCTTCGCGCTGCTCGACGGCATCGACGCGCTGCATGCGGCCGGGCTCGAGCCCGCCGGCATCACGGTGATCGGCGGCGGCTCGCGCAGCGCTTACTGGACGCAGATGCTCGCCGACCTGAGCGGACGCGCGCTGACGTTGCGCGCGGGTGGCGAGGTCGGTCCGGCGCTCGGTGCCGCGCGCCTTGCGCGCCTCGCGCTCGAACCGGATACGCCGCTCGGCGACGTGTGCCCGCAACCGCCGGTCGTCGCGGTGCGCGAGCCCGATCTCGCGCGGCACGCGTGGTATCGCGACATGCGGCGGCCGACGTTTCGTGCGCTTTATCGCGCGCTCGAACCGGTGTTCGCGACGGGCGCGTGACGCGCGGATGGCGCGCGCGGTTCGCATCGCACGATGCCGCGCGTTGCGAGGACTCGATGCGGGCGGCGCACTCATGCGCCCGCCCGATGTTCGTGAGGTAGTTCGACAAGTTCGATAACAAGGAGTGGAGACAATGAAATCCGTGACGCGTCGTACCGTATTGAGTTCGCTTGCCGGCGCCGCTGCGCTGGCGATGTTCGCGCTGGGCGCGCCGCTCGCGCATGCGAGCAAGGACAAGCCCGAGATCGGCTTCTGCATCGACGACCTGCGCGTCGAGCGCTGGTCGCGCGATCGCGACTATTTCGTCGCGGCCGCGACGAAGCTCGGCGCCAAGGTATCCGTACAGTCGGCCGACGCGAGCGAGGCGCGGCAGATCTCGCAGATCGAGAACCTGATCTCGCGCGGCGTCGACGTGATCGTGATCGTGCCGTTCAATTCGAAGACGCTCGGCAACGTCGTCGCCGAAGCGCGCAAGGCCGGCATCAAGGTCGTGTCGTACGACCGCCTGATCCTCGACGCGGATGTCGACGCGTACATCTCGTTCGACAACCAGAAGGTCGGCGAACTGCAGGCGCAGGGCGTGTTCGACGCGAAGCCGAAGGGCAATTATTTCCTGCTCGGCGGCGCGCCGACCGACAACAACGCGAAGATGCTGCGCGAGGGCCAGCTGAAGGTGCTGAAGCCGGCGATCGAGCGCGGCGACATCAAGGTCGTCGGCCAGCAATGGGTGCCGGAGTGGAGCGCATCGACCGCGCTGCGGATCGTCGAGGACGCGCTGACCGCGAACAACAACAAGATCGATGCGATCGTCGCGTCGAACGACGGCACCGCGGGTGGCGCGATCCAGGCGCTCGCCGCGCAGCATCTGGCCGGCAAGGTGCCCGTGTCCGGGCAGGATGCGGACCTCGCGGCCGTCAAGCGCGTGATCGCCGGCACGCAGACGATGACCGTCTACAAGCCGCTGAAGCTGATCGCGAGCGAAGCCGCGAAGCTCGCGGTCGATCTCGCGAAGGGTACGAAGCCCGCGTTCAACGCGCAATACGACAACGGCAAGATGAAGGTCGACACGGTGCTGCTGCAGCCGACGCTCCTGACCAAGCGCAACGTCGACGTCGTCGTGAAGGACGGCTTCTACACCCAGGCCCAGCTCGCGAGCCAGTAACCGCTCGATGGGCATGATGCACGCGGCGGCGAGGTGCGGCCGCACATGGTCCGGCCGCGTGCGCACTGCGAGGCAATGAACGTATGACCGAACCCTTGCTGACGATGCGCGGCATCGTCAAGGCATTCGACGGCGTGAAGGCGCTCGACGGCATCGACCTGACCGTGCGCCCCGGCGAGTGCGTCGGCCTGTGCGGCGAGAACGGCGCCGGCAAGTCGACGCTGATGAAAGTGCTGTCGGGCGTCTACCCGCACGGCACGTGGGACGGCGAGATCCGCTGGGAAGGCGCGCCGCTCGCGGCGTCCGGCGTGCGCGACACCGAACGCGCGGGCATCGTGATCATCCACCAGGAACTGATGCTGGTGCCCGAGCTGTCGGTCGCCGAGAACATCTTCCTCGGCAACGAGATCACGCTGCCCGGCGGGCGCATGCACTATGCGGAGATGGTGCGGCGTTCGGAAGCGCTGCTGCGCGAGCTGCGGATCGACGCGATCAACGTCGCGCAGCCGGTGATGAACTACGGCGGCGGCCATCAGCAGCTGATCGAGATCGCGAAGGCGCTGAACAAGCGCGCGAAGCTGCTGATCCTCGACGAGCCGTCGTCGTCGCTGAGTGCCGCCGAGACGCGCATCCTGCTCGACATCGTGCGCGACCTGAAGCGCCGCGGCGTCGCGTGCGTATACATCTCGCACAAGCTCGACGAAGTCGACGCAGTGTGCGACACGGTGACCGTGATCCGCGACGGCCGCCATGTCGCGACCGAGCCGATGCGTGCGCTGACCACTGACCGGATCATCGCGATGATGGTCGGCCGCGAGATCCGCAACCTGTATCCGCGCGAGCCGCACGAGATCGGCGACGTCGTGCTGGAGGCGCGCAACGTGACCTGTCACGACGTGGCGAACCCGCGCCGCAAGCGCGTGGACGACGTGTCGTTCAGTGTGCGGCGCGGCGAGATCCTCGGCGTCGCCGGGCTCGTCGGCGCGGGCCGCACCGAGTTGATGCAGGCGATCTTCGGCGCGTATCCGGGCGCGAGCACGGCGACCGTGCGGATGAACGGCCAGCCGCTCGCGATCCGCTCGCCGGCCGATGCGATCCGCGCGGGCATCGCGATGGTGCCGGAGGACCGCAAGCGCCACGGGATCGTGCCGCAACTCGGAGTCGGCCACAACATCACGCTGTCGGTGCTGCGCCGGTTCGCCGCGCGCGGGCGGATCGACGCGGCCGCCGAACTCGATGCGATCCGCACCGAGATGCAGCGGCTGTCGGTGCGCGCGGCCCACCCGTTCCTGCCGATCGCGAGCCTGTCCGGCGGCAACCAGCAGAAGGCCGTGCTCGCGCGGATGCTGCTGGCCGACCCGCAGGTGCTGATCCTCGACGAACCGACGCGCGGCGTCGACGTCGGCGCGAAGGCCGAGATCTACCGGCTGATCTTCGCGCTCGCGAAACGAGGCGTCGCGCTGATCGTCGTGTCGTCGGAGCTGCCGGAAGTGCTCGGGCTCGCCGATCGTGTACTGGTGATCGGCGAAGGCGAGCTGCGCGGCGATTTCGTCAACGACGGTCTCACGCAGGAACAGATCCTCGGCGCCGCGCTGAAACCCGCGCGGCAGCCGTCCGAACCCATTGCAGCGAGTGCGCCATGAATACCGAACTGTCTTCTTCTCCCGCCGTGCCGCCGGGCGCCGACGCGCGTCGCACGCACGGCCATCCGCTGCGCCAGGTGTTCGTGCGCTACAAGGTCCTCGCGCTGCTGTTCGCGGTCGCGGCGATCTGGGTGTTCTTCTCGGTGCTGACCGACGGCGCGTTCGTCACGCCGCGCAACGTGTCGAACCTGCTGCGGCAGATGTCGATCACCGGGATGCTCGCGTGCGGCATGGTGTTCGTGATCATCGCGGGCGAGATCGACCTGTCGGTCGGCTCGCTGCTCGGGCTGCTCGGCGGTGTCGCGGCGATCCTCGACGTCAATCGGCACTGGCCGGTCGCCGTGACGGTGCCGGCGGTGCTCGCGCTCGGCGTGCTGGTCGGGCTGTTCAACGGCTGGTGGTCGACCTACCGGCGCGTGCCGTCGTTCATCGTCGGGCTGGGCGGGATGCTCGCGTTCCGCGGGATCCTGCTCGGCGTGACGGGCGGCTCGACGATCGCGCCGGTGTCCGACGGCTTCGTGTTCATCGGCCAGGGCTATCTGCCGCGCGCGGCCGGCGACGGCCTCGCGGTGCTGCTGTTCGCGCTCGTCGCGCTGCTGGTGCTGCGGCAGCGCGCCACGCGGCACCGCTACCGGCTCGCCGTCGCGCCGCTGTGGCAGGACGTCGCGAAGGTCGTCGGCGCCGGGGCCGTGCTGTTCGCGTTCGTCGCGACGCTCGACCGCTACGGCGGCATTCCGGTGCCCGTGCTGCTGCTGCTCGCGCTGCTCGGCGCGTTCTCGTGGATCGCGACGCAGACCGTGTTCGGCCGGCGCATCTATGCAGTGGGTTCGAACCTGGAGGCGACGCGGCTGTCGGGCGTCGACACCGATCGCGTGAAGCTCGCGATCTTCGCGCTGATGGGGCTGATGTGCGCGTTCGCGGGCATCGTCAACACCGCGCGGCTCGCGGCCGGCTCGCCGTCGGCCGGCACGATGGGCGAACTCGACGCGATCGCCGCGTGCTTCATCGGCGGCACGTCGATGCGCGGCGGGTCGGGCACCGTCTACGGCGCGCTGATCGGCGCGCTCGTGATGGCGAGCCTCGACAACGGGATGTCGATGCTCGACGTCGACGCGTACTGGCAGATGATCGTCAAGGGCGCGGTGCTGGTGCTGGCCGTGTGGATCGACGTGGTGTCGCGCTCGAACCGGCGCTGAGGCGGCGTTCTACGGCGCCTGCGCCTCGATGAAATCGACGCACGCCCGCGGCGGCGCCGGCACGAAGCGCCGCCGCGGGTGGTACGGATAACCCGCGCGGGTGTCCGGCACGGGCCGTTGACCTGCGCGACGCCTGAATGCAGCGAAATCCGGCGCCCGTTCCGCGACTACGTGCGGTCGCGATGGCGCGCGCGCGTCGCGCCCGTGATTACCGCGATGCCGAACAGAATGACGGCGACGATCTCGATGATGTGCTGCGACACATGCAGCGTCATCAGGCCCCATGCCACGCCGGCGATGAAAACGATCCATCCGAGCAGGTAGATAAGCAGGGTCATCACTTTTCTCCTGTAATTGTGGGTCATGACGCCGGTTGCCTGCGTTGCAATATCTGCCGGGCAACCGGCAATCCGGGATGTGCGCATATTTCGTACCCGGTGCGGCCGCGTCGTGCGCCAGATCTCAGGGATCGATCGTGCGCAGCCGTCTACGTCGGACACGAACATCAGGATCGCGCGGCGAGCCAGTTCCGAACGAGTCGCGCAACCTGCTTCCTGCGCTCGATCATCACCATGTGTCCTTCGCCTGGCAGCGCATGATGGGTCACCGACGGCACCCACGCGGAAGTTTCGAGCGCCGCGTCGGCGAAGATCGGGTCGTCGGCGCCGCCGACGATCAACGTATCCGCGCGGATACGCCGCGGCCACGGCGAATCGTCGCGTGCATCGTCACGCAATGCGCGCAGCGTGCGGACGATGACGTGTCGTTCGTTGACCGATGACGCGACGTGGCGGCGTCGACTGAACAGCGCCGCGCGCAGGAGCATGTTGCGCCAGCTGGCGCGGAAGCATCCCGACATCGTTTCGAGCAAACGGACGAAATCGGAGCGGGTCGTATGCACGATTTGCTGCTCGATGAGCCGGTAGCCTTTCGGGGCGAGGCGATGCGCACTCGACACCAGCCCGAGTCGCGAGACGCGTTCCGGGTGGGCGGCGGCGAGGCGCGCCGCCACGACGCCGCCGAACGAGATGCCGATGAGCGTCGTGCACTGCCAATGCGCTGCGATGCCGCGCGCGAGATGCTCGACGATGTCGGCGATTCGGTATTGCGCACCGGGCTTGTCAGGATACCCGAGCAGGACGAATGGCGTGTCGGGCGGCAAGATACCGGCGACGCGGAGCAGGTCGCGCCGCAGCCGGCGCTTGGTCGTCTTCGAGACGAAGGCTTGTCCGCCGTTCAGTACGATGACCGCGGGTGATTCGCTACCCACCTGTGCGGCCAGGATGCCGCCGTCCAGCTGCATCGTTCGAACGCGACGAGCACCGATCCGGAACGCGGTCGATTCGTCCGGTATGCGGTTCATGCGCTACCTCCTGATGAAAAGGTGCCGGCATCAACGCCGGGCAAGCATGCCGACGGTTAATGGCTTATAGGCTCCGTCGGCAATTCAAAATATGACGGATGTCCGTCGTACGCGCTGAAACAGAAAATGCCCGATGCGGCGCAGCGGGCGTTCTGGCGTCTGGTTACAGTCAGGTTTGGTAACGGACTATTGATTAAAGACCACGCTTTAAACGCCCTGCATAATCACTGGCTGCTTCATTCAGTGAATGGCTGGTGTTGATTGTCGCGATCAGTTCCTCCACGAACCACGGAAGGACGAGCGTCGTTTCTGCGCTCGACAAACCGACTTTCACGCGCTGCGAAGCGTAATCCGGTTGAGGTAGCGTCACTGGCAGAGCGGCATTGGATTGAGGCGTGTCAGCCGCAATGGCTTGCGCGTTCGAAAGCTGTGCGCTTATCAAAAGCGCAAATGCCATGATTGCGTGTCGGATAGGTTTATTCATTTTTCGCCATTCCCTGCGAGAAAATATGAATCGGAAAAGCAGGGAAATGATCCTAGCGAATCTGCTGCGCGAAAAGTATGTGAAATTTGTCATTATCTGTGCGAAAGCTCATGCTGAGTGTCCGGGTGGACACATGCACTCGGACCATGACGACCGAGAAACGAGACCTTCGAAGCAGAATGGCGATTGGCCGCCGACGGGAAACCGAATCGAACTGGAACGCGTAGGCGAGCGACGCAAACAGGCTACGTGATGCGCCCGGCGTAACTCAAGGGCTGTTGCAGGCGCTGACGGAGGTGGCGCGATCGAACAGGTCGTTCAGCGCGTGCTCTCGAATGGGTAATGAAGCGTCGCGTCCGCACCGATGTCCGACGTGAATGACGGTGCGAACGGATCGCGTTTGCCCGGCACCGTATCGCGGACGCTGCCGTTGTTCCCGGTCATCGCGACGAAGCGGTACCCGCCGACGCCGCCCACGGGCGGCGCCGTCGCAAGGATCGATGGCCGCTGCCGGTTACGATGCCGACAACCTGACCGATACCCCCGTCGCCGTATAAACCGGCGTCGCCTTGAACCCGTCGACCGTCACCGTCGAGAACTTCGCGGAGGCCGCCGCGCCGTCGATCAGCGCGATCGTGTCGCCGACCTTCGGCGCATAGCCGTTCACGAACTTCACGTGCAGCGTGCCGCCGGCGACGGTGAGCGGGCCGCCCACGCGCAGGCGTCCGCCGCCGTTGCCGTCGATGTCGAGTTCGAGCGTCGTGTTGTCGAGCTGCGTGTAGCGCGTCGCGATCGTGACGGGTGAGCTTGCCGCGATCTTCACGCTGCCGCCGGCGCCGACGTACACGTCGCCGGTGCCGAACGCGCTTGCCGATACCGCGGCGAGCGTGCCGCCGCTGACCTGCGTGCCGCCCGTATAGCGGTTGTCGCCCGCCAGCGTCAGCGTGCCGGTGCCTTGCAGCGTCAGCTTGCCCGCGCCCGCGATGTCGTTGCGCCACTGGTCGGCCGCATTGAGCCCGCCCTGCGACGCATCCATCGACACGATCACGTTGCCGTTGAACGCGCCGTAGCCGTCGCCCGCGGCGAACAGGTTCAGGCGGCCCCAGCCTTCCGCATCGTCCATCACCGGATAGCCGGACTGCACTTCGGTGGTCTTCAGCACGACGCGCCGCTGGTCGGCGCTCAGGTACGGAAAGCGCGTCTGCAGCAGCACCTCCGCGCCCTTCGGCACGACGGCCGGTGCATCGGTCGATTCGATCGCGCCGAAGCCGAACGTCATGCGGCGCGTGAAAGCGGCCTTGTTGGTCGCGTAATCGGCGAAGCGGTCGGTGGCCGTCGTGCCCGAATGCGCGAACGCGGCGAAGGTTGCGCCGGTCGTCCCCGTGAGTTGCTGAAGCGCCTGGTGAGCCTGACCGTACGCGGCCTGCGCGTCGCTCGCGTACGCGGTGAGGTTCGCCGCGCTGATGGCCAGCGCGAGCATGCGGCCGCCGATCACGTCGAGCGGCGAGTGCATGCCGGCGAGGATCCGGTTCTCGCCCAGTTCGAGGCCGCGGCTGACCATTTCCTGGAAGCGCTCCGGCACGAGCCACGCCATCGTCATCGCGTCGCGCATCGCTTCGGCCGTGTGGCCGCTGATGAAGCCGCCGTCGGTCGCGGGCGTCGTGCTTTCCGCCGGCACGAGCGTCGGCGCGACGACCACGCTCGCGCTCCAGCGGTACGGCCGTGCGTACTTGTAGAAGCGCTTCGACGGTTCGGTCGACGCGTTGTTGCCCATTTCGTTGAGCAGGTCGACGACTTTCCCGAAGTTCGCGTTGGCGCTGCTGCCGACGCCGACGTTGTTGCCGCTGTCGTTGTACAGCACCGTGGTGGCGTCGGCGGGCACGCTGGTGATGCTGGTCGTCTGCTGCGCGGCCGTGCGCCACGCGTCGGTGAGCGGGCCCATGCCGTCGGTCACGCTGTAGCCCTTGCCGCGCCGGTCGTCGAAGTAGGCGGCATCGGCCTGCTGTTGCGTGCGCGCGGTCGTTGCGTTGACCACGTATTGAACATTGGCTGCCAGCACCGTGTCGTTCAGGATCGTGCCGCACGGCGTGCCGCTGCCGGGCAGGCCCGAGCAGGTCGACGGCGAGATCGCCGGAAACGCGCCGTTCGCGGCCGCGGTCACGCCCGCGTCGACGAGCATCGTCGACGGCTGCCACAGGTCGAGGAAGCGGCTCACCACGCGTACCGCGGCGTTGGTCGACAGCGTCGCATAGCGCGCGTCGCCGCGCTGGTTGGTCGCGATGTTGTCGACGAAGGCCGGCACGCTCGGCACGGGCGCGCTGTCGACGAAGCCGGGGTCGGCCGGCGGCGCCGGCATGGCCGCGCTGGTCGGGGTGGTCGACGCGACATCGTCGCCGCCGCCGCACGCGGCGAGAACGATCGCGCTCGACAGCGCTGCGACGTGCAGCGGGAAACGGCTTCGTGACGCAAACATGCAAAACTCCATCCGGTGTGTTGAAGATGGCGGATTGTCGTGGGCGATCGTGACGCAGCCGTTAAGGATTTGTTGCGGGGCGCGGTCGAAGCGCGCGAATGCTCACTATTTGGTGAATTCGTGATACTGAACGTGATGGACGAGGCGAGCCGGCCATCGGCAGCGCATCGCAACGCGCCGGCCATGCGTGCGTCCGGCCGGACTGGTGTTCCCCGGAACGACGACGATAACCGGCGCGATCACGCCGCCTCGGCGGCCGAATCCGCGTCGGCGCGGCACACGCGGTTTCTGCCGTGCCGCTTGGCCGCATAGAGCGCGAGGTCGGCCTGATGCGACAGCGCATGCACGGTCCGCGGGTGCGCGCGATGGCCGGTCGCGCAGCCGATGCTGACCGTGAACGGCGGAATCGTTGCATCGAAGCCGTCGAGCCGGCTGTGTTCGACGGCGCGCCGGATCGCTTCCGCGACTTCCGCGGCGCCGCTTTCGTCCGTATCGGGCAGCACCGCGACGAATTCCTCGCCGCCGTAGCGTGCCGCGATGTCGCCGCGCCGCCGCACGTTCGCGCGGATGCATTCGGCGAGAAAGCGCAGCGCCGTGTCGCCTTGCGCATGGCCGTAGCGGTCGTTGTACTGCTTGAAGTGGTCGGCGTCGATGAACAGCACCGACAGGCTGCCGCCGCTGCCGCGCTGCAGCCGCTCCCATTCGTCGGCGAGCGCCGCATCGAGCGCGCGGCGGTTGTGCAGGCTCGTCAGCGGATCGGTGCGCGTCTGGTCCGTGAGCAGCGTCTGCTTGCGCAGGTTGTCGCGCAGCGCGAACGCGAGCAGCCACACGACCGCGCAGAACAGCGCGCCGATGACGGACGCCGACACGCCGACCGTCCACGTCAGGCGCGTGATGCCGGCCAGCACGTCGCCCTCGGCCGGGGCGACGACCGCGATCAACGGCGTGCCGGGCACGTGCTGGTACGTATAAAGCCGCGCGACGCCGTCGATGCTCGAGCGCGCAGCATAGAAGCCCGAGTCGCGGCTCAGCATCTGCACGAACGACTTCGTGCGGCGCAGCCGGCTGATCTGCTGATCGCTCAACGGCGGGTTTCTCGCGAGGATCGTGCCGTCCGCGCGCAGGATCGCGCTGACGCCGTGCGGTCCGACGTTCAGGCGCGACAGCAGGTGATCGAAGTAGGCCAGGTCGATCGCGACCACCACGATGCCGTCGAACGAGTGATCCGGCCGTTCGATGCGCCGCGACAGCGCGATGGATCTCGTGCCGCCGCGCGAACGCGCGCTATACGCCTCGGAAACGTAGAGGCCGACGTTGTGCGCATCGCGATGAACCTTGAAGTAGTCGCGATCGCTGAAATCCCAGTTGTGGTGCGGGCCGCAGCATCCGTCGATCTGCCGGCCGTCGCGGTTCGTCACGCCCATGCCGGTCATGTATTGCGCGGTCGTGCGCTCGAACAGCACGTCGTGACGCAGCCCGGTGTCGATGCGCGCGACCGCGGGGTTGCGGAGGTTGGCGGCGAGTGCGACGAGCGCATTGTTGGACGTTTCGACGGTGCGCCCGATCTCGCTGACCAGGACGGCGGCGACGTTGCGCGACGTCTCGTGCGCATGTTCGACCACTTCGCTGCGTGCGGCCCACAGCGTCGCCGCGCTGATGCCGAGCGCCGCGAGCGACATCAGCGTGCCCAGCACGCCGACGATCAAGTAATTGCGGCCGGCCCAGTCGGCAATTTTCTCGATCGAAGAGGGTGCAGGCATGGCTGGCGCTCGTGCGGGAAGCTCGCTGCGTCTGCAGCGGCGCGGGTCAAATCCGGGTTAACGGCAAGTATGCCCGGAAATCGAGGCCGATTCGCGCCGAGATCGCGGCACCCGGCGCCGCAAACGTGTGCGGCAGCGGCGCACCGCGCAACGGGCATGCAGCCGCGGCAGCGCCGGGCGGCTGCATGCGCCGACGCGGGATCAGTCGAGCCCGCCCTGGCACAGGTACTTGATCGACAGGTAGTCGTCGAGGCCGTAGCGCGAGCCTTCGCGGCCGTAGCCCGATTCCTTCACGCCGCCGAACGGTGCGGCCTCGCTCGCGAGCGCGCCTTCGTTGATCCCGACGATGCCGGTTTCGAGCCGCGCCGACACGCGCGCGATGCGCCGCACGTCCTGCGTGTAGAAATACGCGGCAAGCCCGAACGGCGTGTCGTTCGCGGCATCGACGGCTTCGTCCTCGGTATCGAACCGGAACAGCGCGGCGATCGGGCCGAAGGTTTCCTCGCAGGTCAGCTGCATGTCGGCGGTGGCGTCGGCGAGCACCGTCGGCGCGTAGTAGTGCGGCCCGAGTTCGGTCAGGCGCGTGCCGCCCGTCAGCACGCGCGCGCCGCGCTCGATCGCGTCGCCGACGTGGCGCGCGATCTTGTCGACCGCGCGAGCGTTGATCATCGGGCCGATCTGCGCGGCCGGGTCGGTTGCAGGCGCAACCTTCAGCGCGGCAACGCGCGCGGCGAGCTTCGCGGCGAAAGCCTCGTAGACGCCGGCCTGCACGTACACGCGGTTCGGCGACACGCAGGTCTGGCCGCCGTTGCGGAACTTGGCGGCCATCAGCCCGTCGACCGCGGCGTCGAGCTCGGCATCGTCGAACACGATGAACGGCGCATTGCCGCCGAGCTCCAGCGACAGCTTCTTCAGCGTCGCGGCCGACTCGCGCGCGAGCAGCTTGCCGACGGGCGTCGAGCCGGTGAACGTGATCTTGCGCACGCGGCTGTCGGCGAGCCAGTCGGCCACCGCGTCGATGCCGCGTTCGCGCGACGCGGCGATCAGGTTCAGCACGCCGGGCGGCACGCCGGCTTCCTGCGCGAGGAAGGCCAGCGCGAGCGCGGTGAGCGGCGTGTCCTCCGCCGGCTTCGCGACAACCGTGCAGCCGGCCGCGAGCGCGGGCGCGATCTTGCGCGCGATCATCGCGAGCGGGAAATTCCACGGCGTGATCGCGGCGACGATGCCGATCGGCTCCTTCACCGCACTCAACCCCTTGCCGCGCTGCTGCTGCGGAATCAGGTCGCCATACGTGCGCGTCGCTTCCTCGGCGAACCACAGCACGTACGACGCGCCATAGGCGACTTCGCCGCGCGCTTCGGCGAGCGGCTTGCCCTGTTCGCGCGACATCAGCTTCGCGAGATCGTCGGTGTGCGCGACGATCGCCGCGTGCCACGCACGCAGGATCGCGGCGCGTTCGCGGGCGGGCGTCGCGCGCCAGCCGGGCAGCGCGCGTGCGGCCGCGTCGGTCGCGGCGCGCGCGTCGGCGGCGCCGCTGTCGGGTGCGTGGGCAACGAGGTCGAGCGTCGCCGGATCGGTGACATCGAAGCGACGGCCGTCGAGCGCGTCGCGCCACGTGCCGTCGATCAGGTTGGCGGTGCGAACGAGTTCGGTGCGGGACAGCGTAAGCGGCATGACAGGTCCTTGGGTGAGGCGGTTCGGCGGCGACGCCGGCGCGCGACGACCCCGCGCGGACAGCGGGCTGCCGCGTTCAAGGGTGCCGCGTGCTGCGGTCAGTGCCGTTCGCCGAACAGCGATTCGAGCGGATAGTGCCGTTTGACGAACGGCGACTTGATGATCACGTAACTGAAATACTTCTCGATGCCGATGTTCTGCTCGAGCAGCCCTTCGACGATCGTCTGGTAATGGCTCACGCTGCGCGTGATGAACTTCAGCAGATAGTCGTAGCCGCCGCTCGCGAGGTGGCATTCGACGATCTCGTCGACGTTGCGGATCGCCGCGACGAAGCGGTCGAAGTCCTCGCGCCGGTGGTCGGCCAGCGTGACCTCGGTGAACACGACCTGCACGTCGCCGAGCTTCTCGAGCTGGATGTGCGCGCCGTAGCCGCCGATGTAGCCGGCCTTCTCGAGCCGCTTCACGCGAATCAGGCACGGGCTCGGCGACAGCCCGACCGCATCGGCCAGCTCGACGTTGGTCATGCGGCCGCGCTTCTGCAACTGGGAGAGGATGCGCAGGTCGATGCGATCCAGCTTGCTGTCCGTCATGGTTACGTGAGAGGGGAAAAAATGGAATGTCCGGTTACTTTAGAGTCGAACGATGGCCGCCACAAGCCCGGCTTTCCCTCGGCCCGTCAGGCCGGCTGCGCGTGCGCGATGTCGAGCGCGCGCTGCACGCCCGGGTCGGCCAGCACGTCGTCGAGCGTGTTGCGCACGCGTTCGAACATCAGGTCGAACTCGCCCGCGGTGAAGCTCAGCGCCGGCGCGAAACCGAGCACGCCGTCGCCGAACGCGCGAAACACCACGCCGTTCGCGTACGCGGCCGCCGCGACCTTGTCCGGCACGTTCAGCGCCGGGTCGAAGCGCGTCTTGTGCGCCTTGTCGGCTACCAGCTCGAGCGCGCCGAGCAGGCCGGCCGAACGCGCATCGCCGACGAGCGGATGCGCGCGCAGCGCATCGAGCCCCGCCGCGAAGCGCGGCGCCAGCGCCTGGCCGTTCGCGAGCAGCCCGCCTTCGTGATAGAGCTTCAGCACCTCGAGGCCGATCGCCGCGCTGACCGGATGCGCGGAATACGTATGCCCGTGACCGACCGCGGCCGACTCCGCGCGGCTGCCCGCGATGCCTTCGTAGATTTCGTCGGACATCAGCACCGCGCCCATCGGCGCGTAGCCGGCGGTCAGACCCTTCGCGACGGTCATCAGGTCCGGGTCGACCTGTTCGGTCTCGCACGCGAACAGCGGGCCCGTGCGGCCGAAGCCGGTGATCACCTCGTCGGCGACGAACAGGATGCCGAGGCGCCGGCACGCGTCGCGCATTGCCTTCAGCCAGCCGGCCGGCGGCACGATCACGCCGCCGGAACCCTGCACCGGTTCGCAGAAGAACGCGGCGACGTTGTCCGCGCCGAGTTCGGCGACTTTCGCTTCCAGCGCGGCGACCGACGCGGCGATCAGCGCCTGCGGATCGTCGCCGAGCGGATGGCGGTACGGGTAGGGCGACGGGATGTGGTGCTGGTCCGCGCGCGGCAGGTCGAAATGACGGTGGAACGCCGGCAGCGCGGTCAGGCCGGCGCCGATCGACGACGAGCCGTGATAGCCGCGCTCGAGCGCGATCATGTGCTTCTTCGACGGGCGCCCGGTCGCGTTGAAATAGTGCGTGATGAAGCGCACCGCGGAGTCGACCGCGTCCGAGCCGCCGAGCGTGAAGTACACGCGGTTCAGCGAAGGCGGCGCGAGCGCGGCGAGCCGCTCCGCCAGCTCGATCGCCGGTTGCGAGCCGAAATGGAAATAGCCGGTCGCATAGGGCAGCTTCGCCATCTGGTCGGCGGCGGCCTTCACGATGCTGTCGCGGCCGTAGCCGACGTTCACGCACCACAGGCCCGAGAACGCATCGAGCAGCGTATGGCCGTCGGCGTCGCGCAGGAACACGCCGCTCGCCGAGTCGAGCACGGTGACGCCGCGCGCCTCGTGCACGCGGTAATTGACGACGGGGTGGATCAGGTGTTGACGATCGGCTTCGATCAGCGCGGCTTGGTTCATGGCGGGGAGGGACTCTCGTCGGGTGTCAGCGTGAGTTCATGCTACCGGGCGAGAAATCCGCACGTGTCTTCAATTTGCGCCCTGAAACGTATGAAAACGGTGTTTGCACGGGGCGCTTCGGCATTTTCTGCTGCGCGCCCCGCCGGGCCGGGCGCGCGCGTCAGTAGCCGCGCGCGCGATCGACGACGCCGATCATCGGCTGGCCCGCGCGGTGGCGCGCGAGGTTCGCGAGCACGGCGTCGACCGCGGTATCGGGCCGCGTCGCGCTCGCGATGTGCGGCGTGATCCGGATACGCGCGTGCGTCCAGAACGGGTGGCCGGCCGGCAACGGCTCTGGGTCCGTCACGTCGAGGATCGCGTTGTCGAGCCGGCCGCTCGCGAGCGCCGCGAGCAACGCGGCCTCGTCGAGCTGCGGGCCGCGCCCGACCTGCACGAGCGACGCGCCGGCCGGCAGCGCGTCGAACACGCGCGCGCCGAGCAGCCCGCGCGTGCCGTCGGTGAGCGGGAGCAGGCAGATCAGGATGTCGGTGCGCGCGAGGAACGCGTCGAGTGCCGCGTCGCCCGCGTAGCAGTCGATGCCGTCGAGCGTGCGCGGCGTGCGGCTCCAGCCGGCGCACGGGAAGCCGAAGCGCCGCAGCGTGTCGAGCACGGCCTGGCCGAGCGTGCCGAGCCCGAGCACGCCGACGCGCCGCGACGCGGCCGCGCGCACCGGCCGCTCGCGCCACACCTGCGCGCGCTGCTGCGCCGCGTAGTCGAACAGGTCGCGGTGGATCGTCAGCACCGCCTGCGTCACGTACTCGACCATCCCTTCGACGATGCCCGGCTCGATCATCCGCACGACCGGGATGTGCGCGGGCACGCGCGACAGGTCGAACTGGTCGATGCCGGCGCCGACGGAGAACACGACCTCGAGATTCGGCAGCAGCGCGGCCGGATCGTCGGGCGGCTGCCAGGCGGCGAGATAGCGGACGGTCTCAGGATCGCCGAGGTCCGGCCAGATCCGGAACGGGAGGTCGGGCGCCTGTTGCGCGAAGCGCTGCGCCCATTGCGCGCCGCGCACCGGGTCGGCCTTGTAGAGAAAGCTCATCGCGCGTGCCGCTCAGCCGAGCGCCTGGTTCACGATCGCGAACGTGCGCAGCGCCGGGTCGCGCGCGGGCGCCGCGCCGCGCGCCATCGCGACGACCGTGTCGACGCGCGGCAGCCCGAGCCCCTGCAGCCAGTCCGACAGCCCGCTGTCGCCCGGCACGTCGAGCCGCACGAACATCCCTTCGTGCAGCGCGAGCCAGTGGCTGATCAGCGCCTGCGCGCGCAGCGCGTCGGGCGCGACCACCGGGCCGATCACATGGCCGCGGCCGAAGCGGCGGAACAGCGCGAAGCCGAGCAGTTCGCCGTCGCGATCGAGCGCGATCCCGTTCGCGACGCCGAGCAGCGCATCGATCACCGCGTCGCGCGGATAACCGGCCGCGCGCGAGGCGAGCGCCGCGAGGCGCGGGCCGTCGTTGGTGCCGAGCGGGCGCAGGCGCTCGCCCGGCGGCAGCGAGATCAGCGGCGGCTGGAACGCGGCGCCCTGGTGCTGGTCGATCGTGCCGATCGCCTCGAAGCCGAATTTCACGTAGAGCGGTTCGCCGGACGGCGTCGCATGCAGGAAGATCGTGCGCGCGCCGAGGCTGTCGACGACGCGCGCGAGCAGTTCGCGGCCGATGCCGCGGCTCTGGCGCTCGGGCGACACGATCACCATGCCGAGCGATGCGTGCGCGTCGCCGAAGCGCCAGCCGAGCGCGGTGCCGACGATGCCGCCTTCGTCTTCGGCGACGAAGCCGTGGCCGAGCTGGAGCGCGAAGCGCCAGTCGTCGAGACGGTGCGGCCACTTGACCGCTTCCGACAGACGATGCGCGGCGGGCAGGTCGGTGTCGGTGAACGGACGATAGATGAGCGTGCTGGAAGGGTTGAGATCGGACACGCCGGACTCCGGATGGGTAGGAATGACATATCGACTCTGCCAGCGACACCGCGGCGCGGATAGGACGATTCGCCTGTTTTCCGGCGACGGCGGGCGGCCGGGCGAGATCGACGCAAACCGGCGCGATCGGCGCGCGCGAACGCGCGCTTCATGCCGGCGCGGCACGCCAATCCGACAGCTTCTGCTGTGGGAATGACACTACGATGGAACTGCAGCGGCGCCGCCCGGGCGAGCCGCGCCGGGGCCGCCGGGTAGTTGGCGCGCCGCGGTTGCGCGAAGCATGCCGGGCGGCCCGCGGCGCCGCGCGCGGCCGTGCCGCAGATCGTGCTGCCCGCGGCCTGCAACACGCGGCGAATCTGCGTTTCGACCGGCGTCGAACGATGCGCGACGGATTTTTTGCCCTGATTCAATTGCATTGAACCCAGCCCGTCCCCGGCCCTGCCGGGGTTTCATACCGACAGGACCTCACCATGATCCAATTTGAACCGAAGTTCATCACGTTCGACTGCTACGGCACGCTGACCCGCTTCCAGATGGCGGACCTGGCGCGCGAGATCTACGCGGACCGGCTGTCGCCGGTCGCGATGGAGGATTTCGTGCGCGCGTTCGCCGCCTATCGGCTCGACGAGGTGCTCGGGGCGTGGAAGCCGTACCGCGACGTCGTCGTCAACGCGATCCGGCGCACCTGCGCGCGCATCGGCACGCCGTTCGACGAAGCCGAGGCCGAGCGCTTCTATCATGCGGTGCCGACGTGGGGCCCGCATCCGGACGTGCCGGCCGGCCTGTCGCGGCTCGCGCAGAAGTACAAGCTCGTGATCCTGTCGAACGCCATGGACGAGCAGATCATGAGCAACGTCGACAAGCTCGGCGCGCCGTTCCATGCGGTGTTCACCGCGCAGCAGGCGCAGTCGTACAAGCCGCGCATGCAGGGCTTCGAATACATGTTCGGCAAGCTCGGCTGCAAGCCCGAGGACGTGCTGCACGTGTCGTCGAGCCTGCGCTACGACCTGATGACGGCCGAGGATCTCGGCATCAAGCACAAGGCGTTCGTCAATCGCGGGCATGAGCCGGGCACGCCGTTCTACAACTATTACGAGGTGTCGGACATCGGTCACCTCGCGACGCAGCTCGGGCTGTAAGCGTCGCCGCGCCGGCGGGCGGCGGCGTGCGCTGCGTGCGCGGCCGTGCCGGCATGCCCGTCGAGATCGGCCATGAGGGGGCGCGACGGCCTTGCCCCTTCACGCGTCCGCTCACCGCACGAACCGAGGGTAATTACCGATACGGCGCCATTCAAGGCGGGGCCGTCCGAGCCGATATATGTACCGAACGGTTAATATCGCGAGGCCCCCCGCATGAAGTTGTCCACGAAACTGCTGATGCTCGTCGTCGCGGCGCTGCTCGGCGTTGCATTGCTCGCCGCGATGTCGCTGCACACGCTGCGCGACGCGCTGATCGACAGCCGTCGTGACGAGATCGTCATTCTGCTGACCAAAGCCGAGCATCTGGTCGACTCGTATCGCGCGATGCAGGCGAGCGGAACGCTCACCCGGGAGCAGGCCCAGCAGCAGGCCAAGGCCGCGTTGTCCGCGCTCAATGCGAATTCGAAGAGCTACTACTGGGTGACGACGTCCGACGGCGTCAACCTCGTGCATCCGAACGCGAAGTTCATCGGCACCCGCGCGAAGGGCAACCGCACGACCAGCGGCCTGACCGACAGCGAGGCGTACCGCGCCGGAATGGCCCAGGCGCATTTCGCGCTCGTCGACGTGCTGATCAAGCGCAGTCCGGACGCGGACGTGGAGCCGAAACTCCAGGGCGTGGTCGCCGTTCCGGACTGGGACTGGTGGATCGGCACCGGATTCTTCTACGACGACATCAACGCGGCGTTTGCGCGGCTCGCGCAGGTGCTCGGCGCCATCACGCTCGTCATCGCCGCGGCGCTCGCGGCGATCGCGTGGAGTGTGTTGCGCAGCGTCCGGCGCACGCTGGGCGGCGAGCCCGCGCAGGCGGCCGGGATCGCGGCCCGCATCGCCGCCGGCGAACTGGACGTGCAGTTCGATACGGCGCACGCCGCGCCGGGCAGCCTGCTCGTCGCGCTCGGCGACATGAAGGCGCGACTCACCGAAACCATCGCCGACATCCAGACTACGACCCGCTCGATTGCCGTCGGCACCGGCGAGATCGCGCAAGGCAACCTGGACCTGTCCCAGCGCACGGAGGAACAGGCCGCGTCGCTGCAGCAAACGGCCGCCAGCATGGAACAGATCACGTCGACGGTCAAACAGAATGCCGACAATGCGCGTCAGGCAAATGCGCTCGTGACCCACGCGAAGGAGGCGACCGAACTCGGCGGCGCGGCCGTGCGGGAAGTCGTCGAAACGATGCGGCAGATTTCGGACGGATCGGTGCGGATCGCCGACATTACCGTCGTGATCGAGAGCATCGCGTTCCAGACCAACATTCTCGCGCTCAATGCCGCGGTCGAAGCCGCGCGGGCCGGTGAAGAAGGGCGCGGGTTCGCGGTCGTGGCCGCGGAGGTCCGCTCGCTCGCGCAACGCAGCGCGGCGGCCGCGAAAGACATCAAGGGATTGATCGAGGCGTCGGTCGAGCGGGTCGGCAGCGGCAGCCGGCTCGTCGAGACGGCGGGCGCGCGCATGACGGAGATCGTCCGGTCGATCGACCGGGTCGCCGACATCATGGGCGAGATTACCGCGGCATCCGCCGAGCAAAGCACCGGCATCGAACAGATCGGCCTGGCGGTCGCGCAGATGGATGAAGTGACCCAGCAGAATGCCGCGCTGGTGGAGCAGGCCGCCGCGGCCGCGTCCTCGCTGGATGAACAGGCGGCACGGTTGAGGGCCGCCGTATCGGTGTTCAGGCTGACGGCTTGATTGCTCGACTGTCTGACTGTCTGACTGTCTGACTGCGTGACTGCGTGACTGCGTGACTGCGTGACTGCGTGACTGCGTGACCGCCCGACTGCCCGACTGCCTGATTGCTCGACGTCTGACTGCCTGACCGCCTGACCGCCCGACTGCTGGCCGCCGCGTGCGCACCCGCCGGCAACGCCATCACCTCGTTTTCCTGACGCCACGCCGGCAAGTGTTCGGCGTGGTGCTCACCAACCTGCCGGCGCCGACCGCGTCGCAGCGGGGAGTCGCGGCTTGACGGCCCGTCACGGGTTCGCGCCCGGCGTCGGATCATCCGGCCGCATCCCTGTTGTCCGCCCGTCGTCCGGCAAAGCCGCTTCGACGTCGCGGAAATCTCCTGACCTTTCATGCGCCGGGCGTCCTCGCGGCCGGCGCCCGCCGTCCGGTGCGCGCGCGACGTTCCGGTCGCACCGGGCGCCGCGGGCCGCGAGCGCGCATTCCACACAAACATGCGGTTTGCGTGCGTCGAACGCGTTTCGGATGCCGCGCGGCCAATTTTGTCGGCGCAATCTGCCGCGCGTATCACTTTACGATTTCCTTCGTCGCGCCCGTATCGCGCAGTGGTCGCGACGCGGCATCGAGCCGACGGCGGTACGCGTGGTCACGCAGCAAATCATGCTGCGCGGGCGGTCCAAAACGGTCGAATCGTATCGTGCAGCCGCCCCGAATCGCGATAACCCGCATTTTGGCGATGCTTAAATGAACTCAATGCGCACGACGTCGCGCCCGCGACCAGCACACGGGCACGACGGGATTCTCGAACCACGCTGGACCCCAGGACCCACTTTCCACAGTCAGGAGCAGTTCGGATGAGCGACGATATCGACAACGGCAGCAAGGGCGGCTTCACGCGCCGCGACATGATGCGGGTCATGGCGGCGAGCGGCATGATGGCCGCCGGCGCCGGCGGGCTGCTGATGCAACCCGGGACTGCCTTTGCGGCACCCGCGCCCAAGCGCGGCGGCAAGATTCGGGTTGCGAACGAATCGGGCTCGACGGCCGATACGCTCGACCCGGCCAAGGGTTCGACGGGCGCCGACTACATTCGTTTCTTCATGTTCTACAGCGGCCTCACGCAGCTCGATGCGAGCCTGACGCCGCAGATGAATCTCGCCCAGTCGTTGCAGACGACCGACGCGAAGACGTGGATCATCAAGCTGCGCAAGGGCGTCACGTTCCACGACGGGAAACCGGTCACGCCGGCCGACGTGGTGTACTCGCTGATGCGCCACAAGAACGCGGCCACCGCGTCGAAGGTCAAGCCGCTCGCCGATCAGTTCGCCGACGCGAAGGCGAGCGGCCCGGACGAGGTCACGCTCGTGCTCGCGAGCGCGAATGCCGATCTGCCGGTGATCCTCGCGACGCCGCAACTCGTGATCGTCAAGGACGGCACGACCGATTTCAGCACCGGCATCGGTTGCGGCCCGTACAAGCTGAAGTCGTTCAAGCCGGGCGTGTCGACCGTCGGCGTGCGCAACGACAGCTACTTCAAGCCGGGGATGCCGTACCTCGACGAGATCGAGCTGATCGGCATCAGCGACAGCGCCGCGCGCCTGAACGCGCTGCTGTCGGGCGACGTGCACCTGATCAACGCGATCGATCCGCGCTCGACGCAGCGGGTCGCGTCGACGCCGGGCTATGCGCTGCAGGAAACCAAGTCGGGGCTCTATACCGACCTGATCATGCGCAGCGACAACCCGATCGTCGCGAACCCCGATTTCGTCGAAGGGATGAAGTACCTTTTCAATCGCGAGCAGATCCGCTCGGCGGTGTTCCGCGGCTACGCGGTGATCGGCAACGACCAGCCGATCCCGCCGGGGCATCGCTACTTCAACGCGTCGCTGCCGCAGCGGCCGTACGATCCGGACAAGGCGAAGTTCCTGTTCCAGAAGGCGGGCGCGCTGGGCGCCGCGCTGCCGCCGATCTATGCGACCTCCGACGCGAACGGGTCGATCGAGATGGCCGTGCTGCTGCAGCAGGCCGGCCAGAAGATCGGGCTGAACCTGCAGGTGAACCGCGTGTCGGCGGACGGCTACTGGTCGAATCACTGGATGAAGCATCCGCTCGGCTTCGGCAACATCAACCCGCGTTCGAGCGCCGACGTGCTGTTCACGCAGTTCTTCAAGTCGGACGCGCCGTGGAACGAGTCGGGCTGGAAGAACCCGAAGTTCGACCAGCTGCTGCTCGCCGCGCGCTCGGAAACCGACGACGCGAAGCGCAAGCAGATGTACGGCGACATGCAGGTGCTCGTCGCGCAGCAGTGCAGGGTCGGCATCCCGGCCTTCATCAGCTTCCTCGACGGCTACGACAAGCGGATCGCGGGCCTCGGCTCGATCCCGACCGGCGGGATGATGGGCTTCATGTTCGCCGAGCACGTGTGGTGGAACGCCTGACGCCGGCGCGTGCCGCCGCCGTGCGGCCGGTGCGGATTGCCGCGCCGGCCGCACGCGGCCTTTACGGGAGTGAAGTTTCATGAATCGAATCCTGCTTGGACTGATCGGCCGGCGCATCGCGGTCACCGCGCTGACGCTGCTGATCGTGTCCGCGATCATCTTCACGATCACGAACCTGCTGCCGGGCGATGCCGCGCAGGCCGCGCTCGGCCAGTCGGCGACGCCCGAGACGGTCGCCGCGCTGCGCCAGCAGTTCGGCCTCGACATGCCGGCCCACGTGCGCTACCTGAACTGGCTCACCGGGCTGCTGCACGGCGATTTCGGCCGTTCGCTGTCCGGCGACATGCCGGTGTCGGCGATGATCGGCGGGCGCCTGCCGAAGTCGCTCGCGCTCGCGGCGATCACGACCGCCGTGTCGGTGCCGATCGCGCTGCTGCTCGGCATCCTCGCGGCGGTCAAGCGCGAGTCGGTGGTCGACCGCGTGATCAGCCTCGGCACGCTGGCGCTCGTCGCGACGCCTGAGTTCCTGATCGCGACCGTCGCCGTGCTCGTGCTCGCCGTGAAGTTGCACTGGCTGTCCGCGCTGTCGTACAGCGGCCCGATCGAGAGCCTGCACGATTTCCTGCGCGCGTACGCGATGCCGGTGCTGACGCTGTGCGCGGTCGTGATCGCACAGATGGCGCGGATGACGCGCGCCGCGGTGATCGAGCAGTTGAGCGCGTCGTATGTCGAGATGGCCGTGCTCAAGGGCGCGAGCCCCGCGCGCGTCGTGCTGCGCCATGCGCTGCCGAACGCGATCGGGCCGATCGCCAATGCGATCGCGCTGAGCCTGTCGTACCTGCTCGGCGGCGTGATCGTCGTCGAGACGATCTTCAACTATCCGGGCCTTGCGAGCCTGATGGTCGATGCGGTCGGCAATCGCGATTTCCCGCTGGTCCAGGCCTGCACGCTGATCTTCTGCGTCGCCTACCTGACGCTCGTGCTGTTCGCCGACCTCTGCTCGATCGTGTCGAACCCGAGACTGCGGACCTGAGCGTCCCGCCCACCTTCCGAGATGCCGATCATGCACCCGACCGAACCCGTTCAACGCAGCAGCGCGCTGCCGCCGTCAGGCGAACCGCGCTCGCCGTCGGGAGGCGCGACGCCGCCCGCCGCGCCGTCCCCCGACCAGCCGCGCAAGCGCCGCGCCGCGCGCATCAGACTGACGACCGGCGGCCGCATCGGCCTGTCGATGGTCGGCCTGATGCTGTTCATCGCGGTGTTCGCGCCGCTGCTCGCGCCGCACGACGTCGGCGCGATCGTCACGCCGGACGTGTTCGCGCCGTTCAGCGCGAAGCTGCCGTTCGGCGCCGACTTCCTCGGCCGCGACATGCTGAGCCGGATCCTGTACGGCACCCGGCTGACCGTGCTGCTCGCGCTCGCGGCCGTGCTGCTCGCCGCGCTGACCGGCACGACGCTCGGGCTGCTCGCGACCGTGTCGGGCCGCGCGGTCGACGAGACGATGAGCCGGCTGCTCGACGCGCTCACGTCGATTCCGTCGAAGATGTTCGCGCTGATGTTCGTCGCGGCCTTCGGCTCGTCGCTGCCGCTGCTGGTCCTCACCGCCGCGGTCAGCTACATGCCGGGCTCGTACCGGATCGCCCGCGCGCTGGCGGTCAACATCAGCACGCTCGAATTCGTGCAGGTGGCGCGGGCGCGCGGCGAGAGCGCGCTGTACATCGCCTGTGTCGAGATGCTGCCGAACATGATCCATCCGATGCTCGCCGATACCGGGCTGCGCTTCACGTTCGTCGTGCTGCTGCTGAGCGGCCTGAGCTTTCTCGGGCTCGGCGTGCAGCCGCCGTACGCGGACCTCGGCTCGCTCGTGCGCGAGAACATCGCGAGCCTCGGCGACGGCTCGGCCGTCGCGATCATGCCCGCGGTCGCGATCGCGATCCTGACGGTGGGCGTCAACCTGTTGATCGACGGCCTGCCGCATCGCGGCCGCCGCAAGGGCGCGGCCGCGGCCGCGGGAGAACACTGATGCGAGATGAATCGACTCCGCTCGTCGAGGTGCGCGGGCTGCGCGTGGTCGGCGGCCGGCCGGGCGGCGAGGAAACGACGATCGTCCACGGCGTCGACTTCGAGATCGGGCGCGGCGAGGTGCTCGCGCTGATCGGCGAATCGGGCTCCGGCAAGACGACGATCGCGCTGTCGCTGATGGGCCATGCGCGCACCGGCTGCCGGATCGCCGGCGGCTCGGTGAAGATCGGCGGCACGGACGTCTGCACGCTGTCCGCGCAAGGCCTGACCGCGCTGCGCGGTCGCAAGGTCGCGTACATCGCACAGAGCGCGGCCGCCGCGTTCAACCCGTCGCGCACGATTCTCGACCAGGTGATCGAGAGTGCGCTGATCCACAAGACGATGACGAAGCGCGACGCGCAGGCGAAGGCGGTCGAGCTGTTCCGCGCGCTCGCGCTGCCGGAGCCCGAGACGATCGGCAAGCGTTATCCGCACCAGGTGTCGGGCGGCCAGCTGCAGCGGCTGATGGCCGCGATGGCGCTGATCACCGATCCGGAGCTCGTGATCCTCGACGAGCCGACCACCGCGCTCGACGTGACCACGCAGATCGACGTGCTGCAGGCGTTCAAGAGCGTGATCCGGCGCTACGGGATGAGCGCGGTGTACGTGTCGCACGATCTGGCGGTGGTCGCGCAGATGGCCGACCGGATCGTCGTGCTGAGCGACGGCGTGATCCGCGAAGCCGGCGCGACCGGGCAGATCCTGCATGCGCCGGCGCACCCGTACACGCAGAGCCTGATCGCGGCCGTCACGCCGAACGATGCGCAACGCGACGAGAAACCGGCGCCGGCCGAACCGGCGCCGCTGCTCGACGTGCGCGGTGCGGTCGCCGGTTACGGCGGCCGGACGGCAAAGGGCTGGCCCGCGAAGCTGATCCTGCACGAAGTCGACCTGCGCATCGGGCGCGGGCAGACGGTCGGCGTGATCGGCGAATCGGGCTCGGGCAAGACGACGCTCGCCAAGGTGATCGCGGGCCTGGTCCCGGCGGCGGCCGGGAAGATCCTGCTCGACGGCGAGCCGCTCGCGCTCGATATCGCCAAGCGCACGAAGGAACAGCACCGCCGCGTGCAGATCGTGTTCCAGAACGCCGATACCGCGCTCAACCCGGTGCATACCGTCGAGCGCACGCTCGCGCGGCCGCTCGCGTTCTACCACGGGATCAAGGGCGCGCGGGCGCGGCAGCGCGTCGCCGAGCTGCTCGAACTCGTGCGGTTGCCGCCCGCGGTGGCCTCGCGGCGTACCGGCGAGCTGTCCGGCGGGCAGAAGCAGCGCGTGAACCTCGCACGCGCGCTCGCGGCCGAGCCCGACCTGATCCTGTGCGACGAAGTCACGTCGGCGCTCGATACGGTCGTCGGCGCCGCGATCATGGATCTGCTGCGCGACCTGCAGGGGAAGCTCGGCGTGTCGTACGTGTTCATCACGCACGACATCGCGAAGGTGCGCGCGATCAGCGACGACATCGTCGTGCTGTACGCGGGCCGCCGTGTCGAAACCGGTAGCCGCGACGCGCTGTGCGCGCCGCCTTATCACCCGTATTCGCATCTGCTGGTGTCGTCCGCGCCGGAGCTGCGGGCGGGCTGGCTCGACGATGCGGCCGAGCGTTGCCACCGGCCGCTGGTGCCGATCGGCGAGCGCGAGAACGACGCCGAGCTGTGTCCGTTTCTGTCGCGCTGCGCGATGCGCGTGGACGGCGTCTGCAACCGGACGGCACCGGCGCTGCGCACGCTCGGCAACGGCGCGCAGGTGCTGTGCCATCGCAGCGAGGAAGACCTCGCGCGCTTCCAGGCGGAGCCGGCGCCGGTGGGTGCCGCGCCCGAGCAGCCGGTGCAGCTGTAGCGCGCGACACGCCGGAAGTTCACCGCGCGCGACGTGGCAAGTGAAGCGGCGAACGGCGCACCGCATAGTCTGCTGCGGCGGTCGCGCAAAACGGCGCTTTGTGCGCGTGCCGCGCGCGAATACGCGGCAACTGCGGTTTTTGATGGTGATTAAATGATTTCCCATGAACGGCCGCCGATCGTCGTCGCCGACATGCTCGAGAAGAATCCGATGAAATTCGAATCGTACTGGCTGGATACCCGCCCCGCGTTTCGCGCCGGCTGCGAAGGGCCCGTCGAAGGGCGCGCCGACGTGGTCGTGATCGGCGGCGGCTTCACCGGCCTGTCGGCGGCGCTGGCGCTCGCGCAGCGCGGCGTATCGGTGGTCGTGCTCGAAGCCGCGCAGGTCGCGGGCGAAGCGTCCGGCCGCAACGGCGGCCAGTGCAACACGGGCGTCGCACAGGATTACGCGTCGCTGGCCGCGCGCATCGGCGCGGAGCCCGCGAAGCAGTTCTATCGCGCGTACGAAAGCGCGGTGAAGAGCGTCGAGACGATCGTCGCCGAGCACGCGATCGACTGCGATTTCCGGCGGGCGGGCAAGCTGAAGCTCGCCGCGAAGCCGCAGCATTTCGCGGGGCTCGAAAAGACCTTCGACGCGTTGCGCCGCGATGTCGATCCGGACATCGAACTGATCGAGCCGGCGCGGATTCGCGACGAAGTCGCTTCCGACGGTTTCTACGGCGGACTCCTGCAGCGCAACGGCGCGCAGATGCACATGGGCAAGTTCGGCGTCGGGCTTGCGCAGGCAGCCGTGCGCGCCGGCGCGCGCGTGTACGAGCATGCGGCCGTCACGCAGCTCGAGCGGCTCGACGGCGAGCGCCACGCGATCACCTGCACGCGCGGCAGGATCGTCGCCGATCGCGTGCTGGTCGCGACCGGCGCATCGCAGCACGGCCCGTTCGGCTGGTTCCGGCGGCGCATCGCGCCGGTCGGCAGCTTCATCGTCGTGACCGAGCCGCTGTCCGACGCGCAGTTGAACCGGCTGTTCCCGCAGCGCCGCGCCTACGTGACGTCGCGCCAGATCGGCAACTACTTCCGCGTGACGCCCGACAACCGGCTGCTGTTCGGCGGCCGCGCGCGCTTCGCGATGTCGAGCCCGCGCTCCGACGCGAAAAGCGGCGACATCCTGCGCGCCGGCATGGCCGGGTATTTCCCGGAACTGGCCAAGGTGCGGCTCGATTACTGCTGGGGCGGGCTGGTGGACATCACCGCCGACCGGCTGCCGCGCGCGGGCCAGCACGACGGGCTCTATTACTCGATGGGCTACAGCGGCCACGGCGTGCAGATGTCGGTGCACATGGGCCGCGTGATGGCCGACGTGCTGTACGGCGCCGCCGCGTCGAATCCGTGGCGCGACCTCGAATGGCCGGCGATGCCCGGCCATTTCGGGCACGCGTGGTTTCTGCCGATCGTCGGCGCGTATTACCGGATCCAGGATTTCCTGCACTGAAGCGACTGCCCCCGGAGGATTGGATATGACCGCACGATTCGTTTGCCCGCTCGCCGCCGGCAACGGCCGCCGCGACGGGACCGGCGGCGACACGATGGCCGGGCCGGGCGCGCCCGGCGCCGCGCCGCGCGCTGCCGCGCAGGCGGCCGCATGAGGACGGCGAGCATGGTCACCCTGTTCCACGACGCGGACGAAGGCGCGACGCCTCGCGCACCGCGTGTTCCGCAGCCTGTATCGCCGGCGATCGGCGACGTGCTGCGCACGATCGATGCGTCATTCGCGCAGCCGCTGAACCTCGACACGCTCGCGGCGGTGGCCGGATTGAGCGTGTCGCGTTTCACCGCACGCTTTCGCGGCGAAGTCGGGTTGTCGCCGCACCGGTATCTGTGCCTCGTGCGCGTGCGGCGTGCGCAGGACTTGCTGCGCGCCGGCCTCGCGCCTTCGGTCGTCGCGACCGAGGTCGGCTTCTTCGATCAGAGCCACCTGTGCCGGCATTTCCGGCGGGTGCTCGGGATCACGCCGCGCGATTACGTGGTCGCGCGGCCGGGCACGCCTGCGCGGCCGTCTTCGATGCGCCCGCACACCGAGCGCCGCGCAGCGTCGTGTCACGCCGCGTAGGCGCAACGGCGACGGGCACGCCTGACGGATGGCCGGCGAGCGCGCCGGCGAACGACCATTTCCGATATCGCGCGACGGTTTTCAACCCGGCCGCCGCGCACTGCACAGGAGCAGAAATGACCGCAGCTTTCGTGTTGCACCGTGCCGACGGCGCACCTTCGTCAACCGCGTTTCGCCAGCAGGCGTTCGGCGCGAACGATCCGTTCGCGCGCCATCGGGAGATCGCCTGGGAAGGGCCCGACGCGATGGCCGCCGGACGTATCGCCTTCGCCGGCGAACTCGACGTGGCGAGCTTTCCGCACATCGAAACCATCGCGATCATCGAAGGCGAGCTGACGCTCGAAGCGGCCGGCGCCGCACCGCTCGTGCTGGGCCCGGGAGAAGGGGCCGTGATCGGCGGCGGCACGGCGCTGCGCGTCACCGCGGCAGCGCGCGTGCTGTTCACGTTCTGCGCGGCCGCGTGCGCGACACCGACGCAGCGCGGCGTGTTCGCGCTGCGTGCCGACGCCGACTTCAAGCCGTCCGCGACGCTGCCGCCGGAGGTCCTGCTCGGCCCCGCGCCGCAATGCCGCAGCGACAACGTGTTCGTCGACGACGGCGCCGCGTACTGCGCGGGCACGTGGGATTCGACGCCGTATCACCGGATCGTTCGCCCGCATCGCGTGAACGAGTTCATGCTCCTGCTGGCCGGCAGCGTCCGGTTCGCGGCGCCCGACGGCAGCGTGCTGTCGCTCGGCGCCGGCGACGCGCTGTTCGTGCCGCGCGGCGCGTCGATCGGGTGGGAAAGCAGCGAGCGCGTGGCGAAATTCTACGTCGTGCAGAACGTCCACGTATCCACCGAACGAGACTGACCATGTCCCCTCCGCTGCGCCTTATCGAAACCTCGCCCACGCTGCCGGCCTCGGCCGACGTCGTCGTGATCGGCGGCGGCATCATCGGCGTCTTTACCGCGTACTACCTCGCCCGGCGCGGCATGTCGGTCGCGCTGGTCGAGAAGGGCCGCATCGGCGCCGAGCAGTCGAGCCGCAACTGGGGCTGGTGCCGGCAGCAGAACCGCGACGCGCGCGAATTGCCGATGGCGAGCAAGAGCATCGACCTGTGGGAACGATTTGCCGCCGAATCCGGCGAAGACACGGGCTTTCATCGCTGCGGGCTGCTGTATCTGAGCAATGACGAGGCCGAGCTGTCCCGCTGGGCCAGCTGGGGCGACTTCGCGAAGACCGCGGGCGTGACGACGTACATGCTCGACAGCAAGCAGGCCGGCGAGCGCGGGCGCGTGACGGGCCGGCAGTGGAAGGGCGGCGTGTTCTCGCCGACCGACGGCACGGCCGACCCGGGCAAGGCCGCGCCGGCCGTGGCGGCTGCACTGATGAAGCTGGGCGGCAGCGTCCACCAGCAGTGTGCTGCGCGCGGGATCGAACTCGAGGGCGGGCGCGTCGGCGGCGTGGTCACCGAGGCCGGCGTCATCAGGACGAAGACGGTCGTGCTCGCCGGCGGCGCGTGGGCGTCGTCGTTCTGCCGCCAGCTCGGCATCCGCTTTCCGCAGGCGTCGATCCGTCAGTCGATCCTGAGCGTGTCGCCCGTCGAACAGCGCTTGCCGGATGCGCTGTACACCTCCGGCGTGTCCGTCACGCGCCGCGACGACGGACGCTATGCACTCGCCATCAGTGGCCGCGCGCGCGTGGACGTGACGCCGCAGTTCCTGCGGTTCGCCCCGCAGTTCGTGCCGATGTTCGCGAAGCGCTGGCGCAATCTGCTGCCGGGCGGCCTCGAGGGCATGCGCGGCGGCCACGAAACGCTCAAGCGGTGGCGGCTCGATGCGCCGACCCCGATGGAGGCGGTGCGCATCCTCGATCCGAAGCCCGACATGCCGACCGTCACCGAAACCTATCGTCGTGCCGTCGAATTGCTGCCCGAACTGCGCGAAGCCACGATCACGCACGCATGGGCCGGGTACGTCGACAGCACGCCGGACGGCGTCCCGGGTATCGGCGAAGTGCCGGGCGTGCCGGGATTGATCCTGGCGGCAGGCTTTTCCGGACACGGTTTCGGCATCGGCCCCGGCGCCGGTCACCTGATCGCGGATCTCGCCACCGGCGCGCCGCCGATCGTGGACCCGGTACCGTATCAGCCGGGCCGGTTCGCCGATTCCGCCTGGGGCAAGGTTGCCGATTTCTAGTGTGAGGCCGTCTCGCGGACGACGATGGCGGCCTCCGGGCTTCCGCCGTTCGCCGGCGCATGGTATCGATTCAAGGACACCCCGCAATGCATTCACCCATCGATTCACCGGTTCGTCACCTGATGGAAGCCGGCAGGCTGGAGCGCTTCTTCATCGACGGCGACTGGGTCTTGCCTGACGGCGGCGACCGGTTCGCGGTCGTCAGCCCGTCCACCGAAGACACGCTGTGCGAGATCCCGCTCGGCAATGCACGCGACGCCGACCGCGCGGTGCAGGCTGCGCGCAATGCTTTCGAGCGCTGGGCCGCGACATCGCCGCAGCAACGCGCCGCACTGCTCGACCGCGTTCACGCGTTGATGCTGGAGCGTGCCGAACGGTTCGCGCTCGCGCTCGCGATGGAAATGGGCGCGCCGATCAATTACGCACGCGGCGCCCATGTGCCGCTCGCGGCCGAACATATCCGGGTCGCGCGCGACAATCTGGCCAGTTATCCGTTCCGGACACTGCGCGGGACGACCGCGATCGTGCGCGAGCCGATTGGCGTCTGCGCGCTGATCACACCGTGGAACTGGCCGATCTATCAAATCACGGCGAAGGTCGGCCCGGCGCTCGCGGCAGGCTGCACGGTGGTGTTGAAACCCAGCGAGCTGTCGCCGCTCAGCGCGTTGCTGTTTGCCGAAGTGATCGCCGATGCGGGCGTGCCCGCGGGCGTGTTCAACCTGGTGAGCGGCAGCGGAACCGAAGTGGGCGCGGCGCTCGCGTCGCACCCGGAGGTCGACATGGTGTCGATCACCGGGTCGACGCGTGCCGGCGTGCTGGTCGCGCAGGCCGCGGCGCCGACCGTCAAGCGCGTCGCGCAGGAGCTTGGCGGCAAGTCGCCGAACATCGTATTGCCCGATGCGGACCTGTCGCGCGCCATCGCGCCGGGCGTCGCCGCCGCGTTCCGCAACATGGGCCAGTCGTGCAGCGCGCCGACCCGGATGATCGTGCCGCGCAGCGTGCTGGGCCGCGTCGAGGCGCTGGCCGTCGCGGCGACGCAGCAGCTGGTCGTCGGCGATCCGTTCGCCGACACGACGACGCATGGTCCGCTGGCCAATCGCGCGCAGTTCGGCCGGGTCGCGCAGATGATCGACGCGGGCCTCGACGAACGGGCGAAGCTGATCGCTGGCGGCCCCGGGCGGCCGGCGGGATTCGACCGCGGCTTTTATGCGCGGCCGACCGTGTTTTCCGACGTCCGCACCGACATGGCGATCGCGCAGCAGGAGATCTTCGGTCCGGTCCTCGCGATCCTGCCTTACGATACCGTCGACGAGGCCGTCGCCATCGCAAACGACACGGTCTATGGGCTCGGCGCACATGTGCAGGGCACCGACAAGGAACGCGTGCGCGCGGTGGCCGCGCGCTTGCGCTCGGGTCAGGTCCATCTGAACTACCCGGCGTGGGATCCTCAGGCGCCGTTCGGCGGGTACAAGCAGTCGGGCAACGGCCGCGAGTACGGGATCGAAGGGATGGAGGAGTACATGGAGGTCAAGTCGATCGTGGGTTTTGGCGATTGACGCAGCAGCTGCGCGCGAGTGCAGAGGCAGTACAGAATGGAAGCCGTCTACTTTCCGAAGGTGCCGACATTGGATAATCCCGATTTCCCCGAGACGTCCCTGAAAGCCCATTGCGCACACTGGGCGACCTTGCGTCGCGACCTGCATGCGCATCCCGAGTTGCGGTTCGAGGAATACAGGACGGCCGACGTCGTTGCCCGCGAGCTTGAAGATCTCGGCTATGCGGTGTCGCGCGGGCTGGGCGGCACGGGCGTCGTCGCGAGCCTGCTGGGTGCGGACCCGGGCCGCGGAATCGTGCTCCGCGCGGACCTGGATGCGTTGCCGATCCAGGAGGCCAACGACTTCGCGCACGCATCGGGCGCGCAAGGCGTCATGCATGCGTGCGGGCATGACGGGCATACCGTCATGTTGCTCGGCGCCGCGCGCATCCTGAAAGACCTGCCGCAGTTGCCGGGCACCGTGCATTTCGTGTTTCAGCCCGGGGAAGAGGGCGGCGCGGGCGCGCGCAAGATGATCGACGACGGGCTGTTCGCGCAATGTCCGACGGAAGCCGTGTTCGGCATGCACAACTGGCCCGGTTTGCCGGCCGGGCAGTTCGGGTTGCGCACCGGCGCCATCATGGCGGCCGGATGCCGCTTCAGGATCACGGTGACGGGCAAGGGCGCGCATGCGGCGCAGCCGCACCTGGGCATCGACCCCGTACCGCTCGCCTGTTCGATAGTGCTGCAGTGTCAGACCATTGCCGCGCGGCACAAGGATCCGGTGGATCCCGCCGTCATTTCCGTCTGCATGTTCCATGCGGGCACGACGGACAACGTCATTCCGGACAGCGCCGAGTTGCGCGGGACGATCCGCACGCTGTCGTCGGCATTGCAGCAACAACTGCAGCGCGACGTCCGGCTCGTGTGCGAAGGGCTGGCCGCGGCTTATGGCGCACACGTCGACGTCGAGTTCTTTCAGTACTATCCGGCGACGGTCAACACGCCGGCCGAGACCGCACTCTGCGAAGCTGTGATTCGCGACACGTTCGGCGACGAGCGGCTTCACCCCGACGTGCCGCCGAACATGACGTCCGAAGACTTCGGCTTCATGCTGGAGGAGCGCCCGGGCGCGTACGTGCTGATCGGCAACGCGCCGGCGGGAGCGGCCGCGCCGGCGCTGCATCACCCGACGTACGATTTCAACGACGACATCATTCCGGCCGGCGTTCGCTACTGGGTCGCCCTGGCACAGCGTTACTTCACGCAATCGCCGTGAGTGCGTGCCGCAATGGCGGGCGACGTCGAATCCAATCCAGCTGATACCGCGCGATTCGCAGGCGCTCGTACCGCGGAGACTCGAATATCGTCGGTCCGAGGTTGCCGCGAAACGCGCGAGACAGGCGCTTTCGTGCATGCCGACCGCGCGCCGGTTGCTCGACCTGCGGTGGATCGTTCAGCGAACGCGACGGATGACGAGTCGCCGTGCGCACGAACCAGGACTGAAATGGTCCGAAGCGATCAGGCAAGTCCGTGCGCAAGCAACGAGCGTGTCAAGCCGGAGAGGCCTCTGCCGTTTCTGGTGGCCGCACTTCGCTATTCACGATACTCGTGTTCGTGCATGTGTTCATGCTCGTGTTCGTGTTCGCGCCACGGATCACGTTCACGCGGATGACGATGCATCCACGCCTCGTGCTCCCAGTAACGATGGCCGTCCCAGTAGCGGTCGCCGTGCATGCCAATCGTGACCGACACACCCGGCGCCGGGGCGGGCTCCTCGTACCTCGGTGGCGGTACGACGTAGGTTTGCGCGAAGGCCGTGCCGGCCGCGACGAGCGCGCCGCCTGCCACGAGTGTCGCCAGAATTCGGCGGTTTGCAATGGTCATGGGCTTCATAGCGCTGTCCTCCATTCAATACCCGAGAACGCGCACGATTCGTTCCCAAACGGGGCGGTAGCGCTTCGTTGCCATTTCAACCACGCCACCCGCGTCGCTTCGCAGCCAGCACCCATCCGGCGGCACGCACGACGTCATCGTCGCTGCGGATTTGGCATGCAATCGCTTCGAGGCACAGTGCGACACTTAAAGGGAAGGAGTGCAGAGCATGATGACGCGATGCGTACGCACACGCGGACAAGGTGTACGGCGCACTCGTCATTTCGGTTCCGATCCGACAAAGGAACACTTACATCGGATTGAAACGAAATGGAGGGAAACGGGGAAAAGTCTGACCAGGGGGAATCGAATTTGCGATCGAGGGGCTGAAAATCACCCGGTTCTCGCCATGCCGATGTCGGGTCGAATATCGCTTCGATCCGAAGGGTCCGCCCCTGCGCGGCCTTGCGAGAGGGCGTGCGCACTTGTCGGCATCAAGGTTCTCCGCGCAGAGGCGGCGAGTGATTGCATCGAGGAAGGACGCGCGAGGTCGTCGTTCTCCCGCTCACTCATCCATATGCAGACGGCACAGGCGTTGCTCGTTGCGCTCACTGGAACTGATGCGCGTCCATAACCGGCTATCTCGTGCTCATGTCAATTCAATGGATACGTCCGCCGAACAGACCGAGCAGCCCGATGATGATCAGGTAGAGCGCAACGATGTAATTCAGCAGGCGCGGTACCACGAGGATGAGAATGCCGGCGATCAGCGAAACCAGCGGGCCGGCGCTAGTGACGATATTCATGCTTCCTCCACAAGATTGGCAACGAGTGGCCACAGCCTGCCTTGCCTCCGGCACCCGTTACAGACGCGCGAGCCTGGCGAGCGTCCAGCCTTCGACCGTCAACTCGCTGGTCACAAGCGCGAACGCTTCAGCCGTCGCAAGCGCCGTGCCTGCACCGACGTTTTCATCGCGATTCGCTCAGCGTGCCGGATCGGCATTCGCAGTTCGCGCACCCGTCAGCCTCAAGGAGAAACTCATGAACAAAGATCAGGTAAAGGGCCGCCTCAGGGAAGCAAAGGGCAAACTGAAGGAGCTGGTTGGCAAGGTCGTGGGAAGTCCAACAGACAGATTGACGGGCAAGGCCGAACAGATCGTCGGCAAGACACAGGCATCATTCGGCGATGCGAAGGAGCGACTCAAGAAGCGGCAATAGAGCCTGACGTGGGAGACACCGAACTGGAAGCCATAGGCACTGGCTTCGCTCAACGCAGGTGAGGCGGTAAGTAATGAACCCCGAATTGCTCCGCCAGTTGGGCGAGCCGCCGATCGCGCGTCCAGAGCCAAGTGCTCGGGGTCAACAGCACCGACGCCAGCAGCGTGCAATCCACTGCGCCGCATCCGCGCCCATACAGCCGTTCCCGCTCGATCCAGTCCGCTACTTCGGCTGGCGTCGCGAGCCGCGTTTGGCGCAATAACGCGAGATCTCCCAGCGTTCGGGCCCGCGGTTCGGGGGGCGTCCCGCACGTCAGCTCGAGTATCACCAATGGATGCGTCAAGACGTCATCGACACGCAGCAGCTGGGTAAGCGCTGGTAGCGGTCGCCGGAAATGCTCGACCCAGACCGATGTGTCGATCAGAACGCTCATCGGGTAGCCGCCTCCGGGTTACGGCGTGGCACATCCGGCATGTCCGGCGCGCGACCGCCAAGCGCGGCTAGGCGTTGTCCGGCCTGGACACGCACGAACGTTTCGAGTGCAGCCCGGAACAGCTCGGCCGGCGACGTGCCCGGCTCGGCGAGTTCGAGTGCGCGCGCATAGAGCGCGTCGTCGACGGTAACAGTAGTACGCATGATGACTCCGTTGATGCCTTTATGCATCAATTTTAGCATCAATTCGGCAGCGGTCCAGTCGTTGATAAAAACGCCATGCCAGAATTTTTCACTTTCAACCGCGGCAGTTTTGTGGGCCCGGGCCCGGGTCAGTCCGCCGAAAACTCGCTCACACGACGGCACTGTTTACCGGGAGCCGCACATGGCAGCGAACTCACCGATCTCCGTTCAAGCAACGCTGAATACGCGATATCGAAAGCTCGAATACTTGGTTGGGCACGCAAGGATGCTTCGCTAGTATCCAACGCTCCCATGCGAGCAGGAACCGGAAGGTTCCCGGTTGCGCCGCCCGTTGCGGCATTTCGCGATTTTCCAACGGCTGACATGTCTCCCCACTTGAATCCCGACGGCACGGCCGGCGACGTCACGCGCCGGCTGGCCGCAGCGATCGCGTGCGCCGAGCCCGCGCGTAATCCGCCCGCCATCGTTGCCGCGCGGCGCGGCCTGCTCGACTTCCTTGCCGCCGCGTTCGCCGGCGCTCGCGACAACGGTTACCGCAAGCTGCTGGCGGCGTGCGGTCGGGATTCGACCGGCGCCGCAGCGGTGATCGGCAGCGCGATGCCGGCGTCGCCGCAACATGCCGCGCTGCTCAACGGCTATGCAGGCCATGCGCTCGATTACGACGACGTGCACAGCAGCGTGCGCGGCCATCCCGGCACCGTGCTGCTGCCGGCGTTGCTCGCGCTCGCGCAGGTGCGCGCACGCAGCGCGCTCGAACTGCTCGACGCCTACGTCGTCGGCGTCGAGACGATGGCGCGGATCGGTCTCGCGCTCGGCAGCCGCCACTACGAACTCGGTTTCCACAACACCGCGACGCTCGGCACGCTCGGCGCGGCCGCCGCCGCGGCGCGTCTGGCCGGGCTCGATGCGGCGGCCACCGAAAACGCGCTCGGCATCGCCGCGACGCAATCGGCCGGGCTGCGCCTGCAGTTCGGCAGCGAGATCAAGCCGTTGCACGCGGGCCTTGCCGCGCGCGCCGGGCTGTTCGCCGTGGCGCTCGCCGAGGCCGGACTGGCCGGCGCACCGGGCGCACTCGACGGCCCGGAAGGATTCTTCGCCGTGTTCGGCGGCGGCGCGTCGCAGCCGGCGCGCGTGCTGGCCGACTGGGGCGCGCCGTGGCAGATCGTGTCGCCCGGCCTGTACTTCAAGCCGTGGCCGTGCTGCACGGCAACCCATTACGCCGTGCAGGCCGCGCTCGATCTGCGCGAGCGCCACCGCATCGCGCCGGCGGACATCGAGGGCATCGTGGTCACGTTCCCGCCGGGCGGCGACACGCCGCTGTCGGACCGACTGCCGGCCACCGGCCTCGAAGCGCGCTTCAGCGTGGAATACGCGGTGGCGGCCGCACTGACGGACGGGCCGCCCGGCGTCGCGACGTTCGCCGACGTGCCCGTGCGTGACGACCTGAGCGCGCTCGCCGCACGCGTGACGCGGCGCCACGATGCCGCGGCGCCGCGCGCGTCGACCGATCCCGCGACGCGTTTCTCGGTCGTCGAGATTGCGCTGCGCAACGGCGACACGCTGCGGCAACGCACCGAACGCCTCGTCGGCGCCGACGACCTTGCCGCGAAGTTCGCGGACGCGACCGCCCACGATCCCGCACTCGCGTTCGTCCCGGAACTGATCGATACGATGCGCAGCACGGCCGATCTTGCCCGACTTTTCCACACCTTTACGTCGCTTCAATCATGAGCACCGAACGCAGCACCCCTTCCCGCCGCCAGATGCGCCTCGGGTTGTTCCTCCAGGGCGCAGGACACCACGTCGCCGGCTGGCGCCACCCCGATGCCGAATCCGGCAGCGAGAACTTCGATCTGCTGCGCCGCGTCGTGCAGACCGCCGAGCGCGCGAAGTTCGACATGGTCTTCCTGGCCGACGGCTTGACGAGCGGCCCCGACGCGCATCCGTCGATGGCGATGCGCTTCGAGCCGCTGAGCCTGCTGTCGGCGCTCGCGATGCATACGCGGCACATCGGCCTTGCGGCGACCGCGTCGACGACGTACAGCGAGCCTTACCATATCGCGCGCGTGTTCGCATCGCTCGACCACCTGAGCGGCGGGCGCGCGGCATGGAACGTCGTGACGACTTCGTATGACCGTACCGCCGCGAATTTCACGCGCGGCAATCATCCGGATCACGCGCAGCGCTACGAGATGGCCGGCGAATTCGTCGATGTCGTGAAGGGGCTGTGGGACAGCTGGGACGACGACGCGCTCGTCAGGGACAAGGCGCGCGGCGTGTATTTCGACCCGGCGAAGGTGCACACGCTCGATCACGCCGGGCGCTTCTTCAACGTGAAGGGGCCGCTCAACGCGTCGCGCCCGCCGCAGGGCCATCCGGTCGTGATTCAGGCCGGCTCGTCGGGCCCCGGCCAGGAGCTTGCCGCGCGCACCGCGGAAGTCGTGTTCACCGCGCAGCAGACGCTCGAGGAAGCGCAGGCCTTCTATCGCGACCTGAAGGGTCGGCTCGCGGCATACGGCCGCGCCGAGGACGCGCTTGCCGTGATGCCGGGCGTATTTCCGGTGATCGGCCGCACCGAGCAGGAGGCCAAGGACAAGTATGCGCAGCTCCAGCAATGGACGGATACGTCGGGCGCGCTGACGCTGCTGTCCGACCGTCTCGGCCACGACGTGTCGAAGTATCCGCTCGACGGCCCGCTGCCCGACCTGCCCGAATCCGATCAGCTGAAGAGCCGCGCGAAGCTGCTTACCGATCTCGCGCGCCGCGAGAACCTCACGCTGCGCGAACTCTACTATCTCGTCGCCGGCGCGCGCGGGCACCGGATCGTGTGGGGCACGCCGACGCAGGTCGCCGACGCGCTCGAGGAATGGTTCGACGGCGGCGCCGCGGACGGCTTCAACATCATGCCGCCGTATTTCCCGGGCGGACTCGACGAATTCGTCGGGCAGGTCGTGCCGGAACTGCAACGGCGCGGCCTGTTCCGCACCGAATACGAGGGCACGACGCTGCGCGACCATCTCGGGCTCGCGCGCCCGCCGAGCCGCTACGCAGCGCGCTGAATCAGACCGCGAAGCGCGTCAGGTCGAGTGCGACCGGCGCGCTGTCGCGGCTTGCGTGCGGGCTGCCGGCTGGGCCGAGCGCATGCGCGAGGAAGGCCCGCGTGCGCGTGCTTTGCGGCGCGCGGAACAGCTGCGCGGCCGACCCGTGCTCGACGATCACGCCCGCCTCGGTGAAATAGACGACGTCGCTGATTTCCTCTGCGAAGCGCATCTCGTGCGTGACGAGCACGCAGGTCATGCCGTCGCGCACGAGATCGCGAATCACCGACAGCACGTCGCCGACGGTTTCCGGATCGAGCGCGGACGTCACTTCGTCGAACAGGATCAGGTCGGGCTGCATCGCGAGCGCGCGGGCGATCGCGACGCGCTGCTGCTGGCCGCCCGACAACTCGCCGGGGTAGGCGTGCGCCTTGTCCGCGAGACGCACGCGTTCGAGCAGCGCGTGTGCGGTGCGCACCGCATCGTTGCGATCGCGGCCGAGAATCCGGACCGGGGCGACGACGAGGTTGTCGAGCACGCTCAGGTGCGGAAACAGGTTGTATTGCTGGAACACGAAGCCGACCCGCTTGCGCAGCGCGATTTCGTCGCGCTCCGATGCGAGCAGGTCGACGCGCGTGCCGTCGACCTCGATCAGGCCGCGCTGCGGCCGCAACAGCCCGGTGATGCAACGCAGGATCGTCGATTTGCCGGAGCCTGACGGGCCTATGATGGACACGGCCTGGCCGCGGTGCACGTCGAGATCGATGCCGCGCAGCACGGGCGTCGAGCCGTAGGACAGGTGCACGTCGCGCAGGCGGACGAGCGGCTCGTCCGCGCCGCGCGGAGTTTCAGTGGAATGCATGACGTCTTTCGAGAAGGCGGGTGAAACGGGCGATCGGGTAGCAGTACGCGAAAAACAGGCCGAGTACCGTGAAATAGACGACGACGGTGAAGTCGGCTCGCGCGACGGTGTTGCTCGCGACCTGCGCGGTGTCGAGCAGGTCGTGCACGCCGACCAGCGACGCGAGCGCGGTGGCCATCGCGATGCTCGCATACAGGTTCATCCACGGCGGCAGCATGCGGCGTACGCATTGCGGCAGGATGATCCAGCGGAACACTTGCGCGCGGCTGAACGCGAGCGAGCGCGCGGCGTCCCACTGCGCGTGCGGAATCGACTGGATCGCGCCGCGGAAGATTTCCGCGAAGTTCGCGCTCGCGGGCAGCGCGAGGCCGAGCGTTACCTTGAACCAGTCCGGAAACGGCAGCGACGCATGGCCGAACCTGATTTCGAACGGGAACACGTAGGTCGAAAAATAGATCAGCACGAGCAGCGGCGCGTTGCGGAACAACTGCACGTACGCGCGCGCCAGCACGCGCGCGATGCCGAGCCGCGACAGCGTCAGCGGGCCGAGTACGAGGCCGGCGAGCGTGCCGATCGCGATCGCGATCGCGCTGATGCCGATGTTGACCAGCATCGCCTTGCCGAGCGCCGGCAGCCATGTGGCGAGCGCGACGAGGGTCGGGTGACGGCGGCCCGCGACGGCCAGCGCGACGACGGCCAGCGCGGCCAGGGTTGCCGCGACGGCGCGCCATCGCACGAGGCGCGCGGGCTGCGCGTGCATGTCAATGGCCATAGCCGGGTATCCTCAGGCGGTGTTCCAGCCAACGTCCCGCGAGGTTGACCGTGAACGTGAGCGCGCCGAAGAAGAGCAGGATCAGGATCATCAACTCGAGCACGTTGTCGCGCTGCGTCCAGATCATGATCGACGCATAGGTGACGTCGCCGACGGCGATCGCCGAGGCGACCGTCGTCATCTTCACGAGATCGACCAGGTTGTTGACGAGCGCGGGCAGCGCGAAGCGTATCGCGAGCGGCAGCTGCACGTGCCAGAGCCGCTGGCGGCGGCTGTAGCCGAGCGACTGTGCGGCCTCGAGCGTTGCGCGCGGTACCGCTTCGAGGCCGGCGCGCAGCGCTTCCGCATGGAACGCGCCCTTGTGCAGCGAGATCACGATCACGCTCCAGATGAACGGCGTCAGCGGATTGCCGCCCAAATTGCGCAGTGCGGCGCTGATCAGCATGTTGACGACGAGGAACGCGCAGAACAATTGCACGAGCGTCGGCGTGTTGCGGGTGACCTCGACGAATGCGCGCGCGGGGCGCGCGAGCGTCGCGCTCTGCGACACCAGCAACGCGGCGAGCACGACGCCGCAGGCGAGGCTGCCGACCGCGGTCGCGATCGACAGTTCGAGCGTCACGCCCATCCCGTGCACGAACGACGCGCGTTCGTCCGGGGCGAGCACGAAGCTGTAATCGAGGCCGAACTTGCGGAGCGCATCGACGGCGGCGGCCACCGTCATGTGCGCTGCGCCTTGAGCTTCGCGTGCAGGTCGAGCACGGCTTGCGACGGCTTCATGCCGTTCTTGCGCTCGACGTCGAGCAGCCAGCCGCTGCGGTGCCAATCCTGAACGATCCGGTCGAGCGCGCCCTGCGTGTCGGTCTCGCCCTTGCGGACCCAGATCACCGCCGGCGACGGAATCAGGTCGGTCGACAGCGGCGTCGTATAGTCCTTCCAGTCGGGGTTGCGCGCGACGAGCATGCGCAACGTCGGCGCGACGTGCACGGCGGCCACGCAGTTGTTGCCGCGAAGTGCGAGCAGCGATTCCGGCTGGCCGCGGAAGGCCTTCACCTGCGCGCCGTATTCCGTCGCGAGCGGCTTCGTGTAGTTGCTGCCTTGCGACACGCAGACCGGCTTGCCGCGCAAGTCGGCCCAGGACTTGATGCCGCTGTCCTTGCGCGCGATCAGCGCGCCGCCGATGGATTCGAACGGCGTCGGCGCATACGACAGTATCTCCGCGCGTTCCGTCGTCAGCTCCATGTTGGCGATCAGCGCGTCGACCTTGCCCTGCTGCAGGAACTGCACGCGGTTCGACGGCTGAACCGGTGTCAGCTCGACGTCGACGCCGAGTCGTTTCGCGACGTCGTTCGCCAGATCGACGTTGAAGCCGACCGGCTTTTGCGTCGCGGGATCGAGCGAGCCGAACGGCGGGCCCGACAGGATCACGCCGATCGTGATCGTGTGACGTTGATGGATGCGATCGAGCGTGCTGTCCGCGCGGGCGACGCCGGAAAAAACGGAAAGGAGGGCGGCGACGCACAGCGCGTGGCCCGACGTGGTGCGAAACGATCTGCTGAACATGGGAAAGAGGAACGTTGTTTGAGCGACGCGGGGCGGCGCATCGCGCGCCCGGTTGTCGGGAGCTCGTATTTTCGGGATGTGGAACGCATCCAAGAACCAAGAAATTCTCATACCGTTATCTGGTCCTTGGATTTACGCAGAGGAAGGCGACGCTCTAGCGGCTGGAATGGCGATGTGGCGGAGGGTTTATGCAGGTTACCCACTCCGCCGTGCACGGCTTCGCAACCGCACGCTACGCTGACCGCCCGATTACCGTTTTGTAATCAAAGGCGTTTGCGCCCGCACGCAGCGATCCCTTGTCGCCGTTTGCCGGTAACATCGCCGGATGTCATCACGAAAGCGACGGAGCCGGCCATGCGTATCCTGATAGTCGAAGACGAACCGAAGACCGGCGCATACCTGAAGAAGGGGCTCGAGGAATCGGGCTTCAGCGTCGATCTCGCGAAGGACGGCGGCGAAGGGCTGACGCTCGCGCAGGAAGAGCGTTACGACGTGATCGTGCTCGACGTGATGCTGCCCGTGCTCGACGGCTGGGGCGTGCTCAAGCGGCTGCGCGACACGCATACGACGCCGGTGCTGTTCCTGACCGCGCGCGACGACGTGCAGGATCGTGTGCACGGCCTCGAACTCGGCGCCGACGACTACCTCGTGAAGCCGTTCGCGTTCGTCGAGCTGCTTGCCCGCATCCGCACGCTCGCGCGTCGCGGGCCGCCGCGCGAGACCGAACACCTGGCGGTCGGCGATCTGGAAATCGACGTGGTGCGCCGCCGCGTGAAGCGCGGCGCCACGCGCATCGACCTCACGCCGCGCGAATTCTCGCTGCTGCAGCTGCTCGCGCGCCGGCAGGGCGAGGTGCTGAGCCGCACGCAGATCGCATCGTACGTATGGGACATGAATTTCGACAGCGACACCAACGTCGTCGAGGTCGCGATCCGGCGCCTGCGCGCGAAGATCGACGACGCGTTTCCGGTCAAGCTGATCCATACCGTGCGCGGCGTCGGCTATGTGCTCGAACCGAAGGACGACGCATGACGCGGCCGCGCTCGCTCGCCGCGACGCTCGCGCTCGCGTTCGCCGCGACCACGCTCGCCGCGTTCGCGCTGGTCGGCGCATACGTATATGCGGGACTCGAACGGCAGGTGAACACGCAGGACGACCTCGACATCGTGCTGGCTGCGCGCCACACGCGCCGGCTCGCGGGCGAGCTCGAGTCGCTCGATGCAGTCCGCACGCATGCCGAGCGGTTGACGAGCCAGGTGCTCGGCAACGAGGCGCTGTCGATGGCCGCCGTCGATGCGCGCGGCGACGTGCTCGCGCGCCACAACGTGCGGCTCGCCGCGCTCGACGATGCGCCTGCCGCCGCGTCGATTCCGCTGGCCGACGCGCAGTTGTTCGTGCCGCATGCGGCGCCGGTTCCGGCGGACGAGCGGATCACGGCCGACCGGCTGGTCACGCGGACGGCCGACAACGGCACGCCGATGCGTGGCGTCGTGATCGAGGCCGCGCTCGGCGACCGCACGCCGATCCGCATCGCGATCGCGCGCAACATGCACGACCGCGCCGACCTGCTCGACGGCTACCGCGACCGGCTCGAGATCGCCGGCGGGCTCGGCGCGCTGTTCGCGCTGCTGCTCGGTTACTGGCTGATCCGCACGGCGCTCGCGCCGCTGCGCGAGATCGTCGACAACACCGGCCGGATCACCGTCGACAAGCTCGATACACGGCTCGACGCGTCGCGTGCACCGAGCGAGCTGCGCGCGCTCGTCGATGCCCAGAATGCGATGCTCGGCCGCCTGCAGCAGGCGTTCGCGCATCTGTCGCAATTCAGCGCCGATCTCGCGCACGACCTGCGCACGCCATTGAACAACATGCGCGGCGCCACTGAAGTCGCGCTCGCGCGGCCGCGTGCGGCCGACGAGTACCAGGCGCTGCTCGAATCGAATCTCGAGGAATACGATCGTCTCGCGCGGATGATCGAGAACGTGCTGTTTCTCGCGCGCGCCGAGCATCCGAGCTTCGTCACGCGGCAGCGCGCGTTCGACGTGCACGACGAACTCGAGCGCATCGCGGAGTATTTCGAGGGGCTCGCGGACGAAGCGGGCTCGACGTTGCGCGTCGAAGGGCGGGGGCAACTGACCGCCGACGTCGAGCTGTTTCGTCGCGCCGTCGGCAACCTGCTCGCGAACGCGCTGCGTTACACGCCCGCCGGCGGCGTCATTACGCTGAGTGTCGATGACGCCGCCGACGCGGTGCGCGTCGTCGTCGCGAATCCGGGCGAGCCGATCGATTCCGCGCTGCTGCCGCGGATCTTCGACCGGTTCGTGCGCGGCGATCCCGCCCGCAGCGGCGGGGTGCCGGGCGGCACGGCCGGGCTGGGCCTGGCGATCGTGCGCTCGGTGATGGAACTGCACGGCGGCACCGCGCAGGTCGAAAGCGACGCGCGCGGCACGCGCTTCGTGCTCACGTTCAACCGGCCGTCGGCTGCGTGACGACGGGATCGGGTAACGCGGCGACCGGGCGTTCGTGCGTGCCGGTTTTCGATTCCGCGTCCGCGTCCGCGCCCGGGCTCGCCTGCCAGCCGCCGCCCAGCGCCTTCAACAACCCGACCGCGGCCTCCATCCGGCGCGCGTCGATCTGATCGGCCGTGCGCTGGTTCGTCAGCGCGATCGTCTGCGCGGTCACCACGTCCAGATAGCTGACGGCGCCCGCGTTGAAGCGATTCGTCGTCAGCCGCAGCGACAGGTCGGCCGCGTCGGTCGCGCGCTGCTGGCTGCCGGCTTCGGACGCGAGCGCATCGATCGTCGACAACTGATCCTCGACCTGCTGGAACGCGACGAGTACGGTCTGCCGGTAATCTGCGACCGCGCCGTCGTACTGCGCATGCGCGCCGCGCAGCGATGCGCTGCGGCGACCGCCGTCGAACAGCGTGCCGGCCAGTTGCGGGCCGAGCGACCAGAACAGGCTCGGCGCGGCAAGCCACGGCGCGAAGAACGAACTCTCGAGGCCGGCGCTTGCCGACAGCACGAGATCGGGAAAGAACGCGGCGCGCGCCTCGCCGATCTGTGCGTTCGCGGCCGCCACACGGCGCTCGGCGGCCGCGATGTCGGGCCGCCGTTCGAGCAGTTCCGACGGCACGCCGGCCGGAATGGCCGGCACGTGGAACGCCTGCACGCGCGGCGGCAGCGCGAACGTCGACGCGCTTTCGCCGACGAGCGTCGCGATCGCGTGCTGCAACTGCGCACGCGACGCGTCGATGTCGGTGTCCTGCGTGCGCGTCGATTCGAGTTGCGTCTCGGCTTGCGCGACCGCCGACGCATCGATCGCACCGGCCGCGAGCTGCTGCTTGAGCAGCGTCAGCGCGTCCGCGTATGCACGCACCGTGTCATCGAGCAACTGCTTTTGCGTGTCGAGCGAGCGTAGCGCGAAATAATCGGTCGCGAGTTCCGCCGTGACCGACAGCTTCACGGCCTGCAGGTCGGCCGTGCTCGCCGCGGCGTTCGCCTGCGCGCCCGTCACCGCGTCGCGCACGCGGCCGAACACGTCGGGTTCCCAGCTCGCGGCGACGCCGGCCTGGTAGTCGGGCGTCGTCTTGCCGGCGAGCGACGAGCCGAGCCGGTTCTGCGACACGCGCGCGCGGCTCTGCGCGACACCCGCCGTGATCGTCGGCAGGAACCCGGCGTGCTGGTAGTCGACCATCGCGCGTGCCTGTTGCAGATCGGCGACGGCTTTTTTCACCGTCTGGTTCGACACGTCGACGCGCGCTTCGAGCGCGTTCAGGTCGGCGTCGCCGAACACGGTCCACCATGCACCGCGCGCGGCCGCATCGGCCGGCATCGCGACGTGCCAGCCGGCCTGCGCGGCCGGTGCGCCCGCGTAGTGCGCGGGTACCGCGACGGCGGGCGGTGAATAGGGTGGCAACGTCGAGCACGCGGTCAACGTGGCCAATGCCGCGGCGGCGCCGAGCGCGACGGCGTGGCGGGCGAACGGGAGCGGGTGAGGAAGGCGCATGGCAGGTATCTCGTGAGTCGTCGTCGATGGGTCAGCCGCGGGCGGGCGCAGGAGCGGGCGTCGACGCGGCCGGCGCGGTGCCGGCCGCGCGCAGCGGCGGCACGTCGCTGGCAATGGCCGCCGCCCCTGTTTGCGCGGCCTGCGCGGCCTGCGCGGCCTGCGCGGACGAAGCGGCCACCGGAGCCGCGGCGCGCACGGTCGACACGATCTTCACGGCTTCGCCGGCCGTGATCGCATCGCCCGGGTTGTCGATCACGCGATCGGTCGCCGCGAGCCCCGCGACGATCTCCACGCGCGTGCCGAAATCGCGCCCGATCTGCACGGTCTTCAGCGCGGTTCGCCCGTTCGTACCGACGGTGGCGACCGTCACGCCGTTCGGGCGGAACAACAGCGCACTGACCGGCAGGTCGAGCGCCGGCGCCGCGCTCGCCACGACGAGATGCGCCTGCGCGTACGCACCGGGCATCAGCGCGCCGTCGCGGTTGTCGACGTCGATCTCGACGCGCAGCGTGCGCGTGACGGGATCGATCGCGCCCGCGCTGCGCGCGACACGCGCGGCAAAGCGCCGCCCCGGATACTGCGGTGTCGTCAGGTAGACCGGCGTGCCGGTCGATACGCCGGTCGCGCTGTCCTGCGGCACGTCGACGAACACGCGCAGCGTGTCCGTCTGTTCGAGATGGAACAGTTCCCCGGACAGGCCCGGGCTGCCCGGCGTGCCGCCCGCGGTGACCAGCGTGCCGACGTCGACGCTGCGCGCGGTGATCACGCCGTCGAACGGCGCGGTGACGGACTCGTACGACACGAGTTCGGCAAGGTGCGCGACGTTCGCCTGCGCGGACGCGAGCATCGCGCGTTTCGCGTTCATGTCGGCGACCTTCGTGTCGGTGTCCTGCTGCGACACCGATTGCGTTTTCAGCATGTCCTGCCAGCGCTGCGCGGTCGATTTCGCATAGTCGTAGTTCGCCTGCGCGCTCGCTTCGTCGGCGCGCGCCTGGCGCAACTGCGCGTCGAGATCGGGCGCCGAGATCTGCGCGAGCGTCTGGCCGGCCTTCACGTGCGTGCCGAGATCGACGCTCCAGTGCGCGATGTAGCCGCTCGTGCGCGCGTAGATCGACGCGTCTGCATAGGGCGCCACCGAACCGGGCAACGTCAGCGTCTGGTCGGCCGGCGCCGCGCCGGGCACGATGACCGACACCGGTAGCGCCTGTTGCTCGGCCACCTGTGCACGCTGTGCGGCGCGTGCGTCGATACGCGGCACGATGCCGAGCGCGAGCAGGGCGGCGGCGAGCGCGACGGCCGCGAGCGGCACGGCCAGCTTGCGGCCGTGACGGGCCGGCGGGGTGTCGGGCGCGGCGCCGCGCGCGGCGGACGGCACGGCGGTGGCCGCGGTGGCCGCTTCGGCGGCGGGCGGCGGGGCGACGGGTTCGATCGAGTCGTTCATGATGGGTCCGGGGTCGGGCGAATCGAAGGATGATGAGAAGGGGCGGCCGTCCGAGCTCAGCGCAGCGCCGGCGTGTCGGGCGCGTGCTGCGTGCGCCGCGCGGCCGAGGCGTCGCGGCGCCGCGCGAGCCATGCGTGGACGAAGCCGAACAGCACCGGGACGAACAGCAGCGTCGAGAACGTGCCGAACGCGAGGCCGCCGATCACCGCGCGGCCGAGCGGCGCGTTCTGCTCGCCGCCGTCGCCGAGGCCGAGCGCCATCGGCAACATGCCGATCAGCATCGCGAGCGCGGTCATCACGACGGGCCGGAAGCGGCTGAAGCCGGCGTCGAGCGCCGCCTGCCACGGCGACGCGCCGCCCGCGAGCAGCTCGCGCGCCGCGTTCACGACGAGAATGCTGTTCGCGGTCGCGATGCCGATGCACAGGATCGTGCCGGTCAGCGCGGGCACCGACAGCGTGGTGCGCGTGACGAACAGCATCCACGCGATCCCGGCGAGCGATGCCGGCAGGCCGCCTACGATCACGAGCGGATCGAGCCACGACTGGAAGTTCACGACCATCAGCAGGTAGACCAGCGAGATCGCGAGTGCGAGGCCGCCGAGCAGGCCCGCAAACGACTCGTGCATCGCCTGCACCTGGCCGCGCAGCACGATCGACGAGCCGGGCGGCAGCTGCGCGCGCGCGGCGTCGACGAGCTTCGTCACGTCGGCCGTGACGCCGCCGAGATCGCGCCCCTGCACCGACGCGAAGATATCGAGCACCGGCTGCACGTTGTAGTGCGACACCACGGCCTGCTGCGTCGAGCGCGAGAACGTGCCGAGCGCGCCGAGCAGGTTCTGCGCGGGCGCACCCGCGGCCGGGCCGCCAGCCGGCGTCTGCGGCGGGCGCGCGGTGCCGGCCGGCAGCGGCACGTTCGCGAGCGACTGCAGCGAATTCACCGTGTATTGCGGCGTCTGCACGAGCACCGGGTAGCTGACGCCGTTGCGCGGATCGAGCCAAAAGTTCGGCGTCGTCTGCGAACTGCCGGACAGCGCGATCAGCAGATTTTGCGCGACGTCGCGCTGTTCGAGGCCGGCCTGGATCGCCTTCGTGCGGTCGACGTTCACGTCGATTGCCGGTTCGTCGCCGGGTTGCTGGATGCGCGCGTCGACGAGCCCGCGCACGCCGCGCAGCTTCGCGAGCAGCGTATTCGCGACTGCGCGGTTCTGGTCGAGCTTGTTGCCGACGATCTGGATGTCGATCGGCGCGGGCAGCCCGAAATTGAGGATCTGGCTGACGATGTCGGCCGGCAGGAACGCGAACGTCACGCCGGGGAACGACTGCGCGAGCACGTTGCGCAGCCTGGCGACGTATGCGGCGGTCGACGCGTGGTTCGGCTTCAGCGTCACCAGCACGTCGGCGTCCTCGGTGCCGATCGGATCCGATGAATCGTACGTGAGGTTGATCCCGCTCACCGGCACGCCGATGTTGTCGAGCACGCCAGCGAGTTCGCCCGCCGGAATCACGCTGCGGATCTTCGCTTCGACCTCGTCGGTCAGCTGCGCGGTTTCCTCGATCCGCGTGCCGGTCGGTGCGCGCAGATGCAGGCGGATCTCGCCGGTGTCGACCGACGGGAAGAAGTCCTGCCCGGCGAACGCGTAGAGGCCCGTCGACGCGACGCATGCGAGCAGGAACGCGGCCGCGAAGCGGCGACGCCGCGCGATCGCCGCCGAGAGCAGCGCGCGATAGCGCAGCCGCACGGCCTCGAAGCGATGCTCGAACGCAGCCTGGAAACGCGCCAAATGCACGAGCGGCGCGAATACGCCGCGCGGCGGCCGGCCGTTTCCTTTTGCGCGCATCAGCGCCATCGCGAGAGTCGGCACCAGCGTGCGCGAGAAGAAGTACGACGCGATCATCGCGAAGATCACGGCCTCGGCCAGCGGCACGAACAGATAGCGCGCGACGCCCGTGAGCAGGAACATCGGCACGAACACGATGCAGATCGACAGCGTCGACACGAAGGTCGGCACCGCGATTTCTCCCGAGCCGGTCAGGATCGCGTCCTCGAGCGGCGCGCCGAGCTCGAGATGATGCGTGATGTTCTCGATCGCGACGGTCGCGTCGTCGACGAGGATCCCGACCGCGAGCGCGAGTCCGCCGAGCGTCATGATGTTGATGGTCTGGCCGAGCGCGGACAACGCGAGCAGCGACGTGAGCACCGCGAGCGGGATCGTGATCGCGATGATCAGCGTCGCGCGCCAGCTGCCGAGGAACAGCAGGATCATCAGCGCGGTCAGGCACGCGGCGATCAGCGCCTCGCGCACGACGCCCTGGACCGCCGCCTTCACGAACACCGACTGATCGTCGAGCGGCGAAATGTGCAGCGCCTTCGGCAGCCCGGCCGCGATCTTCGGCAGCATCGCCTTCACCTGATCGATGATCGTCAGCGTCGACGCGCTGCCGGTCTTCTCGACCGTCAGCAGCGCCGCGCGCTTGCCGTCCACCCGCACGATGTTGGTCTGCGGTGCGTAGCCGTCGCGAACGTGCGCGACGTCGCGCACGTACACGACATTGCCGCCGATCGTCTTCACCGGCAGATCGTTCAGCGCGGCGACCGTCTGCGTGCTGCCGTTCATCTGCACGTTGTATTCGTGCGTGCCGATCTTCGCGGTGCCGCCGGGCAGGATCAGGTTCTGTGCGTTGATCGCGTTCACGACGTCGATCGGCGCGAGCCCCTTCGCCTGCAGCGCGCGCGTATCGAGGTCGACGACGATCTGGCGGATCTTGCCGCCGAACGGCAGCGGCACCGCCGCGCCCTGGACGGTCGCGAGCTGCGTGCGGATGAAACTGTTGCCGAGGTCGTACAGCTGCTGCTCGGCGAGCGTGTCGCTCGACAGCCCGAGCTGCAGGATCGGCACCGTCGACGCGTTGTACGTGATGATGTTCGGCGGCAACGTGCCGGGCGGCAGGATGCGCAGGATCGACGCGGCATTGCTCGCGGCTTCCGCGATCGCGCGATTGATGTCGGCGCCCGGGTGGAAGAAGATCTTCACGACCGACACGCCGTTCAGCGACTGCGACTCGATGTGCTCGATGTCGTCGACGTCGGACGTGAGCGCGCGCTCGTAGTTCGACGTGATCCGCTTGGCCATGTCCTCCGCGGAGAAGCCGTTGTATGACCAGACGATGCTGACGACCGGAATGTCGATGCTCGGGAAGATGTCGGTCGGCGTGCGCAGCAGCGCAAGCGGTCCCGCGATGAAGATCAGCAGTGCGAGTACGACGAACGTGTAGGGCCTGCGTAACGCCAGCCGGACGATCCACATGATGGTGCTCCTCGAAGCAGGGCATGGATGCCGCGTGCGATGCGGCGAGCGTGCAGTCTGCCGGCGCGGCGTTGACCCGACCCTGACCCGAGGATTACGAAACCGTTATCTGTGCTGGCGCGCAGGTGCGCAGTGTCCGACCGGACGGGCCGGCCCGTGACCGACATGCGGCCGCGATCAGATGACAAGACCGTAATCGAAGCCTCACCTTCCGGAAAGCGCGCGAATCGCAGAATGGACACAACTCTTCATCACATCGATGCGGAGCGGATGTCCGGCCTGATCTGCGGACGCGAACATGCCATCTTGAGAGGTGAACATCATGAACAACCCGATTCGTGCGGTCCTGCTGTCCTGTGCGCTGAGCGCACCGATCTTCGCATTTGCGCAAACCACCGACCATGCGGTCACGCGGGCCGACGTGCGCGCCGATCTCGTGCGGGTCGAGAAGGCCGGCTATAAGCCGGTCGGTAGCGATCCTTACTATCCCGCCGACATCCAGGCCGCGGAAGCGAAGATCGCCGCGCAGCCATCGCAATCGGTGGCTGCACGGCCGAGCGGCGCCGCAGAGACGACCGCGCAATCGCTCGCGTCGCTCGATACGGAGCAGCCGTACGAGCATCACTGAGCCCGATTTTCAACTGCCATCCGCGGCCCGAAGGAAGCGGCCGCGGATTTCGAATGCGTCGTCTACCGGTCAGCGCCGTGCGCGCCGCAATCGTGAGAATGAACGTGTCGGGCAGCACGTCGCACGCCCGGTCGTGCCGGCGGCGCATCTTCGGTGCGCCCTCATCGAGTCTTTCCCGGGAGTTTCATCATGCATCCGACGCGCGCAAGGAAGAGCGACGGCAGCCGGTGGGGTGAATCAGCTTCCGGTTTACCGGTGTGTCATCCAGCAAGTAAAGCACTCGCTCGTGGAGCACTGCCGGCGATTTCGATACCCGACGTGTTTCACGCCAGGTCAACACTGTGTCCAGATGCTGGTCATCCCGCAGCGGCCGATGCGCATTGAAATCGCTTTTCGGTGGCTTCGCGAAGCCTGTGTGGTAAGCAGCGGTGAAGGAGGGCGCTTCCGGTCGCACCACCGTTTACGCGTCGTTCAACCAGGGCATTTCCACGGGCGACACGACCAGTTGCCGGAATTCTCGCTTCAGATCGAAGATGAACCCGACCAGGATCATGGAGTCGGCGTAGGGAATCGGAAAGACCTGCGGATTCTCCGGCGTCCGCAGGGGCCGCTCTGGCGTGTCCGCTGTCGCTGCGGCGTTCTCGCGAACGCTTTCCAGGTCGTCAGCCATGGCCGGGCCACCGGCTTTCAGCACACGGCTACGCAGCTCGCTGAAGGGTTCGATGCGCGCAGCGTCTTCGTGGTATTCGGGCACTTCATAAACGAACCAGGACATTGTCGTCTCCCATGAGAAGGGGCGCTATTCTAACGCTGCGCAAGGATCCACCAAAATCGGCCACGTTGTGCGACAGTCGGCTTGCGAGGCGTCTCCGCGTCTCAACTTTCAAGAACGCCTTGCGGGCGGTATCATTTGCGCTAAAATGAGGTATCAAATGATACTGAACGGGAGTCGCCATGTCACTCGTTACCCCTGAAGCCGTGGCTGCGGTCATGGGGCTGCGGCCGCTCCCGCATACGCTGGCGGAGCTGGAAGCGCTTGTGCGCGGCGGTCTGCCGAAGTCCGCGCTGCGCGCGGGCGTCGAACACGCGACGCAAGGCGCCGATGCTCGGCGCGCGCTCCTCGCCCGCATCATCCCCGAAGCGACCTACAAGCGCCGCCGCGATCGACTAACGCAAGACGAATCGGAGAAGACGGAGCGTCTGGCCCGGATCGTTGCAACGACCACCTACGTCTGGAACGACGAAGAGGACGCGCGGGAATTTTTGTCGACGCCACATCCTGAACTTGAGGGACGGGCGCCGCTCGACGTCGCGCTGACCGAGCTCGGTGCGCGCAGGGTTGAAGAGTTGCTCTGGAAACTGTTCTACGGGCTACCGGCATGAAGTTGTTTCGCATCGGTGACACGCGACACACGATCTGGAGCGGCACCGGCGCGATGCTGGTCGGTGGCCGCTTTAATAGTCCGGGCCGGCCTGTCATCTACGCGGCGTCGACCTTCGCGGGTGCGATGCTCGAGGTGCTCGTGCATGCACGCATCGGCAAGGTGCCGAAAACCCACGGATGGGTCGAAGCAACCGTTCCCGACGACGTCAGCGTCGAACGCCATACGGCAGAAACGTTGCCGAGAGGATGGGGTGCGGCGGCACTGCAGGCAGCACGGCAGTTCGGCGACGAATGGATGGCAGAATCGCGTACAGCACTCCTGATCGTCCCTTCCGTCGTCGTCCGTGCAGAGTTCAACGTGCTCGTGAATCTGGCGCATCCTGACACCGCGCGGATCATCGTGACGGATCCACAACCGGTCGTGTGGGACGAGCGACTTTTTGCCATACCGCCAGTTGGCCGATCATAAATGCTTGATGGTGGTCTGCTAACCAACCTTCGAAGCGTCGGTTGCTCGCTCGTACCGCGACGCACGGTTGGAAGCCGATGTGGGAACCCATTCCGAAGCTTAAGCGAGTCGACATCGAAGCGTATGGCTTCGGGCTCACGATTGACGGTGTCGGCGTACCGCTTATTGCACGAATGCGTAGAGCCGCGAAAGATGTGCTGTCGGTCAAGATGCCGGAGCGGGATCCTCGGCAGATGAGTTTTCTCTAAACGTCAATTTCAACCTCGCCGTCGACGTATGGCCGCTTATCCTTGCAGGGGCAAGGTGGCCGAACTCGTTCCTGTGCAGGGGCGGTTGGGGGGCGACTGCTACCCCCTTAATCGCAGCTAGAGCGGGCTACACCGGTAAAGTGCATGGAAATCCAAGGGCCCCGTGTTGTGCCGCACAATACTTTCCGGTATCATTCACGCCCCCCACAAGCTGCGCATACGGATTTCGAGCGAGGCGTCCCGGCCTCGACCATCTTTGCGTATCACGATTCCGTTCGCATCCCGGCAGGCAACCCGTTCTGGCGTCATGCTCGCGACGATCGTCGGCTCATCTGTCGAGGAGCATGTATTGGCAATTTCTGATCGGAACGATTCCACATCCCCTGAAATCACAGCCACGGCAAAAGCCGGCCGCCGTGTGTCAAAGGGAAAGCCCCAGGCCCTGACGCCGACGGACATCGCGTCACTGGCACGCCAGAATGAGGAGCGCCAGCACCAGATGCGCGCGTTGATCGCGCTCGGTCGCGAGCGCGGCTATCTCACCCACGCGGACATCAACGATCACCTGCCCGACAACTTTGCTCAAACGGCGGCGATGGACACCATCGTCAGCACGTTCAGCGACATGGGCGTGGCCGTGTACGAACAAGCGCCGGACGCCGAAGCGCTCCTGCTCAACGACGCTGCGCCGGCCGTGGCATCCGACGATCAGGCGGACGAGGAGGCGGAAGCTGCGCTATCGACCGTCGATTCCGAATTCGGCCGCACCACGGATCCGGTTCGGATGTACATGCGTGAGATGGGGGCCAGCGAACTGCTGACCCGCGCCGGTGAAATCGAGGTCGCGAAACGGATCGAAGATGGTCTACAGGACATGATTCAAGCGATTGCCGCGTGTCCGTCGATCGTGTCCACGATTCTTGCCGATGTCGACCGCATCGTGGCAGGCGAACTCCGCATCGACGAACTGGTCGATGGCATCAGTGTCGACGCCGATGAAAGCGAAATGACGCCGGAGTCCCAAGAAGAGGATGCGGAAGCACTCGCCGCCGACGATGATTCGGACGAAGACGACGTCGAAACGGATGCCGGGGATTCGGAGAAGGCGAACGCGGCGCGCCTCGAAGAACTCACGAACGACAGTCTTGCGATTTTCGCACGCGTGCGTGCACTGTTCGAGCAGTTGCCGGATGTGCCTGTCACTGGCGGTGCCCGTTCCGCAGCCGCTGCGCAAGTGCGCACGGCGATCCAGTGTGAGCTCGCGCCGATCCGCTTTACCGCCAAGACCATCGACCGCCTGTGCGCAATTGTCCATGGGCAAGTGACTGAGGTTCGCGCGATCGAGCGCAGTATCCTGGCGATTGCGGTCGCCCGTTGCGGCATGCCGCGCGACGCGTTTGTCGACTCGTTCCCGGGCCACGAGACCGATCTTGAATGGACGACCCGAGCGGCGGCGACCTCGCAGCAGTTTGGTGCGGCGCTCGAGCGGCATCAGCCGGCGATTCAGGCGGCGCAGCAGAAACTCGTCGACATCGAGTCCCGGGTCTCGTTGCCGCTCCAGCAGCTCAAGCAGATCAACCGCCAGATGAGTGCCGCGGAACTGAAAATGCGGCAGGCCAAGCGCGAGATGATCGAAGCGAACCTTCGTCTTGTCATTTCAATCGCCAAGAAATACGTGAACCGCGGCATGCAGTTCCTGGATTTGATCCAGGAGGGCAATATCGGCCTGATGAAGGCCGTGGACAAGTTCGAATACCGGCGCGGCTGGAAGTTCTCGACCTACGCGACTTGGTGGGTCCGGCAGGCTGTCACGCGTGCGCTCGCCGATCAGGCGCGGACCATTCGCGTGCCGGTCCACATGATCGAGACGATCAACAAGCTGAATCGGATATCGCGCGAAATCTTGCAACAGACAGGGCAGGAAGCGCATCCCGCAGTGCTGGCAAAGCGCATGGAGATGTCCGAGGAGAAAGTGCTCGGTATCCTCAAGATCGCCAAGCAACCTGTCTCGCTCGAAACCCCGGTGGGTGACGACGCCGATGCAACACTCGGCGACATGATCGAGGATGTCTCGGCGAGTTCACCGGCTGAGGCGGCGATTCACGCGAACATGCGCGCGGCGATCGACGAGGCACTCGCCGGGTTGTCGCCGCGCGAAGCCAAGGTTCTGCGGATGCGATTCGGGCTCGACACAAACTCCGATCACACGCTTGAAGAGGTCGGCAAGCAGTTCGACGTGACCCGCGAGCGGATCCGTCAGATCGAGAGCAAGGCGATGCGCAAGCTGATGCATCCCAGCCGTGCAGACAAGCTCAGGCCCTTTCTTGAGCGCTGAGGCCATTTCGTCTTTCACCCTCGAACTCACTTCGCTGGCCGGAACAAGTCGGCAGGTGGCATGCCCGGCGAGATTTGCTGCTACGTCGCCCTCGGGAAATTCAGGCAACGTGCCTCCGAAAACTGAAAAAACGAACCCGATTGACACGGGGCGTCATATCAGCCGCCAAGGCACGGTTGCCCGGGCGCGCGCGTTCGACATCGAACCGCGTGGCGGGCAACGCGCCGGGTGTGAATCCGCGCGCACGGCGCCGCACGCGGCTTCGCTCGCCGTTACGCCGGGTTGCCGCTGCCGCCGGTGCCGCCGGTGGGCTTGCCAGCTGCCTTGCCGGCGTCACCCACCTTGCCGAGCAACGTCGCAGACGGCTGGCCGTTTCCTCCCAGCGCACCCTTCGATTTCAGCGCTTCGAGGTCCGAATCCTGGCCGGTCTGGCCTGGCTTGAACGGCGTCGTCAGGAACGCGGACGTCGACAGCGTGACGCCGGTTTCGTTCTTGATGGTCTGGGCAACCCCATTCGCCGCAGCCGCAACGACAGCGGGGTTCGTCAACGCGCTTTGATACGTCGGATTGGACGCGAGGCCCGACAGCAGCCCGTTCAGGTCCGTGCCCAGTTGCCCCGCCAGATAGGTCAGCAGCAGTTCGGTCAACGGCGTCACGTTGAACGTGCCGCCGCCGCTCGCGAACGAGTGCAGCGTGGTCGTCCCGTTCGTGCCGGTGATCGCGCACGGCCCCGCGAGCACAAACGTGACCGAGAAAGCGCCGTTCGCGTCGGCCGTGCCCGAACCGTTGCCGGTCGCGCACACGATCGTGATCGCCGCGTTCGCCATCGCTGCGCCGGTCGCGGCCGTGCCGTTGATCGTGGCCGACGACGCATTCGAAGGCGTCGTGCTCGGACTGTCGTCACCTCCGCCACAGGCCGCGAGCGTACCCGCGAGCGCAAACGTGCCGACTTGCAATGCCCTCAGTGCCGCTTTCTTCATGGTCTTCATTGATTTTCTCCGTTAGATCAACCCGATTTTCCCGAGGACTCTCCGGTCCCTCGATCATTGAATGCTTGCCTCGCGCGCGGCCGACGGCTGCACGCCGTCAGCCGGCAGCGCCGCCTCCGTCGCGGGCGGCGCCACGCCGGCGGAATGCGCGTAGCGCTTGTAGGCATCGCGCATCCGGTAAAGCTGCGTCGCGAAGTACTCGGCGCTGAAGCGCCCCTGGTTGAGCAGGAACTGTTGCGCGTTGTAGGCAAAGTCGAGATTCTCGGCGCCGTCTTGCGCGAGATAGTTCGACGATCCGACACGCGTGCGGAAATTGAGCGAGAACTGCTCGGGCCCGTTGATCTGCACGATCCCCGGCTTCATGCCCTGGCGCGGCGTCAACGGGAAACTGACCGACGCGCCGACGAACGAGCCGTGGCCGCTATGCCATCCCTGCACGCTGAACGACACGTCGTCGAACCAGCGCGTCAACGTGATCAGCGGGCCCTTGTCGCCACCGACATAGCGCGCGACGCCCGCCTCGATCCACATCTTCCATGCGGGCTCGACCCACCGGTACGTGAGCAGCGCGTTCTTCTCCGCCGGCAGCGCATCCTTGCCCGGCTCGTGATGCAGATAGGCGAGCTTCAGCCGCACCACGTCGGGACGGCCCGGTACGAACGCGGTCGTCTCGTTCTCGACGCCCAGGTACTGGAGGTCGAACTTGCCGAGCGCGGTCACGTTGAAAACGCGCGGCGCAATCCAGAAGCTCTGCACGAGCGCAACGGTCGACAGCCCGCCGCGCAAGCGGTATTGGTCGTAGACGCGGCCGTTGTCCATGTTCTTGCTGTTCGCAATCGGCACGATCACGCTCGAATACAGTTCCGCGCCGCGCCACAGCGGCACGAAGCCCTGGATTTTCGCGCCCACGGAGTAGTCGAAGTTGCCGTACTCAGTGCCGTAGAGGTAGTGCGTGACCGGCGCGACCTGGATCCGTACGAGCCCGTGCGCGCGGGCGTTGCCTACCCACGCAATCGAATCGGCATCGTGCGTCGGCCGCGTGCGCATCGACAGCGACGCGCCGGCGGCGGTCGACGCGCCACCCGCGACGAAGCGCGCGTAGTCCGCCCGATCGACGCTCAACTCGCCCACCGGCTCGTTCGCCTTCTTGATTACGATGCGCACGGTCTCGACGCCTTTCGGCGCGTACTCCGCCGCCGCGCCGAGCGCGATGCCCAGCGCGTCCGCCTCGTTCTGGTTGTAGCGGTGGTTTTCATATTCGACGACGAGATCCGCGCCCGCCATGCCGGCGCGCACGCGCTCGAGTCCGGCGTCCGTCAGCGCGCGCACGATCCTGTCGAGCGCCGCCGGGTCCGGCGCCGCGTCGACTGCCGGCGCGGCGGTCCGAACGAGATCCGGCGGCGTGTGAAGCGACGGCATGACTCGATCGTCGCGTGACGCATCCGCCGCCGCAGGCGTGGCAGGCTCGATCCGCGTGAATGCGCTGAGCGGCGCGAGCGCGGCCGCAGGTCGCAGCGTGTCGTCGTCCGCTGCGCGCACGTCGTCCGGCGCCGATGTGCCTGCCGCGACAACCGGCGCGTCGCTACACAAGCCGTCGCCGCAGCGCGCGGCATCGAACCGCCGGCCGAGCGGAATCTGCACGCCGATCGAGAACGACGTGCGCGGCGCGATCCCGTCCGTATGCCTGAGCGAGCGCATCACGGTGCCCACGAGGCTCGCGTCGGCCAGCCACTTGATCGGCGGCGATTGGAAGCGGATGCCCGCATAGGGCGTTTTCGAATCGTGCTCCGCCAGCAGCGACAGGCCCGTGTGCCACAGCCGAAGCTCGGCGCCGCCGAACACCCCGTCGAGCCGGTCGCCGTGCCCGTAGCCGACCGTCAGCGTCGCGGGCCCGAGCACTTGCGATACGACACCGTAGGTGGACCGGAAGTAATGCGTTTGCCCGCCAACGTCATTGATGCCGATCGCGATGTCCGGCTGGTATGTGAAGAACTTCGGAATCGAGACCTTTGCGTTCGCCATCAGATGTCGAAGCACGATGTGGTCGTAGCCCGGCACCGTCGTGCGTACGTCGCCTGGATAGTTCGCCAGACCGCCGGATATCTCCACGTGCGGAAACAGGCCGATCGCGCCCCAGACGATGTCCGAACTCGTCGTCTGCTTCCCGAACCGTGGATCGATGTAGTTGTTGTATTGCCCCTCGAATGTTCCTTCAGGCAGCGTGAATCCGTATGGAATCAATAGCCCGCCGGACTGCCCGAGCGATGTCAGCACGGGCGTGCCCGCCGCACCAGCCGGCAGGGAAAATGCCACCGCTGCCCCCAGGGCAATGGCCGCCGGCTTGTTCGTGGTCGCGTTCGCACGTAGCTTGATCGTCATCGGTCGTGTACTTGGTTGTTCGTATCGTGTGTGGCATCCGACATCGCCGAACGTCGACATGCACCGCCGCGGCACTGGCATCGCTCGTGGCCGTGAACGCTCATGCGGCGACGATGCGATCGAAGATCCCTCTCGATCCTCTACCCAACCCAGTCCCGCGGAACGGCGAAGTGCCCGCATCACCCGCGACGCACCGGTATGCATAACTCCGATCGCTGTCGCGCGCCGATCACATGGGACCGTGATCGACACATGGCACCGTGATCGACACATGGCAACGCCCCCCCAACATCGCGCGCCCGTTAGCGATTTGGCGCGCCCACCGCGTCCTGCCGCGTGGACCGTTCCCCGAAGCGACTCGCTCGCGCAATCGAGCCCGGCGACCGCAATCGGCACCGGGTGTCGTCAATATCATTTCATTCGCATAACTTATAATTAGACCGACTTTCACCCCATGCTCATGCGTCCGGCGATCGGGCCGACGCCGTGCGGTACACGTCCGCGGGCAATCGTTTCATTCAGACGTGCGCTTACGATGGGTTCGCATGTCTCGCTGCTGTATTACCGATCGTTACCTATATGCGAGTAAGTCTAGTGGAAACCGGAAGCGCAATCTGCGCCGGATTCTTGATCAAATCCGACAACTTGAGTCGACGGAAATACGCATGCCCGGCCGCGCGAACGGGATCGCCTTTCGCTTGAACACCGGATAAACCAGTATTGAATCAATCGCTTGATGCGTGCGTGCGCACCTTGGAGCGGCTCGAACAGTACCTCGACGTGCTCGCGCGATTTGGCTATGGCGATCGCGCTTCAATCGTGGCTTTTCATCCGGGTTATGCCGCCGTGACGACCTGGTCACTGGACAAACTGTTGACCGTGGCAGGACCGTTAAATGACCGGGCCGCGGCACCGGACGTGGCGAGCCGGGCGGTGCGCGTCCACCGGCGCGCAAACGCGGAGTCGCTGGAGTACCTCGTCGACAGAATGCCGGTAAGGACCATGGACGCGTTGAATCAGAGGCTGTTCGTCATGGACATGTGTCCGACGCTCGTGCGCTATGTCGTCGAAGGGCAGAGACTGAACGATATCCGGTCACTGTATGACTGGGACTACGCTGAAGCCTGGGGCGATAAAGATTACGCGGGCTTCCGGACAATCGACGACGCCGAACGCGCGCTGATCGAAGATGCGTTTCGGCGTAAGAATCTCGCGGTGCTGGAGGGCAATCGGAAATGTCTCGATGACGTCGTCTCCGCGCACGTCCGCGCGGCCGTCCCAGCACCGATCGACCGCACCGACGAAGGCTGGGAGGCGCATTGCGAAGCATGTCGCCAAACCGAGTGCCGTGAGCGTGACGCACTCTATCCGATTCTTCACGTCGTGCTCAATGAGACCGCGGGCATGCCGCTACGCAGCGTGCTGGAGGCGGCGACACAGGCGGGGCCGACTTTTCTGCGGCAATGTGATCGACAGGGCTTACGCTATGGGCTGACTCCGTTCTTCGTCTATTCGGAGATGCCGGCATATCTGGCGCAGTCACGCTTTTCTCGCTTATGGAGTCAATTATATTCGGAGGTGCAATTGCATTAATTTGAATGAAAATTTCAAACAGTCTATGGCGATGGGATACATCCTGAATGACCTTGAATCGGTCCAGCTCGCGCATCGTCATCGTGGTCACGGGGATTCTCCGAGGGCGAGTGGTTGTTGATCCGCGCACTTGCCGAGGGCCTCGAATGGTCGTACGGCTGGAGCCTGCCGGCCGCGCAGCGCCTCCGCTTCCTGCTGGACTTCGGCTATGCGACCGGCCTGCGCGCGAGCGAGCTGGTCGGCGCGACGCTCGGCGACATCCGCCGGGACGAGCACGGCGATCACTGGCTGCACGTGCTTGGCAAGGATGGCAAGCTCGGCAAGATGGCGCTACCGTCACTCGCTCGAACCGCGCTGGATCAATATCTCGTGCAGCGCGGGCTGCCGATCACGCTCGCACGCTGGGACCCGGCGACGCCGCTCGTTGCGAGCCTTGACGAGGATGGCGCGGGCATCGAACCCAGACGGCTCTGGCGCGTGCTGCGACGGTTCTTCATGCTGGTGGCCGATGCAATCCAGGACGATCGGCCGGCGACCGCCGAAAAGCTGCGCCGCGCGAGCCCGCACTGGATGCGGCACACCCACGCGTCGCACGCGCTGGCGCGTGGTGCTGAGCTGATCATGGTGCGCGACAACCTGCGGCACGCCTCGATCTCGACGACGTCCACCTACCTGCACAGCGACGAGGTGCAGCGAGCCTGGCAATTCGATCAGGCGTTTCGTTCTCGGGATTTCAAGCAGTAGGTCTGCTTATGGCACCTTAAGCATAAGCACAATAGATTTCATAACTTCAAGGCTTATGGTAGAAAATTGCGCTTCCCGTGTTCATCCCCCATGAGCGCGCCGGGTCCAGTCAGCCGCGCCGCCCGGGCGAGTGTCATTTCTCGGTGTCCTGGGCGCCGCGATTGAAGGCGACCGCCGGCCGCGCGCTGCCGGCTCCCCACGCCTCGGCCGGCCGCCCGACGTGCAGCGTATCGAGCAACTGTCCCATGCCGGCGAACACCCGGTAGGCGCTCGCGGCTTCCGCATACTGGCCGCCGATGTAATCGATGCGCGCGCTGTAATACTCGTTCTCGGCATTGAGCAGATCGAGCAGCGAGCGCTGTCCGATGCCGAACTGCAGCATGTACGCTTCGCGCGTCGCCGCACTGGAATCGACGTACTGCTTGAGCACGACCATCCGGTCGCGCGCGGTGAGGTACGCGTTGTACGCATGCGAAACGCTTTCCTGGATCTCGAGGCGCGTGCGATTGCGTTCCTCTTCCGCTTCGCGGATCTGCGCGTGCGCTTCGCCGATGCGCGCCTTGTCGGCGCCCCCTTGGAACAGGTTGTAGCGAAGACGCAGCATCACGCGGCGGTCGTTGGTCGGGCCGAGCACGCCGTCGCGGTCGTGGCTCGCGCTGAGCTCCAGGTCGAGGCGCGGCCACAGCGCGGCCTTGGCGCCGTCGTACCGGGCGCGTGCCTGGGCCACGTCCGCCTCGGCGCCGGCGAGCGACGGGTGGTTCGCCAGCGCCGCGTCCAGCGCGAGGCGTTCGGTCGGCGGCAGCGCGCCTTCCGGCGCCACCGGCTTGACGAGCGCATCCGGGGCCGAGCCTACGAGACGGGCGTAAGCCACTTCGGCATCCTTCAGGCTGCTTTGCTCGGTGCGCAAGTTGTCCTGGGCCAGCGCCAGCCGGCTTTCCGCCTGGTAAAGGTCGGCGCGGCGCCCGACGCCGCGGTCGCTGCGCAGCTTGATCTGGTCGTGGATCCGGCGATGGGATTCGAGGTTGTCCTCGGCGGCGGCCGTCGTCTCCCGGCGGCGCAGCACCTCGAGATAGGCGCCCACCACGCGCAGCGCCACGTCCTCGGACGTGGAGGCGACGCGATTGGCGGACGAGTCGATGCGCGCCTGCTGACGCGCCACTTCGCTCCTGACCGCGAAGCCGTCGAACAGCATCTGCGACAACGTCACGTTGGCATTGCGATGCGTGAACGTGGTCCGGTTCAGGCCGAGCAGGCGGGTCTCCACATCGTCGCGCTGCTCCTTGCCGATCGACGCGTCGACGTCCACGCGCGGCCAGTAGCCGGCCCGCGCCTGCTTCAGGCCCTGATCGGCCGCTTCGCGGTTATACGTGGTGGCGCGGACTTCGGGGTTGGTTCTGATCGCTTGCTCGACTGCTTCCTGGAGACTTTGCGCGGCGGCGAGCGACGAGGCGGCGGCAAGCGCCGACGCGAGTGCGAGCACGGCTAGCAGCGGGTAGTTTCGGTTCATCGACTCGGTTTCCTGTCGCCTGTCGCCTGACGGCTGCCAGCAAGCAGCACGGCTCAGGCACGATCGGATATTTCGCGATGCTCGGAATCATGCGGCCGGCGCAGCTCGCCGGAATCACGTTGCGCCTTCTGGCAGCTTAGTCCATTCGACGGATTTCCCGTGAAGATATTCGCGTCGGTGCGCTGCGCAGGATGCGTCGGACCTGCCGCCGCGAGCGACGGCGTGCTGCATTCGATCGCGCGTGCACGCGTCGCTCGCGGGGCGTTCCGGCCGGCTAGACCTCCTGGACGTGGGGCAGCGGCGGCGGGGTGTAAGTGACGACGGTGCCGCTGCCTTGATCGTGCGAAAGCTGGAAGCCGCCGGCCGACAGGTTGCCCTGCAGCGCAACCTGCGCCGTGTGGGCGCCGTCGCTGACGGTCAGCGTGCCGCCCGTTCCGGTGTCGTTGGCCGTGAAGCTGAGCGTCGTGTGGTCGTTGAACAGGACATCCGCGAGATCGAGCGTATCGGCCGCGCCGAAGCCGCTGACCGTGCCGGTGAAGCCGGCGGACTGGTCCAGCTTGAGCGTACCGGCGGCGCCGTCGGCGAACGTCGTGTTTTCCGCGGACGCGCCGCCGAACTCCAGGGTCGCGGTGCCGCTGATCGTCGCGCTGCCGGCGCCCGTCACGTCGCCGTGGATCGTCAGGTTGCCGTTGTTGGCCCACAGGTTGCCCGTGTTCGCTACGGCGCTGTCGAGCACGAGGCCGCCGCTGCCGGTTGCCTCGAGCGTGCCCGTATTGACGACGGCGTGGGCGCCCGTGTCGATCACGAGCGCGTTGGCGCCGCTGGCGACGATCGTCCCTTCGTTGACGAGCGTCAGCTGGCCGGCGCCGAGCTGGCCCGCCCCGGCGATCGTGTTGTCGACGTTGACGAGCGTCGCGTCCGGCGTGCTGCCGAAGATGACGTTGTGGCTGTCGTCAGACAGCGTCACGTGACCGCCGCCTTCCAGCGTCGCGCTCCTGACCAGCACCTCGAACCGGGTCAGGTCGCCCGTCGATCCGAGCGCGATCGTGCCCGTGTTGTCGATCGTGCCGCCGACGGGAAGCATCGCGCCGTCGTTGACCGTCATGACGCCGGCGTTGGTCGTGACCGCCTCTTGGTCGAACACGAAATTGTCGCTGGTGAGGTCGGTGGCGTGAACGCCCGCCACCGTGATGGTCGCGCCGTCGCCCAGTGCAATCACCGCGTTGCCGTTGGCGTCGTCCGTCATGTGGGCCTGGACGTCGCTGAAGCTCGTGATGCCGGTGAATCCGACGAGGTCGATCTTGTCGGCGGCGAGGTCGAGATTGTGCAGCGTGTCGTTGCCGATCGGCTGCGCGAACACGAACAAGTCGTGGCCGGCGGATCCCGTGAGCTGATCGTCGCCGGACCACGCGAAGATCGGCGCGTTGGCCGCGAACGCTTCGACGTTGTCGGCGACCGTGACGGCCTGGTGGCTGCCGTCCGCGGCGGTCCAGGTTTCGGTCACGGTGAGCACCGTGGCGCCCGTGAAGGACGCGGGCGGCGTGACGGTGAGTGCGCCGAGATCGTTCGTCGGGACGAGCCATGCGCCGTTGCCGAGGTTGGTGCCGGCGTTCAGCGTCCAGCCGGACGGGATGCCGGCGATCGTCACCGCGAGGTCGGACGCATGGCCGGACGGATCGGCCAGCGCCAGATTGATCTCGGATCCGGCGACGCCGGCGGGCGCCGTGTGCGTCGAGGATCGCGTGTTGCCTGCCGTGTCCCACTCGGTCACGGTGAGGGAGTCCTTGTTGAGGTTGAGGCTCTGTTGCGTGAAGGCCCAGGTACCGGCGCTTTGTTGCGTTGCGCTGTAGTCGGCGTTGGTGGTGTTGTCGTGGACCGTCACTTTCCAGACGTTCGACGTGTCGGTGTTGGCTGTGAGCGTGTTCCCGCTGTATTGCCACGACAGCGTGGACGGGGCGGTGGTGTCGAGCGTGAAATTGAAGCTGGTCGCGTTCGAGATGTTGCCTGCCACGTCGATCTGGCGGACCTGGACGTTGTTCGTGCCTTCGATGGCGTTGAAGGTGGTGTTCCAGTGCGCGCCGTTGTCGACGCTGTATTGCACTGTGGCGCCCGTTTCGATGCCGGTGAGGTTCAGCGTGCCGACGTTGGTGATGTGGTCGGATGGGCTGCTGCCGGAATCGGTGGTCAGGGCCACGCCGGGCGCCGCGGCCGATGTGTCGAGCGTGAAGCTGAAGGACGTCGCCGACGAGGTGTTGCCGGCGACGTCGATCTGGCGGACCTGCACGTTGTTCGTACCTTGCAGGGCGCCGAAGCTGGTGCTCCAGTGCGCACCGTTGTCGACGCTGTATTGCACGGTGGCGCCGGATTCGACACCGGACAGGTTCAACGTGCCGACGTTGGTGATGTGGTCGGAGGCGCTGCTGCCCGAGTCGGTGGTGAGGGCCACGCCCGGCGCGGCAGCCGACGTGTCGAGCGTGAAGCCGAACGACGTCGCCGACGAAGTATTGCCCGCGACGTCGACCTGCCGGACCTGCACGTTATTCGTGCCTTCGATGGCGTTGAAGCTGGTGTTCCAGTGCGCGCCGTTGTCGATGCTGTACTGCACGGTGGCGCCGGTTTCGATGCCGGTGAGGTTCAACGTGCCGACGTTGGTGATGTGGTCGGACGCGCTGCTGCCGGAATCGGTGGTGAGGGCCACGCCGGGGGCGGCGGCCGACGTGTCGAGCGTGAAATTGAAGCTGGTCGCGTTCGAGATGTTGCCTGCCACGTCGATCTGGCGGACCTGGACGTTGTTCGTGCCTTCGATGGCGTTGAAGGTGGTGCTCCAGTGCGCGCCGTTGTCGACGCTGTACTGCACGGTGGCGCCGGTTTCGATGCCGGTGAGGTTCAACGTGCCGACATTGGTGATGTGGTCGGAGGCGCTGCTGCCGGAGTCGGTGGTCAGGGCAACACCGGGTGCAGCCGCCGACGTGTCGAGCGTGAAGCTGATCGACGTCGCGGCCGACGTATTACCCGCGACGTCGATCTGCCGGACCTGCACGTTGTTCGCGCCTTCCAGGGCACCGAAGCTGGTGCTCCAGTGCGCACCGTTATCGACGCTGTACTGCACGGTGGCGCCGGTTTCGATGCCGGTGAGGTTCAACGTGCCGACATTGGTGATGTGGTCGGACGCGCTGCTGCCGGAATCGGTGGTCAGCGCGACGCCGGGGGCGGCAGCCGAGGTATCGAGCGTGAAGCTGAACGATGTCGCGGCCGACGTGTTGCCGGCGATGTCGGTTTGCCGGACCTGCACATCGTTCACGCCTTCGGTCGCGCTGAAACTCGTGTTCCACGTATGGCCGCCGTCGATCGAGTATTCGACGGTGGCGCCGGTTTCGACGCCAGTCAGGTTCAACGTACCGACATTGGTGATGTGATCAACAGCGCTGCTGCCGGAATCGGTGGTCAGGGCAACGCCCGGCGCGGCAGCCGACGTATCGAGCGTGAAGCTGAACGATGTCGCGGCCGACGTATTGCCGGCGACGTCAATCTGGCGAACCTGCACGTTGTTCGTGCCTTCGACGGCGCTGAAGCTGGTGTTCCAGTGCGCGCCGTTATCGACGCTGTACTGCACCGTGGCGCCGGTTTCGATGCCGGTGAGGTTCAACGTGCCGACATTGGTAATGTGGTCGGACGCGCTGCTGCCGGAATCGGTGGTGAGCGCAACGCTCGGCGCGGCAGCCGACGTATCGAGCGTAAAGCTGAACGAAGCCGCCGCCGACGTGTTGCCGGCGATGTCGGTTTGCCGGACCTGCACATCGTTCACGCCTTCGGTCGCGCTGAAACTCGTGTTCCACGTATGGCCGCCGTCGATCGAATATTCGACGGTGGCGCCGGTTTCGACACCGGTGAGGTTCAGCGTGCCGACGTTGGTGATGTGATCGGACGCGCTGCTGCCCGAATCGGTGGCGAGCGCAACGCCCGGC
>NZ_CAJPHM010000019.1:0-175005 GCF_905339955.1 Burkholderia sp. BCC1996
CCATCACCCCGATCCTGCGCACCCGGAAAATCTGCAGGACGTGATCCAGGCGCTGAAGGACACCGACGCCGAGCTCGGTTTCGCGTTCGACGGCGACGGCGACCGCCTCGGTGTCGTCACGAAGGACGGCCAGATCATCTTCCCGGACCGCCAGCTGATGCTGTTCGCGGAGGAAGTGCTGTCGCGCAACCCGGGCGCGCAGATCATCTACGACGTGAAGTGCACGCGCCATCTCGCGCAGTGGGTGAAGGCGAAGGGCGGCGAGCCGCTGATGTGGAAGACGGGCCATTCGCTCGTGAAGGCGAAGCTGCGCGAGACGGGCGCGCCGCTCGCGGGCGAGATGAGCGGCCACGTGTTCTTCAAGGACCGCTGGTACGGCTTCGACGACGGTCTCTACACGGGCGCGCGCCTGCTCGAGATCCTCGCGAAGACGGCCGATCCGAGCGCGCTGCTCAATGCGCTGCCGGACGCGATGAGCACGCCGGAACTGCAACTCAAGCTCGAGGAGGGCGAGAACTTCCGCCTGATCGAGAAGCTGCAGCAGGAAGCGAAGTTCGACGGCGCCGACGAAGTCGTGACGATCGACGGGCTGCGCGTCGAGTACCCGGACGGCTTCGGCCTCGCGCGTTCGTCGAACACGACGCCGGTGGTCGTGCTGCGCTTCGAAGCGGAGACCAAGGAAGGGCTCGAGCGCATCCAGGCGGACTTCCGCCGCGTGCTGACGGCCGCGAAGCCGGACGTCGAGCTGCCGTTCTGAACCCCGGCGGCCTGCGGGCCGCCGCCGGTGCGACGACGGTAGAAGGATCGTCGCGCCATCCCCGAAAAGCGGCGCACGCTGACGGCGTGCGGCCGCTTTTTGCCTGTGTGCCTCCCCGGGCGCGATAAAATCGCGTCTTTATGCCTGTCGCCGGCTGTCCGCCGGCGTTTTTTCAGCGTGCAAAAGATCCTGATCGTGCGCGTGTCGTCGCTGGGCGACGTCGTGCACAACATGCCGGTGATCGCCGATATCCGGCGCCGCCACCCCGATGCGCAGATCGACTGGCTCGTCGAGGAGAGCTTCGTCGACCTCGTGCGGCTCGTCGACGGCGTGCGCGACGTGCTGCCGTTCTCGTTGCGCCGCTGGCGCAAGAAGCCGTTCTCGGGCGCGACGTGGCGCGAGATCCGCGCGTTCCGCAAGCGCCTCGCGGCCGAGCAGTACGACCTCGTGATCGACTGCCAGGGGCTCATCAAGACGGCCTGGGTCGCGAGCTGGGCGCGCGGCCCGCTCGCCGGCCTCGGCAATCGCACCGACGGCGCCGGCTACGAATGGCCGGTGCGCTTCTTCTATCGCAAGCGCGTGCCGATCGCGCCGCGCACGCACGTCGTCGAGCGCTCGCGGCAACTCGTCGCGGCCGCGCTGGGCGACCCGGCGCCGACGCCGGCCGATCCGGTCGACTTCGGCCTCGATACGCGCGCGGCGGCGCTCGCGGTGGCCGCGCTCGGCCTGAACCTGCCGGTGCCGTACGTGGTGTTCGTCCACGCGACGTCCCGTGCCGACAAGCAGTGGCCGGATGCCGCGTGGATCGAGCTCGGCCAGGCGCTCGTGCGGCGCGGCGCATCGCTCGTGCTGCCGTGGGGCAACGACGCGGAGCGCGCGACCAGCGAGCGGCTCGCGAAGGAATTCGGCGCGGCGGCGATCGTGCCGCCGAAGCTGTCGCTGCCGGCCGTGGTCGGCCTGATCGACGGCGCGGCCGCCACCGTCGGGGTTGACACAGGTCTGGTTCACATCGCGGCCGCGCTGAAGCGTCCGACGGTCGAACTGTACAATTTTGCGACGGCCTGGCGCACCGGCGGATACTGGTCGCCGAACGTCGTCAATCTCGGCACGGCGGGGCAGCCGCCGTCGATCGCGCAGGTGAAGGCGGCGCTCGCGGGCTTCGGCCTGCTGTGATGCCCGTCATGCCTGTCCTGCCTGTCACGCACGCGAACCGATCATGAGCGAATCCCAGATCATCGAAGTCCCGTCCGCCGACTGGAGCGGACACAACCTGTCGACGCCGCGCGAGCAGCTGCTCGCCGCGGTCGAGGAAGGCAAGGTGCTGTATTTCCCGCACCTGCGCTTCGCGATCGAAGGCGGCGAGGAAGCGTTGCTCGATCCGGCGCTCGCCGACCCGAAACGCAAGAACATCAGCCTCGCGCCGAACGGCGGCGCGCTCGTCGGCGTGCTCGGCGACAGCGTCACGCAATCGGCCGTGCGCGCGCTGGTCGCGCGCTTCCAGCAGCAGGCCGGCACGCTCGTCGACGGCCTGTTTCCCGAATACCGCGGCAAGCTGCGCGTCGCGCCGACGAGCCTGCGGCTGATGCAGGTCGAGACGCGCCAGACATCCTGGCGCAAGGACGACAGCCGGCTGCACGTCGATGCGTTCCCGTCGCGGCCGAACTACGGCGAGCGGATCCTGCGCGTGTTCACGAACGTGAACCCGGCCGGCCAGCCGCGCGTGTGGCGTGTCGGCGAGCCGTTCGAGGACGTCGCGAAGCGCTTCCTGCCGAAGATCCGGCCGCAGTTGCCGGGCTCGGCGTGGCTGTTGAACCTGCTGCACGTGACGAAGTCGCGGCGCAGCGCGTACGACCACCTGATGCTGAACCTGCACGACGGGATGAAAGCCGATCTCGACTACCAGAAGACTTGTCCACAGCAGACGATGCCGTTTCCGCCGGGCAGCGTGTGGATATGTTTCTCGGATCAGACTTCGCACGCTGTGATGTCCGGCCAGTTCATGCTCGAGCAGACCTTCTTCCTGCCGGTCGACGCGATGGTGCGTCGCGAATGCGCGCCGCTCGGGATTCTCGAGCGCCTGCAGGGCAGGGCGCTGGTTTGAGCGCGCCTTTTCACCGACGCAATACGAGGGCTGCTGCATGCTGAGGGCGATCTATCGCGCGCTGTGGTGGCTCGTCGCGCCGATCGCGGTGATCCGGCTCCTCGTGCGCTCGCGCAAGGAGCGCGGCTATCGCGAGCACATCGGCGAGCGCTTCGGCCACGTCGCCGGCCGTTCGCCGGACGATCGCGCGCCGCTGATCTGGGTGCATGCGGTGTCGGTCGGCGAGACGCGCGCCGCGCAGCCGCTGATCGACGCGCTGATGCGCGCGCGCCCCGACGCGCGCATCCTGCTCACGCACATGACGCCGAGCGGCCGCGCGACCGGCGAGCAGATCTTCGGCGAGCGCGTGCTGCGCTGCTACCTGCCGTACGACATGCCGGGCGCGGTGCGGCGCTTCCTGCGCGCCTGGCGGCCGACGCTCGGCCTCGTGATGGAAACCGAGGTGTGGCCGACGCTGATCGACGAGTGCCGCCGCGCGGACGTGCCGCTCGTGCTGACCAATGCGCGGATGTCCGCGCGCTCGCATCGGCGCGCGGCGAAGTTCGGCGCGGCGACGCGCGACGTGTTCGGCGGATTCTCGCGCGTGCTCGCGCAGAGCCCGGCCGACGCGGAGCGGCTGACGTCGCTCGGTGCACGCAACGTGGCGGTGCTCGGCAACCTGAAGTTCGACATGACGACACCGCCGGAGCTGGCGGCGCGCGGCCACGCATGGCGCGACGCGATCGGCACGCGGCCGGTGTGGGTCGCGGCCAGCACGCGCGAGAACGAGGAGGCGCTGGTGCTGCAGGCGTTCGCCGCGATGAAGACGGCCGGCGCGCTGCTGATTCTCGTGCCGCGTCATCCGCAGCGCTTCGCCGAAGTCGAAGCGCTGGTCGTGCGCAATGGGTTCAAGTGCGTGCGGCGTTCGGTGTGGGGCGCCGACGCCGCGGCGCTCGCGGCCGGCCGGCCGGCCGCCGAACCGTTGCCGGCCGACGTGACGGTGCTGCTCGGCGATTCGATGGGGGAACTCGGCGCGTACTATGCGGCCGCCGACGTCGCGTTCATCGGCGGCAGCCTGCTGCCGCTCGGCGGGCAGAACCTGATCGAGGCGTGTGCGGTCGGCGTGCCGGTGCTGATCGGCCCGCACGTGTTCAACTTCACGCAGGCGACCGCCGATGCGGTCGCGGCCGGCGCGGCGATGCAGGTCGCGGATCCGCTCGATCTCGCGCACGTGCTCGATGCGCTGTTCGCCGACCACGCGCGGCGCGTCGCGATGGGCGCGGCCGGCGCCGCGTTCGCGTCGCGTCATCGCGGCGCGACCGCGCGCTCGGTCGACGTGCTCGCGGCGCTGCTGCCGCCCGTCGAGCGCGGCGGGCGTGCGATGCACGGCGCGGCCGACGCATCCGACGCATCCGACGACTGAGCGGGCGGCGCAAGGCCGTCCCCCGGGCCGACGTGGCGGCGGCATGTCGCCGCCGCGTCGCTCACACCGTCAGCAATCCTTTCCTTTCGATGAACGCGACGACATCGGCGACGCCCTCGAGCGCCTTCAGGTTCGTCATCACGTAAGGCCGCTCGCCGCGCATCTTCTTCGTGTCGGACGCCATCACGTCGAGGTTCGCGCCGACGAGCGGCGCGAGATCCGTCTTGTTGATCACGAGCAGGTCGGACTTCGTGATGCCGGGCCCGCCCTTGCGCGGAATCTTCTCGCCGCCGGCCACGTCGATCACGTAGATCGTCAGGTCCGACAGCTCGGGGCTGAAGGTCGCCGCGAGATTGTCGCCGCCCGATTCGATGAACACGATGTCGGCGTCGGGGAAGCGCGACAGCATGCGGTCGACGGCCTCGAGGTTGATCGACGCATCCTCGCGGATCGCCGTGTGCGGGCAGCCGCCCGTCTCGACGCCCATGATGCGTTCCTCGGGCAGCGCGCCCGCGACCGTCAGCAGGCGCTGGTCTTCCTTCGTATAGATGTCGTTCGTGATCGCGACGAGGTCGTAGCGCTCGCGCATCGCCTTGCACAGCATTTCGAGCAGCGTGGTCTTGCCGGAGCCGACCGGGCCGCCGATGCCGACGCGCAGCGGCGGCAGTTTCTTGGTGCGGCGGGCGGAGGAGGTTGCGGGTGCGTTCATGGCGTGGATCGGGTTCAGGAGCGGAACAACCGCGAATACTGGGTTTCGTGCCGCGCGGACAGGATGCCGAGCTGCGGCGCGAACGTGTTGATGGCGTCGGGCGGCGTCGCGAGCGCGCGGCGCACGGCCGCGTCGATCGCGCCGCGCAGCGCGACAATGATGCGCTGGCCGGCGAGCTGGCCGAGCGGCACCGCTTTCAGCGCGGCCGACGTCTGGTTCTCGACCCAGCCGAATGCGTACGCGGCGAGCGTGGCGTCGGCGCCGGCACCGTGTGCGGCGGCCGCGTATGCGAATGCGGTCGGCAGCGCGATCGGCGTGAGCGATGCGAGCGTCGCGCGGCGTGCGGCATCGCCCCATTCGAGCGACGCGCACAGTTGCGCGAGCGACCAGCCCATCTGTTCGGTCTCGCGACGCAGTTCGGCCGATTCGCGGCTCGCGATGAACCATGCGTTCTCGCGCGCCAGCGCGTCGGCGTCGTGCGCGTGCCAGCGCGCGAGCTGGTGCGCGAGGAGCGGCAGCTCGCCGTGCGCGAGCACGTCGGTCAGCCCGCTCGCGATCCAGTCGCGCGCGGTGTCGGCGTCGCGGATCAGGTTCGCGTCGAGCGCGGCTTCGAGTCCCTGCGAATAGCTGAACGCGCCGATCGGCAATGCGGGCGACGCGAGATGCAGCAGCGCGACGAGCTCAGTGGTGGTCATGACCGTGGTGGCCGTGCGAGCAGCCGGGACCATGCTGATGATCGTGATCGTGATCGTGATCGTGATCGTGATCGTGATCGTGATCGTGCGAGTGCGAGTGGCCGTGGTGTTCGCCGAAGACCTGCTGCGCGAGCGCGTAGTCCTCGGCGAACGTCGCATCGTGCCCGTGCTTGTGGCCGCCGCCGTACGCGCCGGCTTCCGGCTGGAACGGTGCGCTCGTTTCTTCGACCTGCGTGCCGAGCCGGCGCAGCATGTCAGCGAGCACCGGATCGGCTTCGAGCTTCAGGTAACCGTCGCCGATCTCGACCGGCGTGTGACGGTTGCCGAGGTGATACGCGGCGCGCATCAGCGTGAGCCGGTCGGCCGCGCGCACGAGCAGCACGGTCTCGGAGGCAGCGGCGACGCGCACGAGCGCGCCGTCGTCGGCGACGAGCACGTCGCCGTCGCGCAGCACGGTGCCGCGCGGCAGCAGGACCGCGACGTCCTCGCCGGTGTCGAGCGTGGCCGCGAGGCGGCTCTTGCAGCGGGCGTCATAGGCGAGCGTGAGCGTCGGCGCGCGCGCGACGAGCGACGCGGCGAGCTTCACGTTCGGGGCAATGCGTTTGTCGAGGGTGCGCATGGAACGGAATACCGGAAATCAGAACAGGAAATAGCGCTGCGCCATCGGCAGCACCGTCGCCGGCTCGCAGGTGAGCAGCTGGCCGTCGGCGATCACGTCGTAGGTTTCGGGATCGACGCTGATCGACGGGCGCCATGCGTTGTGGATCATGTCGGCCTTCGTCACGTTGCGACAGTTGCGCACGGGCACGACGCGCTTCGCGAGCCCGTAGCGTTCGGCGATGCCCGCGTCGGCCGCCATTTGCGACACGAAGGTCAGCGACGTGCGCGCGAGCGCACCGCCGCGCGTGGCGAACATCTCGCGGTAGTGGACCGGCTGCGGCGTCGGGATCGACGCGTTCGGGTCGCCCATCTGCGCCATCGCGATCATCCCGCCCTTCAGGATCATCGACGGCTTGATCCCGAAGAATGCGGGCTCCCACAACACGAGGTCGGCCCACTTGCCGGGTTCGATCGAACCGACTTCGTGCGCGATGCCGTGCGTGATCGCCGGGTTGATCGTGTACTTCGCGACGTAGCGTTTCGCGCGGAAGTTGTCGTTGCGCGCGCCGTCCTCGGGCAGCGCGCCGCGCTGCACCTTCATCTTGTGCGCGGTCTGCCAGGTGCGGATGATCACTTCGCCGACGCGGCCCATCGCCTGCGAGTCGGACGACAGCATCGACAGCGCGCCGAGATCGTGCAGGATATCTTCGGCCGCGATCGTCTCGCGGCGGATCCGCGATTCGGCGAACGCGAGATCCTCGGCGATCGACGGATCGAGGTGATGGCACACCATCAGCATGTCGAGATGCTCGTCGAGCGTGTTGATCGTGTACGGGCGCGTCGGGTTGGTCGACGACGGCAGCACGTTCGCTTCGCCGCACACCTTCAGGATGTCGGGCGCATGGCCGCCGCCCGCGCCTTCGGTGTGGTACGTGTGGATCGTGCGGCCCTTGAACGCGGCGACGGTCGATTCGACGAAGCCGCCTTCGTTCAGCGTGTCGGTGTGGATCGCGACCTGCGTGTCGGTGTCGTCGGCGACCGACAGGCAGTTGTCGATCGCGGCGGGCGTCGTGCCCCAGTCTTCATGCAGCTTCAGGCCGATCGCGCCGGCCGCGATCTGCTCGACGAGCGGCTGCGGCAGGCTCGCGTTGCCCTTGCCGAGGAAGCCGAGGTTGATCGGCCAGCCGTCGGCCGCCTGCAGCATGCGCTCCATGTGCCACGGGCCAGGCGTGCAGGTCGTCGCGTTGGTGCCGGTGGCCGGCCCCGTGCCGCCGCCGAGCATCGTCGTGACGCCCGACGCGAGCGCTTCATCGATCTGCTGCGGGCTGATGAAGTGGATGTGCGTGTCGATGCCGCCGGCCGTCACGATCAGCCCTTCGCCGGCGATCACTTCGGTCGCCGCACCGATCGCGATCGTCACGCCGGGCTGGATGTCGGGATTGCCGGCCTTGCCGATCGCGGCGATGCGGCCGTGCTTGATCGCGATGTCGGCCTTCACGATGCCCCAGTGATCGAGGATCACCGCGTTCGTGATGATCGTGTCGGGCACCTCGGCGGCCACGCGCTGCGACTGGCCCATCCCGTCGCGAATCACCTTCCCGCCGCCGAATTTCACCTCCTCGCCGTAGGTCGTGAAGTCGCGTTCGATCTCGATCAGCAGTTCGGTATCGGCGAGCCGCACGCGGTCGCCCGTCGTCGGCCCGAACATTTCCGCGTACGCGCGGCGGCTCAAGCGTAGTGTCATGTGCTGTTCCTGAAGAGCGGGGCGCGGCTTACAGCGGCCCCATCACCTTGCCCTGAAAACCATAGACGGCGCGTTCGCCGGCCAGCTCGACGAGCTCGACGGTGCGCGTCTGGCCCGGCTCGAAGCGCACGGCCGTGCCGGCCGCGATGTTGAGCCGGAAGCCGCGCGCGGCCGCGCGATCGAACGACAGCGCGTCGTTGACTTCGAAGAAGTGGTAGTGCGAGCCGACCTGCACCGGGCGGTCGCCGGTGTTCGCGACGACGAGCGAGATCGTCGCGCGGCCCGCGTTCAGTTCGTGCTCGCCGTCGTCGGTGAGGATTTCGCCGGGGATCATGCGTGCTACCTCGGTCACGGAATCGGGTGGTGGACGGTGACGAGCTTGGTGCCGTCCGGGAAGGTCGCCTCGACCTGGATGTCGGGGATCATCTCCGGCACGCCATCCATCACGTCGTCGCGCGTGAGCAGCGTCGTGCCGTAGTGCATCACCTCGGCGACGGTCTTGCCGTCGCGCGCGGCTTCCATCAGCGCGGCGGTGATGAACGCGACCGCTTCCGGATAGTTGAGCTTCAGCCCGCGCGCGCGGCGGCGCTCGGCCAGCAGCGCTGCCGTGAAGATCAGCAGCTTGTCCTTTTCTCGGGGAGTCAGTTTCATGAAGGCAGTCGTTCAGGAAAACGTAATTTTTATCGGTGCGCGGGATGCCGGCGGGGGCGCGGTTCATCGTAGCACCGCGCCGTTCTTTCTGCGTCGTGTATCCGATATGTAAGCAGCAAGGTGCGTGCCATGTCGGTGCAGCGCGCGGCGATGCGCGATCGTGGTGCGCGATGCATGGATCGTGGGCAGCGAGGGCGGCGCTGCTGCGCCGAAACGGTGCGTGCCGGGCCGCGCGCTCAGGTCTGCCAGAGGCGCAGCGGTCGCGCGTCGGCGCCGTGCACGAGCGGGCGCAGCTGGAGCCAGCAGTCGGTGAAGTGACGCTGCAGCGCTTCCATCGACGTCGACACCGCGCGCACCAGCACGACGCCCGGCGTCACGCAGGTCGCGCCCGCGCGCAGCGTGTCGTCGAACGGCATCCGCGCGGCAAGCGTTTCGGCGAGCGCGGCATCGCACGCGGCGCCGGCCGCCCACAGCGTGCCGTACGCGGGAAAGCCGGCGAGGCCCTGCAGCGAGCCGCGTAGCGGATCGTGCGCGTCGAGCAGCGCGCGCTCGGTCCACAGCGGCCGGCCGTCGGCGTCGACGAGTGCCGAACCCGACACGATGCGGCCCGCCGACCACGTTTCGCCGGCCGCCTGCCGGCCGAGCTGCGTCGCGTCCCAGCCGATCGCGCTCGCGCCCGCGCCGAGCGTCACCGTGAAGTCCAGTGCGGCGTGGGCCGCGTCGAAGAACAGGTTGTTCTGCGGCAGCCAGTCGAGCTTCGCGTGCGCGCCGACCGTGATGCCGATACGTTGCGTCGCGTCGAGGCCGTTCGACTTGTACCACTTGGTCGCGCCGGGCGTCGTCAGCACCGCGTGCGTGCCGTCGCCGAGCGCGATGTCGATGTCGAGCCGGTCGCCGCCCGCGACGCCGCCCGGCGGGTGGACGATGACCGCGTGGCAGATCGCGTCGCCTTCCGGATACAGCGGCCGCTGCACGCGCAGCGGGCCGTCGTGCAGCCGATGGACGAGCGTCGTGCGCGCGCCGTGCCGTTCGAAGCCGAGTTCGAGACGGCCGCGCCATGACTTGGCGACGGCGGGGCGGGACAGCGGGGCGTGGGAATCGAGGGCGGACATCGGCGGGAAGCAGGGAACGGGCGCGGTGATCGAGGATGCTACCGCAACACTATACGCTTGGGTGTTCGGGTTGCCGAACGTGGCGAAGGGGAGCGGCGACGGCGCCGGCCATCGCGTGACATGCGTCGACCGTCGGCGCCACGCGTAGGCGCAATCATGCGCTGCGTGGCGCGCTACACCGCGATCAGCTCGCGCACGCCGTTCGTTTCCATGTCCCGCGCATCGCCGCCGGCGATGACCTCGCCGCGGCTCATCACCCAGTAATGGTCCGCGATCGAGCGCGCGAAGTCGTAATACTGTTCGACGAGCAGCACGGTCATCTTCGATTCGTCGACGAGCTGGCGCAGCGTGCGGCCGATGTCCTGGATGATCGACGGCTGGATGCCCTCGGTCGGCTCGTCGAGGATCAGCAACTGCGGCTCGCTCATCAGCGCGCGGCCGATCGCGAGCTGCTGCTGCTGGCCGCCCGACAGGTCGCCGCCGCGCCGGGCGCGCATGTCCTTCAGCACCGGGAACAGGTCGTAGATGCGGTCGGGCACTTTCGATGGCGCCTTGCGGCTTGCCGCGCCGACGAGCAGGTTCTCCTCGACGGTGAGCCGCGGAAAGATGTCGCGGCCCTGCGGCACGTACGCGAGCCCGGCCGCGACGCGCGCATACGGCGGCAGTGCGCCGAGCGCGGTGCCGCGCCACGACACGCTGCCGCTCTTCGCGGCGACGACGCCCATCAGGCAGCGCAGCAGCGTGCTCTTGCCGACGCCGTTGCGGCCGAGCAGCACGGTGAGCTTGCCGTCGTCGGCGGCCAGCGTCACGTTGCGCAGGATGTGGCTGCCGCCGTAGTACTGGTTCAGTGCATCGATCTTCAGCATTGCGTCACCGTCCGAGATAAGACTCGATCACCGCGTCGTCGCGCTTGACCTGGTCGAGCGTGCCTTGCGCGAGCACCGCGCCTTCGGCCATCACCGTCACGCGGCCCGTGTCGCCCGCGAGCGCCGCGACGAACTCCATGTCGTGCTCGACGACCATCATCGAGCAGGTGCCGCGCAGCGTGTTCAGCAGTTTCGCGAGTTCCATCGTCTCGTGGTCGGTCATCCCGGCCGCCGGCTCGTCGAGCAGCAGCAGGGCGGGGCGCTGCATCAGCAGCATGCCGATCTCGAGCCGCTGCTTCTGCCCGTGCGACAACTCGCCGGCCGCGCGATACGCGTCGCTTTCGAGGCCGATCAGCGCGAGCGTCTCCTCGATCTTCGCCTGCGCCGCGCGGTCGAGCCGCGCGCGCAGCGACGCGAGCCAGCCCTTGTCGGTCTGCATCGCCAGTTCGAGGTTTTCCCACACCGGATGCTGTTCGAACACGGTCGGCTTCTGGAACTTGCGGCCGATCCCCGCGCGCGCAATCGCGGGTTCGTTCATCCGCGCGAGGTCGATGGTCTGGCCGAGAAACACCTTGCCCGCATCGGGCCGCGTCTTGCCGGTGATCACGTCCATCATCGTCGTCTTGCCCGCGCCGTTCGGGCCGATCACGCAGCGCAGCTCGCCCGCGTCGATCGTGAGCGACAGCTTGTTCAGCGCGCGAAAGCCGTCGAAGCTCACCTCGATGTCCTCGAGGTAGAGGATCGTGCCGTGCGACGTGTCGATGCCGGGCGGCGCCACGCGGCCCATCGATGCGCTGCCGCTGACGGCCAGCAGCTCATCCTCGGGCGGCGGCGTGAACTGGTAGAGGGCGGTGCCGTTCATCCGCGTTTCCCCTTTGCGAGCAGCGTGTCGACGAGGCCCATGATGCCGCGCGGCAGCAGGAGCGGCACAAGCACGAAGATCAGGCCGAGAAAGAACAGCCAGTATTCGGCGAAGTACGCGGTAAAGAGGCTTTTCGCGCCGTTCACCGCGAACGCGCCGACGATCGGCCCGATCAGCGTGCCGCGCCCGCCCACCGCGACCCAGATCGCCATTTCGATCGAGTTGCCGGGCGACATCTCGCCGGGGTTGATGATGCCGACCTGCGGCACGTACAACGCGCCCGCGATCCCGCACAGCACGGCCGACAGCGTCCATACGAACAGCTTGTACGCGAGCGGGCTGTAGCCGAGGAACATCAGCCGCGTCTCGCCGTCGCGCACCGCGGTGACCACCCGCCCGAGCTTGCTGGTGACGATTGCGCGCGCAACGATGAACGCGAGCACGAGCGTCGCGAAGGTCAGCAGCAGCAGCACCGTGCGCGTGCCGGGCGACGTGATCGGAAACCCGGCGATGCGCTTGAAGTCGGTGAAGCCGTTGTTGCCGCCGAAGCCCGTCTCGTTGCGAAAGAACAGCAGCATCGCCGCGAACGTCAGCGCCTGCGTGATGATCGACAGGTACACGCCCTTCACGCGCGAGCGGAACGTGAAGAAGCCGAACACCCACGCGAGCACGGCCGGCACGAGCACGACCAGCGCGAGCGCCCACGCGAGATGCTGCGTGCCGCTCCAGTACCACGGCAGTTGATGCCAGTCGAGAAACACCATGAAGTCGGGCAGGTCGCTGCCGTACTTGCCGTCGCGGCCGATCTCGCGCATCAGGTACATGCCGATCGCATAACCGCCGAGCGCGAAGAAGAGGCCGTGGCCGAGGCTGAGAATGCCGCAGTAGCCCCACACGAGATCGAGCGCGAGCGCGGCGATCGCGTAGCACATCAGCTTGCCGGCGAGCGTCATCGCATACGCGGACAGATGGAACGCGCTCGACTCGGGCGCGACCAGCGCGGCGAGCGGCACGCCGATGCCGATCGCGACGCACAGCGCGACGAGCGCGAGCCATGCGCGGCGCGACAGCAGCGCGGGGCGGGGCGGCAGGCCGAGCGCGAACTTTTCCTCCGCACGCGCGGCGGCGGCGGGCTTCGGCGCGTCGGCGATCGGCTTCGACAACGAATCGGTGATTGAAGTCATGTCAGGCCTCCGCGCTGCGTCCCTTCGGGGCGAACATGCCCTGCGGACGTTTCTGGATGAACAGCACGATCATCACGAGCACCGCGATCTTCGCGAGCACGGCGCCCCAGAACGGCTCGATCGCCTTGCTGACGAGGCCGAGCCCGAAGCCGCCGAGCACGGTGCCGGCGATCTGGCCGACGCCGCCGAGCACGACCGCCATGAACGAATCGATGATGTAGTTCTGCCCGAGGTCGGGGCCCACGTTGCCGATCTGCGACAGCGCGCAGCCGCCGAGGCCCGCGATGCCCGCGCCGAACGCGAACGCATACGCGTCGACGCGCGCGGTCTTCACGCCGACGCACGCGGCCATCCGGCGGTTCTGCGTGACCGCGCGCACGAACAGGCCGAGCCGCGTCTTCGTCAGCACGCCCCACGCGACGCACACGACCGCGAGCGCGAACGCGAGGATCGCGAGCCGGTTGTACGGCAGGATCAGGTTCTGCATCACGGTGACGCCGCCGCTCATCCACGACGGGTTCACGACCTGCACGTTCTGCGCGCCGAACAGCATGCGCGTCGCCTGGATCAGGATCAGGCTCACGCCGAAGGTCGCGAGCAGCGTCTCGAGCGGGCGGCCGTACAGGTGCCGCAGCACGAGCCGCTCCAGCACGACGCCGACCAGCGCGGCCGTCGCGAACGAGACGGGCACCGCGACGAGCGGATACCAGTCGAACGCGGCCGGCGCGTAGCGCTGGATCAGCGTCTGCACGACATAGGTTGCGTACGCACCGATCATCAGGAATTCACCGTGCGCCATGTTGATCACGCCGATCAGCCCGTACGTGATCGCGAGGCCGAGCGCCGCGAGCAGCAGCACGCTGCCGAGCGACAGGCCCGCGAACACGGTGCCGGCGATTTCGCCGCGGCGCTGCAGCGCGTGCAATGCGTCGAGGCCTTGCTGCGCGGCGTCGCGCACGCGCGCGTCGGGTTCCGTGTAGCTGCCGTCGGCATTCTTCGCGACGAGCGGGCGCAACTGCTCGATCATGTCGAGGTCGCGGCGCGCGGCCACCACCTGCACGGCTTCCAGACGCTTCGCCGGATCGGCGTCGTGCAGCGCGGCGATGGCCCACAGTGCGTCGAGGCGGCGCTTCAGCGCGGGATCGGTTTCCTTCGCGCGCGCGCGATCGATCATCGGCTTGAGCGCCGGGTCGGGCGACTTCAGCAGCGCATCGATCGCGTCGCGGCGCGCGGCGACGTCGGGCGACGCGAGTGCGAGGCCCGACAGCGCGCCGGCGATCTTCGTGCGCAGCAGGTTGTTCAGCATCACGGGCTGCGCGTCGCCGGCCGGCGTCGCGGCTTGCGTGAGCGCGTCGTGCGCGGTGTCGCCGGTCTGGATCAGCAGGCGGCCGTCGCCGGTCCCGAGCGCGTCGCCGCTCGACAGCGCATTGAGCAACGCGACGGCGCGCGGGTCGGCATCGGCGGCGAGACGGTCGACCGCGGCCGTCTTCGCGTCGAAGTCGTCGCCGGCGAGCGCGGCGGTATCGGCGGCCGTCAGGGCGAACGCGGCGCGCGGCAGTGCGCCCGCCAGCGCGGCACAGGCGACGACCGCGACGGCGGCGCGGCGAAAGCGTGTAGGCATCGGGAGATCCTGTCGGGCGTGGGAAAGCGGATTCGTGCGGCGGTGCGCGTGCGATGCGTTACGGTAAGTACCGGCATTCGCGCACCATCCTGCAAGCGGGAGCGCCACGCCGGTGCGCCGCGCCCCGCATCGCATCAGGCCAGCGCCGCGCGCTGCCGGCGCAGGAACGCCGGGATCGAGCTGACGATGTCCGGCTTGCCCTGGTTGCCTGCGATGAACGGGCTCCACGGCTGCGCGCGCACCGCGGTCTTCGTCTTCCACACGACGTTGAATTGCCCGTCGCCGCGGATCTCGCCGATCATCACCGGCTTGTGCAGGTGATGGTTGCCGTCCATCGAGAGCGTGAAGCCCGAGGGGCCGGCAACGGTCTGGCCGATCATCGCGACGCGCACCTTGTCGACGTCGGTGCTCTTCGCCTTTTCGACGGCCTGCTTCCACATGTGGATGCCCACGTAGGTTGCCTCCATCGGATCGTTCGTCACGCGCTTCGCACCGCCCGGCAGGTTGTTCGCCTTTACCCACGCGGCGAACTGGTCCTTGAACTTCGTGTTGGTCGGGTTCTTCACCGACATGAAGTAGTTCCACGCGGCGAGATGGCCGACGAGCGGCTTCGTGTCGATCCCGCGCAGCTCTTCCTCGCCGACCGAGAACGCGACCACCGGCACGTCGGTCGCCTTGATCCCCTGGTTGCCGAGTTCCTTGTAGAACGGCACGTTCGAATCGCCGTTGATCGTCGAGACCACGGTCGTCTTGCCGCCCTGGGCGAAGTTCTTGATGTTCGCGACGATCGTCTGGTAATCGCTGTGGCCGAACGGCGTGTAGACCTCCTGAATGTCGGCGTCCTTCACGCCCTTCGATTTCAGGAACGCGCGCAGGATCTTGTTGGTCGTGCGCGGATACACGTAGTCGGTGCCGAGCAGGAAGAAGCGCTTCGCGCCGCCGCCTTCCGCGCTCATCAGGTACTCGACGGCGGGGATCGCCTGCTGGTTCGGCGCGGCGCCCGTGTAGAACACGTTGCGCGACATTTCCTCGCCTTCGTATTGCACCGGGTAGTAGAGCAGGCCGTTCAGTTCCTCGAACACCGGCAGCACCGACTTGCGCGACACCGACGTCCAGCAGCCGAACACGCACGCGACCTTGTCCTGCGTGAGCAGCTGGCGCGCCTTCTCCGCGAACAGCGGCCAGTTCGATGCGGGATCGACGACCACCGGCTCGAGCTTGCGGCCCATCACGCCGCCGTTCTTGTTGATCTCGGCGATCGTCATCAGCGCCGTGTCCTTCAGCGACGTTTCGGAGATCGCCATCGTGCCCGACAGCGAATGCAGGATGCCGACCTTGATCGGGCCCGTGCCCGCATCGGCCGCGTGAGCGAACGGACTCTTGCCTGCCAGCGCGAGTGCACCGGCCATCGAACCGAACTTCAACAGACTGCGACGTTTCATCGGGATCCCCTTGTCATGTTGGATGTGCGTGCGCCGTGGCGGCGCCGGCATCGGAGTAACGCAAGGCATGTGCCAGTCGCGCCGATGCACGCCAGGCGTGCCTGTGCGGGGCGGCGCGGGGCGCCGGCGCGGTGCGCATGACGCGTCGTGCAGCATGCGCGATCCGTTGCGGTGCGCTCGCGCGGGCGCAAATGGTGCACGGCGGGGGCCCGGGTTCGAGCGCGTGCGCCGCACGTCGAAGGAGGTGCGGCGCGTGATCGATGCGCACGCATCCGGCCGCGTCGTGTCGGCGTCGTGCGCATCCGGCGGGGTCATGAAGTGCCAGGGGGAAGGACGAGGCGCTCCGCTCGACGCGTGCGTTGCCCGGGTTCTCGCCGCCTCGCGTCATCGAGCGGACGCGGATGGCCGGCGTGCTGAAACAAACGAAAGAGGATGGAACGGTGCGGCAGAAACGCAAACGGGCGCGCGATGCGCGCCCGTTCGGCGGGACTGGAGCGATCGGCTATTACTCGCCGGTCGCCGTGGCGGCGCGCGATGCGCCGCCGGGAAGGTCAGTAACGCGGTACGGACGGATCGACGTCACGCGACCACGCGTCGATGCCGCCCTGCAGGTTGTACAGCTTCGTGAAGCCGCGCGATTCGAGGAACATCGCGACTTGCGCGCTGCGCATCCCGTGATGGCACACGCAGACGATTTCCGCTTCGTCGTCGAGCTCCTCGCTGCGCGCGGGGATCTGCTGCATCGGGATCGACACGCTGCCGGCGATCTGCGCGGTCGAGATTTCCCACGGCTCGCGCACGTCGAGCACGACCGGCGCGGGGCGCGCCGGATCGCGAAGCCATTCCGCGAGCATCGCGGGCGTCAGGATCTGCATGGGGCCGCCGCTCAGAACTTGAAACGCGACGGTTCGATCGCGTTGACGAGGTGGTCGACGTAGGTTTCGAATACGTCGGCGACGCGGTACTGCTTCTCGTCGATGCGCGTGATGACCTGCGCCTTCATCACCGGACGGCCGCCGACGAACGCCGACAGGCGGCCGCCGATCTTCAGCTGTTCGAGCATCTGCTGCGGCACGACCGGCAGGCCGCCCGCGACGCAGATCACGTCGTACGGCGCCTTGTCGGGCCAGCCGAGCGAGCCGTCGCCGAGCGCGACTTCCGCGTTCGTCACGCCGTCGTTGCGCAGGTTGTCTGCCGCGAACTTCGCGATGGCCGGATCGATCTCGACGGCCGTCACGTGCTGCGCGCGATGCGCGAACAGCGCGGCCAGGTAGCCCGAACCCGCACCGATCACGAGCACGTTCTCGTGCTTCTTGACCGCCAGTTCCTGCAGCACGCGCGCTTCGACGCGCGGGAACAGCATCTTGCTGCGGCCGCCGGGCAGCGGCAGCTCGAGGTCGGCGAACGCGAGATCGCGGTGTTCGGGCGACACGTAGTGTTCACGCTTGACGATCGACAGCAGGCCCAGGACGTCCAGATCCAGCACGTCCCACGGCCGGATCTGTTGTTCGATCATGTTGAAACGCGCGTTTTCGATATTCATGGTGTGGTCACGCAGCCAGGTCGGCCATCAGCGGGGATAGAGAAACTTCGTGATTGTACCAAACGGGGCGGCGGCGAAGCCTTCAGACGGCCTGCAACAGACCTTTACCCTTTGCTCTTCTTGATCTGCGCCTCGAACGCGAGGTCGAGCTTGCTCGCCTTGCGCGGCTTTTTGGGGCCGAATTCGTCGACGAACCTGACGAATTCGTCGAGCGGCAGCGGCTCGCTGCGTTTCTCGGCGGTGCCGCCGGAGCGGTCGACCAGGTAGAACAGGCCGCCCGCCATCGCGACGGCGGCGAACTGCGGGTTGCCGGAACGGGTCTTCAGGCGTTCGACCGCGTGGGTTGCTTTGGTGGTGCGCATCGTGCGGGTTCTTGCAGGGGCGTGGAGCCCCTTACTTTATCAAACCGGCCGCCCGCACGCGGCCGCGCGCCGTCAGACGGTGCGCGAGTAGCGTTGCCGCGGCGTCTGGCCGAGGTGCGCGTCGAACGCCATCGCGATGTTGCGCACGACCATCCGGCCGGCCGGATGGATCGTCAGGCGGTCGCCGGCGACGGTCAGCAGGCCGTCCTGCTCGAACCCGCGCAGCGCGTCGAGCTCGCGCGCGAAGTGATCGGCGAAGCGGATCCCGTGCGCCGCCTCGATATGCGAGAACGGCAGTTCGAGGTTGCACATCAGCTGCGTGATCACGTCGCGGCGCAGCCGGTCGTCGGGCGTGAGCCGCACGCCGCGCGCGATCGGCAGCCGGCCCGCGTCGAGCGCGGCGCCATAGGCCGGCAGGTCCTTCGCGTTCTGTGCGTAGACGTCGCCGACCTTGCCGATCGACGACACGCCGAAGCCGATCAGGTCGGTATCCGCGCGCGTGCTGTAGCCCTGGAAATTGCGTTGCAGCGTGCCGTTGCGTTGCGCGCGCACGAGTTCGTCGGACGGCCGCGCGAAGTGGTCCATCCCGATGTACACGTAGCCGGCCTGCGTCAGCATGTCGATCGCGAGGCCGAGCAGTGCGATGCGCGTTGCGGGCGGCGGCAGCGTCGCGTCGTCGATCTGCCGCTGCATCTTGAACAGGTGCGGCATGTGCGCGTAGCCGAATACCGACAGGCGGTCCGGCGCGAGCTCGATGATCGTCTCGAGCGTGCGCGCGAACACGGCGACCGTCTGGTGCGGCAGCCCGTAGATCAGGTCGACGCTGACCGATTGGAAGCCCGTCGTGCGCGCGGCCGACAGCAGGTCGGCCGTCATCGCGAGCGGCTGGATCCGGTTGATCGCCTGCTGCACGACCGGATCGAAATCCTGCACGCCGAGGCTCAACCGGTTGAAGCCGATGTTGCGCAGGTGGACGAGCGTCGCGGGCGTGACCGTGCGCGGGTCGATCTCGATCGAGAACTCGGCATCGGCGTCCGGCGCGAGCGCGAAATGTTCGCGGGTGGCCGCCATCAGCTCGGCCGTTTCGTCGTCGGACAGGAAGGTCGGCGTGCCGCCGCCCCAGTGAAGCTGCGTGACCGGGCGCGCGGGATCGAACAGCGCGGCCTGCAGCGCCAGTTCGCGCTTCAGTTGCTCGAGATACGGGCGCGCGCGGCGGCGGTTGTTGGTCGCGATCTTGTTGCAGCCGCAATAGAAGCAGGCCGTGTTGCAGAACGGGATGTGGAAGTACAGCGACAGGTCGCTCGCCGACGCGCCGGGATCGCCCGCGGCGCGCACGTAGTCGGCCGGGTCGAATTCGTCGCGGAACTGCAGCGCGGTGGGGTAGGACGTATAGCGCGGCCCGTTTGCGCCGTACTTCGCGAGCAAATCGGGACGGAACAGTGTGTCGGCAGAACCGGAACTCATGATGGTCTCGCGCTTTTTGGATGCTCTGGAGTATATGAACGCGCGTTCCGGCTGCATTGTGTAATAACGTCGCAGCCGGCGGTGGCACAATGCGCCGTGGGCTGCCGCACGCTGCGTCCGGTTGCCGCACCGTTTTTTGTTGTTCGTGAGAGAGCCGAGTGTCCGTCGAAATGCCTGTCCGTCCGGCGCCCGCCGAGGTCCCGCCGCCGCATGCGTGCCGCGCGGGGTGCGGCGCATGCTGCATCGCGCCGTCGATTTCCTCGCCGATTCCGGGGATGCCCGACGGCAAGCCGGCCGGCGTGCGCTGCGTGCAGCTCGGCGACGACCTGCGCTGCCGGATCTTCGGCCGGCCCGAGCGGCCCGCGTGCTGTTCCGGGCTGCAGCCGTCCGGCGAGATGTGCGGTGCGTCGCGCGACGACGCGCTCGCGTGGCTGACGCGCCTCGAGATCGCGACGCAGCCGTCGCCCGGCGCGGCCCGCTGACGCGCAGCCCGCGCTGTCCGCGCCGTCGTTTGCCGGCGCGCGCATGGAACCGGCGACGCGCGTCGAAGCACTAACTTCAGTCCCCAGCGCCACATGGGGCGGAGCCGATAGCCAGACTGCCGCTTCGCCCGATACAGGAGATTGTCCAGCATGACCGCATCTTGCACGCCCGGCCGGCGCCGCTTCCTCGCCGCTTGCGCCGGCGCCATCGGCGTGTCGGTATCGCTCGCCGCCTGTGCGTCGACGTTTCCGTTCATTCCCGATCACTACACGTTCTCGCGCGGCGACGTGCAGAAGGCCGTCGCGCGCAAGTTTCCGTACCAGAAGACGGTCGCGCAGGTCGTCGACGTGTCGCTGGCGAATCCGGCCGTCAATCTGCTGCCCGACCAGAACCGCGTCGCCGTGCAGCTCGATGCGCATTTCGCGAGTCCGTTCCTGAGCGAACCGGTGAGCGGCAAGTTCACCGTGTCGGGCCAGCTGGCCTACGACGCGCCGAGCCGCTCGGTCGTGCTGAAGGCGCCGGCCGTCGACAGCCTCGTGCTCGACGGCAACGCGCAGATGTACGCGCAACAGGTCGGCGCGGCCGCCGGCCTGCTCGCGACGCAGGTGCTGACCAATTATCCGATCTATACGTTCAAGCCCGAGCAACTGCAATTTGCCGGCGTGAACTACGAACCCGGTACAATTACGATTCTTACAAACGGCATACGCGTGGCGATCGTCGAAAAGTGACGGCGCACCGCGCGCGGCCGGGCGGGCCGCGGCGGTGACGCGGCCCTTTCTTTCGACTACTTCGGAGTTGGGCCACGGATGGACTGGATCCTGATCTGCAAGGCATTGATCCTCGGCGTCGTCGAGGGGCTGACGGAATTCCTCCCGGTGTCGAGCACCGGCCACCTGATCGTCGCGGGCAGCTTCCTGAATTTCAACGATGCGCACGCGAAGACCTTCGACGTCGTGATCCAGTTCGGCGCGATTCTCGCGGTCTGCTGGGAATACCGGCAGCGGATCGTGTCCATCGTGTCCGGGCTGCCGAGCCGGCCCGACGCGCAGCGCTTCACGCTGAACGTCGTGATCGCGACCATTCCCGCGATCGCGCTCGGCCTGCTGTTCGAGAAGAAGATCAAGGCCGTGCTGTTCTCGCCGGTGCCGGTCGCATTCGCGCTCGTCGTCGGCGGCGCGATCATCCTGTGGGCCGAGGCGCGGCAGCGCGAACGCAGCGAGCCGCCGCGCGTGCAGTCGGTCGATGCGCTCACGCCGCTCGATGCGCTGAAGGTCGGCCTCGCGCAATGCTTCGCGCTGGTGCCGGGCATGTCGCGCTCCGGCTCGACGATCATCGGCGGGATGCTGTTCGGCCTCGACCGGCGCGTCGCGACCGAATTCTCGTTCTTCCTCGCGATTCCGATCATCTTCGGCGCGACGCTCTATGAAACCGTCAAGGACTGGCAGGCGTTCACGGTCGACTCGCTCGGCCTGTTCGCGCTCGGGCTGGTTGCCGCGTTCGTCAGCGCGTTCGTGTGCGTGCGCTGGCTGCTGCGCTTCGTCGCGACGCACGACTTCACCGTGTTCGCGTGGTACCGGATCGCGTTCGGCCTGTTCGTGCTGCTGGTGGGCTACAGCGGGTGGCTGAACTGGGCGTGATGCCGGTGGGGGGGCGAGGGCGCTTCCAATGACAAACGGCCCGATCGGCAGCAGATGCCGGTCGGGCTGTTTGTCATTGCGCGGCGCGCAGCGTGCGTCGTGCCGCTGCGCGTCGTGTTCAGCCGGCGCGCTTGCGGAACACCAGGTCCCACACGCCGTGGCCGAGCCGCAGCCCGCGCCGTTCGAACTTCGTGACGGGGCGGTAGTCGGGGCGCGGCGCGTAGTCGGCGGCAGTGTTTTCGAGCGTCGGTTCGGCGCCGAGCACTTCCAGCATCTGTTCCGCGTAGTTCTGCCAGTCGGTCGCGCAATGCAGGTACGCACCCGGTTTCAGGCGCGATGCGAGGTGCGCGACGAGCGGCGGCTGGATCAGCCGGCGCTTGTGGTGACGCGCCTTGTGCCACGGATCCGGGAAGAAGATGTGCACGCCGTCGAGGCTTTCCGGCGCGAGCATGTGCTCGAGCACTTCGACCGCGTCGTGCTGGATGATGCGGATGTTCGGCAGGTCCTGCTCGCCGATCAGCTTCAGCAGCGCGCCGACGCCCGGCTCGTGCACCTCGACGCCGAGGAAGTCGTCGCCCGGGCGATGCGCGGCGATTTCCGCGGTCGACGCGCCCATCCCGAAGCCGATTTCCAGGATGCGCGGCGCGCGGCGGCCGAACACGGCGTCCCAGTCGGGGATTTCAGCGGCGTACGGCACGACGAAGCGCGGGCCCAGATCGTCGAGCGCGCGGCGCTGGCCGGTCGACACGCGGCCGGCGCGCGTCACGAAGCTGCGGATGCGGCGTCGGTGCAGCGGATTGACTTCGTCGGCGCCGTCGGCGGCTTCGTCGGGAAGGGCGGCGTCGTCCGGCGGCAGGCCGGCTTCGTTCGGATCGTCGTGCATCATCGGTGACAGAGAAAGGCTTGGTTCGGGCGCGGGCCCGTTACGCCCGCTACGCGCAGCGGTGCTGCCGGATGGACAGGCAGATGGTACAAAAAAGCCGCCTTCGACGAGGCGGCTCTTGCGCAGGCTGCCGAGCAGCCGAAGGTGGAGCGGGCGATGGGAATCGAACCCACGTCATCAGCTTGGGAAGCTGAGGTAATGGCCATTATACGACGCCCGCAGAACGCGTAATTCTACAGGGTTTGGCGCGGATGTTGCAAGCAAGGCGTTTTGAGGCGTTTTGGCCGCCGGCCTTGAAACCGGCATGGCCCGGTGGCGGTGCGATTGATCGCCCGTAATGAGCGTCAAGGATCGGTCTGCAGCGGTCCGTCAACGCAAGGCCGTCCGGAAAATGCGCTGGCGGCGCGCCCGCATGCGGGCCCGTGTCGAAAATGGACGAGTCGGTGTCGGACGCATACAAGCTGAGGTGCAGCTTTCGAACTAACGTGACAGACCTCTTACCCGATCGTTAGTCTGGAGCTGACATGTCCGATTTCATCACCGTTCTGCGCAAAACCTGCCCGACCCCGGTCCTCGACGCGACCAAGTGGAAGCGCATCGGCGGCGATCCGCACACCGTGAACCTCAACGCCTACGTCTCCAAGGACGGCAGCAAGATCATGGGCACCTGGATCTGCACGCCGGGCAAGTTCGAGGTGAACTACGAGAAATGGGAGTACTGCCACTTCCTCGACGGCTACTGCATCATCACGCCGGAAGGCGAGGAGCCGGTGCACCTGAAGGCCGGCGACGTGTTCGTGATCGAACCCGGCATGAAAGGAACGTGGGAAGTGGTGGAGACGGTGCGCAAGTACTTCGTCTTCGCGTGAGCGTGTGGATCGGTTCGGGCTGCACCAACGCGCCGGTCGCACCGACGCGTTGAGCCGCACCTTCAGCCGATACCGACGAACAGCGGTTTCAGCCGGGGACCGCCAGCAGCGAACACCGGCCCAATAAAATAAAACGCGTTCCGGTTCGGAAACAGCTCGCCGAGCGTGGTCGCACGCTCGGCCGGTTCCACTATCGCGCGCGATCGCGCAAGCGCCTATGATGCAGCGATCCGCCCGTCACGCCGGCTGCCGCGCGTGCATGGCCCGCGAACGCCGAACGTTTTCCCGGAACCCCGACCATGCGCATCACCGACATCCGCGAGCAGGCGATCCCGGTTTCCCGCTATGCCGATCCGGCGATTCCGTCGGGCGGCCTGACGACGAGCGTCGTCGCGATCGTCACCGATGTGGTGCGCGATGGCCGGCCGGTCACGGGCTATGGCTACGCGTCGGTCGGCCGCCATGCGCAGGGCGGGCTGATTCGCGAACGGTTCGCGCCGCGTCTGCTGGCCGCCGCGCACGCCATCGCCGACGACGCCGGCACGAACCTCGAACCGTTTCGCGCCTGGCGCGCGATGATGGCGGGCGAGAAGCCCGGCGGGCACGGCGAACGCTGTGTCGCGGTCGGCGTGCTCGACATGGCGATCTGGGATGCCGCCGCGAAGATCGCGGGCCTGCCGCTCCATCGCTTCGTCGCCGACCGGCTCGCGCGCGACGCGGCGCCCCGCGTGCGCGTCTACGCGGGCGGCGGCTACCGTTATCCGCACGATGATCTTGTGCACCTGTCGGACGAGATGCGCCGCATCGCCGATCTCGGCTACACGCACGCGAAGATCAAGATCGGCGGCCCGGATATCGACCAGGACATACGCCGCATCGAAGCCGCCGCGGCCTGCCTTGCCGACAGCTCGCATCTCGCGGTCGACGCGATGAACGCGTACGACGCGACGAGCGGCCCCGCTGCCGCCGCGCGGCTGGCCCCGTTCGAACTCTGGTGGTTCGAGGATCTGTGCGACCCGCTCGACCTGCCGCTTCATGCGGACCTGACTGCGCAATACGCGCCGCCGGTCGCGGCCGGCGAGGCGTTGTTCTCGCTCGCGGAAGCGAAGCTGCTCGAGCGCTACGGCGGCCTGCGCCCGGACCGCGACGTCCTCGTGTTCGATCCGGTGCATTGCTATGGCCTGCCGGGCTACCTGCAGATCGTCGACCATTTCGTGTCGAACGGCTGGCGGCGCGATGCGTTCTGGCCGCATGGCGGTCATCTGTTCTCGCTGCACGTCGTGTCGGCGCTCGGGCTTGGCGGCGCGGAAGTCAGCCCGTTCGCGTTCCATCCGTTCAGCGGGCTGGCGGACGGCGCAACGGTCGACGCCGGCTACACGCCCGTGCCGCAGGCGCCGGGCATCGGTTTCGAGCTGCATGCCGATGCCTGTCGCGCGTTTCGCTCGGTCGCGGGCCGCTGACCGGCGCCGCCGGTGTCAGCGCGCGTCGATTGCGAAGCGGGCCGTGCATGCTTTGGCGGGCCGGCTTGGCGTCGATGCCGCCGTCAGCCGATCGCGTGCACGCCGACCAGCAGCAATGCGCCGACGACGATCAGCAGCAACGCATGAATGCGCGTGCCCATCACGCACACGGTCGACCCGACCGCGATCGCCCGCGCGGCCCAGCCGCCGTCGAGCGCGCGCAGCAGCACCCAGACCGACGCGAGGATCATGCCGGCCGCGACCGGGCGCAGGCCGGCTTCGAGTGCGATCTGCCAGCGTGCGCCCTGGTGCCGCCGCCACAGATGCGCGACGCCGTAGATCAGGAACGCGGTCGGCCCGAACAGCGCGAGCGTCGCGATCACCGCGCCCCAGAAGCCCGCCACCTGCCAGCCGATGAGCGTCGCGAGCAGCGAGCCGGGGCCGGGCGCCATCCGCGCGATCGCGAAGTCGTTCACGAACTGCGTGGCCGTCATCCAGTGATGCACGTCGACGACCTGCCGCTGGATGTCGGCGATGATCGCCTGTCCGCCGCCGATCGTCGCGATCGACAGCGGCGCGAACACGCCGAACAGGGCTGCATAGCGCGACGGGGTCGTCATCGTTCGGCGCTCCCGGCCGCGGCGGCGCCCGCACGGCGGTATTCGAGCGCGACGCTCAGCGTGCCGCCGATCAGCACGGTCCAGACGAGCGGCCAGTGCAGCACCGCCACCGACACGAACGTGAGCGTCGTCACCGCGAACGGCAGCGCGCGGCGCGGCAGCCGGCGCACCGCGGTGATCGCCATCGAGATCGACAGCCCGATCGCCGCGGCGGCCGCGCCAGCGAGTGCGACATGCGTGAGCGGAAAACGCGTGAGCGTCGAGAACGCGACGCCGAACAGCACGATCAGCACGGCCGGCGGCGCGATGATGCCGGTGAAGCCGGCCACCGCGCCGCGCCATCCGGCCAGCCGGTAGCCGATCCAGATCGCGAGATTCTTCACGTTGACGCCCGGCAGCGCCTGCGACAGCGCGAGGCCGTTGAGGAACGCCTCTTCGTCGAGCCAGCGCCGCTCGTGCACGAAGTCGCGCATCATGCGCCCGCTCAGCCCGCCGCCGAAGCTGGTGAGGCCGATTTGCGCGAACGCGATGAACAGGGCGAGGACGCCGGGGGGCGGGGCAGCGCCGTCGGGCGGCGCGGGTGCGATCGGGGTGGCGGGCGAAGACATCGGACGGACAAGGCGCGGCGGGTGGGCAGTCGCCCATGGTAGCAAGCGGTGCCTGTCAGCACGCTGACATCGGGCCGGCGAGGATGCTTGCGCAACGACGTCGGCGCGCCCGCCGAAACCGGCGCGCGGCTAGGCCCGCACGACCGTCACGCCCGCGGCCTCGATCGGCTCGGTCAGCGCCGCATCGGTTTCCCGTTCGACCACGATGGCCTGTGCGAGCGCGAGCTCGCCGATCACGAACTGCGACGCCGCACGCAGCTTGGATTGCGACGCCAGCACGATCGTCTCGCCGGCTCGCGCGGCCAGCGCGCGCTTGATTGCCGCTTCCTCGAAGTCGCCGGTGCTGAGCCCCGCGACCGGATGAACGCCCGTGACGCCCATGAAATACAGGTCGGCGTGGATGCGCGCGATGCCTTCCATCGCCGCGGCGCCCACCGCGACGATCGAATGCTTGTACAACCGTCCGCCGATCAGGATCACGTCGATCGACGGATGCGCGGCCAGCGCGACGGCGACGCTCGGGCTGTGCGTGACGATCGTCGCGCGCAGGTCGGGCGGCAACTGGCTGACGAGCAAGGCCGAGGTCGTGCCGCCGTCGACGATCACGACCTGTCCGGGCGCGATCATCTGCGCGGCCCGGCGTGCGATACGCCGCTTTTCCGCCGTGTCGAGCGTCTCGCGCTGCGCGAACGGCGCGACGGCCGGCGACGCCGGCAGCGCGCCGCCGTGCACGCGTTGCAGCAGGCCTTCGGCCGCCAGCTCGCGCAGGTCGCGGCGCACCGTGTCCTCGGACACGCCGAATTGCGCGCTCAGTTCGACAGCCAGCACCTGGCCGTCGCGGGCGAGCGCGTCGAGGATCGCTTTCTTGCGTTGGGTCGTCAGCATCGTGATTGCACGAAATTTCTTGAAAATGCACGAATATGCACGTTACCATGAGCGTCGTCACTTGTCGAATGGGAGGCCGCCATGGCTGCAACGCGGGACCGCGTCCGCATCGTCGATACGACGGTGCTGTCCGATGACTGGTATGTGCTGAAGAAGGTCACGTTCGATTTCCTGCGCCGCGACGGCACGTGGCAGCGCCTGAGCCGCGAAACCTACGATCGCGGCAACGGCGCGACCATCCTGCTGCGCAACGCGGCGACGGGCGACGTGCTGCTCACGCGGCAGTTCCGGATGCCGGCGTTCGTCAACGGACACGACGGGATGCTGCTCGAAGCCGCCGCGGGCCTGCTCGACGACGCGACGCCCGACGCACGCATCCGTGCCGAGGCCGAAGAGGAAACCGGCTATCGCGTGCGCGGCGTGCGCAAGGTGTTCGAGGCGTTCATGAGCCCGGGCTCGGTGACCGAGAAGCTGCATTTCTTCGTCGGCGAATACGATGCGTCGCTGCGCACGGGCGATGGCGGCGGGATCGCGGAGGAGGGCGAGGATCTCGAGGTCGTCGAGATGCCGCTGCACGCGGCGCTGGATGCCGTCGAGCGCGGCGAGATCGTCGACGCGAAGACGATCATGCTGCTGCAGTACGTCGCGCTGCGTGAACCGGCGGGCGGGCGCGCAACGACGGGATGATGCCGCGGCGCGGCACTCGAACGGGCGTATGATCGCGCGACGCCATTCGTACACCGTTCGACGCTACCGCTGCGCCATCATGCCGATTTCCGATTCGCCCGACTCCACCGGTTCCGCCGATTCCAACGCCGCTGCCGCGCCACTGCCGGCGCATCTGGTCGCGTCCGCCGTCGAGGCGCTCGCGCGGGCCGATGCGCTGCTCGTGACGGCCGGCGCCGGCATCGGCGTCGATTCGGGGCTGCCCGATTTCCGCGGCACGGACGGCTTCTGGCGCGCGTATCCGGCGCTGCGCCAAGCGCGTATCGAATTCCACGAGATCGCGTCGCCGCAGGCGTTCCGCGCGCATCCGCAGCTCGCATGGGGCTTCTACGGGCACCGTCTCGAACTCTACCGTCGGACGGTGCCGCACGCGGGCTTCGCGATCCTGCGGCGCTGGATGGACGCGATGCCGAATGGCGGCTTCGTGCTGACGAGCAATGTCGACGGCCAGTTCCAGAAGGCCGGCTTCGATCCGGCGCGTGTCGTCGAGATTCACGGTTCGATTCATTCGATGCAATGCCTGCGACCCTGCTCGGACGACACGTGGGACGCCGCGCCGTTTACGCCCGACGTCGACGCGGCAGCGTGCCGGCTGGTTGGCGAGTTGCCGCGCTGCCCGCGGTGCGGCGGCCTCGCGCGGCCGAACATCCTGATGTTCGGCGACCGCGGCTGGCTCGGTGAACGCTACGACGCGCAGGAGCGGGCGCTGCACGACTGGATCGCGCAGGCAGGATGGGTGAGCGTCGTCGAGATCGGCGCGGGCACCGCGATTCCGACCGTGCGGCTGCTGAGCGAACGGCTCGGCGCCGACGTGATCCGCATCAACGCCCGCGAAGCCCATGCGCGCCGCGCGGACGTGATCGGGCTGAAGGGCGGCGCGCTCGCGACGCTCGCCGCGCTCGACCGCGCGTGGCACGGCGTTTGAACGCCGCACCCCGGCACGGCCTGCGTTCGCCCGTTGCGGTTGGCCGACGAGCGCCTGCACGAGCGCCGGGGCTTGTCGCATGGCTCGGCGATTGAACGCCGCACCCCGGCACGGCCTGCGTTCACCCGTTACGGCTGGCCGACGAGCGCCTGCACGAGTGCCGGTGCTTGCGGCGAACCGAGGCCGGTCACGTAGTCGTAGCCGCCCGCGGCGTTGCAGACGCTGCCGCAGCTGCCGTTGGACCCGGTCGTGACGTCGCGATAGTCGCTGCCGTAGGCGTTTTTCCCGACCGTATAGAGCGTGTTGTAGGTACCGCTCAACGGGCTTTTGCCGGCCGCGGCGCGCAGCGAATTCGCGATTGCGACGAGTGCCGACCATTGCGGCGCGCCCGCGCTGGTGCCGCCGACCTGGAACCAGCCCGCCTGCCCCTGGTAGGTGACCGAGTCGTACACCGCGAAACCGCTGGACGGGTTCGCGTCGTAGCTGACGTCGGGCACGCCGCGCTTGCCGGCGACCGGCACCGGCCAGGCGGTCTGGCCGGCCGGTTCGCCCTCGACGGAACTCACGCCGCCGCCGCTGCCGCTCCACGCGGCCTCGCCGACGTAGGCGCCGGACGCGTCGGTGGACAACGTCGTGCCGCCCACCGCCACCACGTACGGCGACGCCGCCGGGTACTCGGTGCCGGTGCCGCTGTCGCCGGACGACGCGACGAACGTGACACCCGATACGTTGAAGTGGCTGTCGAAGCCGGTTTCGCTGTTGAACTCGTTGCCGCCGAAGCTCATCGACACGACCGACGCGCCGCGCTTGACCGCGACGTCGACCGCGGCCATCAGGTCGTTGAAGCTGGCCGACGCGGCCTCGACGAGCACGATTCTCGCCTTCGGCGCGATCGCATGCACCCATTCGACGTCGAGCGATATCTCGAGCGCCCAGCCCGAATCGGCCCTGGGCCGCGCGCCGCGTGCATATACCTTGGTGAAGCAACCGTTCGCCGTGGTGCAGGCCGGCAACGAGAACGCGTTGCTGAACACGCCGAGATCGGACTCGATCCGCGGGTCGTCGTACGCGTCGACGATCGCAACGACCATCCCGTCGCCCTGGTTGGCGATCGTGTCGAATCCGTACGCGTGCCGGGTGAGCGCCGGCGTGAGGCCGGCCACCGTGGCCGTGCTTGCGCGCGGTTTCGTATGGAACGGCGGACGGGCGAATCCCTTGGGTGCACGGGCGCCCTCGACGTAGGGCAGCGGCCCGTTGTCCGCGGCGAGCGCGACGCTCGACGCGAGCAGCGACGCGCACAGCGCCGGTATCAACATGGAAGACAGGCGGATATTGTTCATTCTTCGAATCTCCATGTCGATGGAGTAGGGGGCGAAACAATTCTACGAAATCGGCTGCGTAAATTGCATCGGATATCGAACGAATACGGGAATATCTGATGAGGGTAAATACGTGAAATACCAATGGAATGCGGCGTTCAAGCGCCGGCGTGCCGCCCGATGAAGCTGATCTTTCCGGTATTAAAAATCTGATAAATAATCGACGCCGGTTTGATTTGTAATGTCCGGCGTAATCGATTGGAAAAAATCGATTGCGGCACGGATGCCGGAATAACGAAATGCGTGATGCCGGTGCGACGCGATCCGGGCCCCGTCCGCCGGTCCTCCGGCATTGCCGCCGCGGCGCGATTGCGCATACAGTTCGGCGTAGGCCGCATCCGGCGATGCGGGCTTGTCAGCGAGGAGTTCCCTTGTTCTATTCGATGGTCGCGATCTTCGTCGGCGCCGGACTCGGCGCATTGCTGCGCTGGTTCCTGAGCCTTGCGCTCAACGCGTTCTTTCCCGCCGTGCCGCTCGGCACGCTCGCCGCGAACCTGATCGGCGGCTACGTGATCGGCGTTGCCGCCGTCGTTTTTACCACCCGCGTCGGGCTGCCGCCCGAGTGGCGGCTGTTCGTGATCACCGGCTTCCTCGGCGGCCTCACGACGTTCTCGACCTATTCGGTCGAAGTGATGACGCACGCGGTGCAGGGCGAATTCGGATGGGCGTTCGCGGTGGCTGCCCTACACTTGACTGGATCGTTCACGCTGACGGCGCTCGGCATGTGGACCGCGCGCGCGTGGTTCGCGGCGGCCTGAGCGCGCCGGCACCGGGAGGACGCGATGGACAGGGTCTTCTTGCGCTTCTACGTGCACGAGCAGCACCGGCTGCACTGGAAGCCGCTGTGGGAGTGGTTGCTGGAGGAGGGAAACCGGATGGGGGTCGCGGGCGGTTCGGCGTTTCGCGCGATGGCCGGCTTCGGCCGGCATCGGGTGCTGCACGAGGACCGCTTTTTCGAACTGCAGGGTTCGCTCGCGGTCGAGGTCGAGTTCATCGTCACCGAAGACGAGGCGCAGCGGCTGCTCGAGCGCGTGTCGCGCGAGAAAGTGCGCGTGTGCTACGCGATGATTCCGGCGAATTTCGGCGTGATCGACACGCTCGAGGCGCCGCCGGCGCAGGGGCCGGCAGCGTAGCGCGACACGCCGGATCAGATGCCGAAGATCGTCAGCGACACGGCGGCGCGCGTGACGATCATCAGCAGCACCTGCACGATCACGAACAGCAGGATCGGCGACAGGTCGATGCCGCCGAGGTTCGGGATCACGCGGCGCAGCGGGTTCAGGAACGGTGCGGTGAGCTGGTAGAGGATCGGCATCGCCGGCGAGCGCGGATTGAGCCACGACAGCAGCGCCATCAGGATCGTCATCCAGATCACGAGATTGAGCGCCCACTTCACGACGGTGAGCAGCGCGACCACGACGAGCGTCGCGATCACCGAGGCCGGGTCGAAGCCGGCCATCACGACCATCAGCACCACATAGACGAGCGCGGTGAGCAGCGCTGCGACGACGCTTGCCCAGTCGATGCCGCGCACGCCCGCGATCACGCGGCGCAGCGGCAGCACGAGCCAGTTGGTCGCCTGCAGCACGGCCTGCGTGACGGGGTTGTACGGCGGCACGCGGACGGCCTGCATCCAGACGCGCAGGATCAGCGCGGCGCCGAACAGCGTGAAGACGGTATTGAGCAGAAAACGGGCGATCTCGCCGAACATCGTTGGCATCCTTTTTATACAGTCGAGTAGCGTGCGGCCGCCAACGCCGGATGGCGGCGCATCGGCCGACACCTTATCACGCCTCGTCCCGCGGCGGGGAGGGGTGCCCGGTCGTGCGCGCGAGCGACGTTTCGACGGCCTGCGCGAGCGCCGGCAGCGCGGCCGGCGGCGCGGCGCGCTTCGCCGCGAGCGCGACCGCGCGGCGGGTCATCAGCGCGTACAGCGTCGCGTGATCGCCGCCGCGCGCCTCGAGCAGCGCGAGCTGACGCTCGACGATGCCGGTGTCGCCGCGCGATACCGGGCCCGCGAGTGCGTTCGCGAGGCCCTTGTCGCGCGCGGTCTCGATCGTGCCGGCGAGCATCGGCAGCAGCGCGCGCAGCGCCGCTTCCTCGTCGAAGCCGAGGCCGCGCCACAGCTCGACCGCCTCCGACAGCCCGCACAGCGCGAAGCTCGCCGCGTAATGGGCGGCCGCGTGATAGAGCATCCGGCCGCCGGCCGGAATCGACAGCGGATGGCAACCGAGTGCGTCAGCAAGCCGCAGCAGCGTCGCGTGCAGCGCGCCGTCGGCTTCGAGCGTGACCGAGCAGCCGTCGATGCGGGCGAGATCGGCGTCGGTGCCGCCGAACAGGTAGAGCGGATGAAAGCCGCCCGTGGCCGCGCCTTGCCGCTTGGCCGGATCGAGCAGCTCGACCGCCGACGCGCCGCTGCAGTGGACGAGCGCCTGGCTCGCCGCGCGCGCCGCGTCGAACTGCAACGCCGCGGCGGTCGACGCGAGATGGTCGTCGGGCACGGTGAGGAAGATCAGGTCGGCGGCGTCGACGACCTGCTGCGGCGTGTCGAGCGCGCGGCAGCCGTCGATGCGCGCGGCGAGTGCCGTGGCCGATTCCGCCGTGCGGCTCGCGATCGCGATGACCGGAAAGCCGGCCGCCGCGAAACGCAGCGCGAGGCAGCGCGCCAGGCGGCCGGCGCCGATGAAGCCGAGGCGGGGCGTGTCGGGAAGGGACATGGTGGGTGACGAAGCGAAAACGGAGCAGCCGCCAGTATCGCAGGAATGACGGGGCGGCCGCGCAAGGGCGGCGCCGGGCGAGAACGACCTGGACGTCGGCGTGCGACACGGGGTAGCGGTAAATTCGCGCGGCCGTTTCGCCGCCCGCGACGATCACGTGATTCGGCCCCGAATCACGCGGGGGCAAGATCCCCGTTGAATTGTCGGCGTCTTGTCTCAAATTTGTAATCGTTCATTACGGAAGCGTGCCCGACGTGCTTGCCGGATCCGGTAAGACTGACCGGACAATGTGTCGCGCTTTCACTGGTCGGACGGAATCACGCGACCGGCAAGCGATGTCGAGGATCCGCAAGGCCACGCCGCACGGTGTTTGCAGCCGGGTGGAATTGCAATTTGCAACAAATGCGCGATACGCGCGCGGCGGGTTTTCGCTACATTGCATCCATGCGACGTGCATGCCCGCCGTTGCCGACAGGGGCGCACAAATTACCGCTCCAGCAGGAGAATCGAAGTGAAAAAGCTCATTCCGTTCATCGCCGCCGCCGCGCTGGGCCTGGGTGCCGCGAGCGCCGCGCAGGCCCACGTGTCGATCGGGGTCGGCATCGGGGTTCCGATCGCACCTGCGTATCCCGTGTATGCGGCGCCGCCGCCCGTGTACTACGCACCGCCGCCCCCGCCCGTGTATTACGCGCCGGCGCCGGCCTACTATGCACCGCCCCCCGTGGTCGTCGGCGGCTACTACGGCCGTCCGTACTGGCGTCACGGTTACGGCGGCTGGGGCCACCACGGCTACTGGCGTCGTTGACGCATTCCGCGCGGCGGCCTGACCGCGCGCGGCAAAACGGCGCAACGTCCCGCGTGGGGCGTTGCGCCGTTTTTCATTGGGCGCGCGATCCGGTGCGTGCCGGTTACGACACGGCGTGCGCGATCAGGTCGCGATAGCCGCCGACGATCACGCTGTACGAGAAATACGCGAACAGCAGCGCCGACGCGACGTGGCACGCGCGCATCAGCCCCGCGCCCGCGCGCTTGCGGCCCTGGCTCGCGAGCGTGCACATGAAGAGCGTCCACGCGAGGCCGCCGAGGAAGAAGCCGGACAGGAACACCGACGCCGTGGCCGGCGTGGTCGCGCCGGCTTTCGCGATCAGCGCGCCGCCGACCGCCGCGAACCACAGGATCGCGCTCGGCGACGACATCGCGAGCAGCATCCCGCGCATGAAGCTGCGCCGCGCACTGGCACGCGGCTGCGGCGTGTCGTCCGCATCGCCGTCGTCGGTGCCGCCGGCCGGCGCGAGCGCTTCACGCGTCATCTTCCACGTGAGGAACAGCAGCACCGCACCGCCGCCGATCCAGACGATCCAGCGCACGGCCTCGAACTGCAGCAGCACGGCCATGCCGGCGAGCGCGAGCGCCGCGTAGACGAGGTCGCCGACGCACGAGCCGACGCCGAGCCAGAAGCCGGGCCGGAAGCCGTGCGACAGCGTCAGCGACAGCATCGCGACGTTGACGAGGCCGATGTCGAGACACAGCGACAGCGACAGGAAGAATCCGTCGGACAGCATCGAGGCGGGAGGAAAGCTCATCGTCGTTCTTGTCGGGTGCGTTCAACGCGCGGACTTACAGTCCGATCTCCTGCCAGAGGCGGTCGACGCGCGCCTTCACGGCGGCGTCCATCTCGATCGGGCGGCCCCATTCGCGGTTCGTCTCGCCGGGCCACTTGTTGGTCGCGTCGAGCCCCATCTTCGAGCCGAGGCCCGCGACGGGCGACGCGAAATCGAGATAGTCGATCGGCGTGCTGTCGACCATCACGGTGTCGCGCACGGGGTCGACGCGCGTCGTGATCGCCCAGATCACCTCGTTCCAGTCGCGGATGTTCACGTCCTCGTCGACGACCACGATGAACTTCGTATACATGAACTGCCGCAGGAAGCTCCACACGCCGAACATCACGCGCTTCGCATGGCCGGCGTAGCTCTTCTTCATCTGGACGATCGCCATCCGGTAGCTGCAGCCTTCCGGCGGCAGGTAGAAGTCGGTGATCTCGGTGAACTGCTTCTGCAGCAGCGGCACGAACACCTCGTTGAGCGCGACGCCGAGCACGGCCGGCTCGTCGGGCGGCTTGCCCGTATAGGTCGAGTGATAGATCGCGTCGCGGCGCATCGTGATGCGCTCGACGGTGAACACCGGGAACCACTCCTGTTCGTTGTAGTAGCCGGTGTGGTCGCCGTACGGGCCTTCGAGCGCATGCTCATAAGCGGCCGACGCGTTGCCGGCCGGCCGCGGCGGTGCGCCGGCCGGGGCCGGTGCGGGCGCGCCTTCCTGCGGATAAATGAAACCTTCGAGCACGATCTCCGCGCGGGCGGGCACCTGCAGCGTGTCGACGCCGGGCGTCAGGCATTTCGCGAGCTCGGTGCGGCTGCCGCGCAGCAGGCCGGCGAACTGATACTCGGACAGCGAATCGGGCACCGGCGTCACCGCGCCGAGCGTCGTGGCCGGATCCGCGCCGAGCACGACCGCGACCGGATACGGCTTGCCGGGGTTCTTCAACGCGAATTCGCGGAAGTCGAGCGCGCCGCCGCGATGCGCGAGCCAGCGCATGATCAGCTTGTTGCGGCCGATCAGCTGCTGGCGATAGATGCCGAGGTTCTGGCGCGGCTTGTTCGGCCCGCGCGTGACCGTGAGGCCCCACGTGACGAGCGGCCCCGCGTCGCCGGGCCAGCAGGTCTGGATCGGCAGCTTGTGCAGGTCGACGTCGGCACCTTCCCAGACGATCTCCTGGCACGGCGGCGACGACACCGATTTCGGCGCCATGTCCCATACGGCCTTCGCGAGCGACAGCAGCTTGCCGGCGTCCTTCAGGCTCTTCGGCGGATCGGGCTCCTTCAGCGCGGACAGCAGCCGCCCGAGGTCGCGCAGCGAGCCGAGCGCGGCGTCGTCGCCCGCATCGACGCCCATCCCGAGCGCGACGCGGCGCGGCGTGCCGAACAGGTTGCCGAGCACCGGGAACGCATTGCCGGGCGGCGCGGCGAACAGCAGCGCCGGGCCGCCGGCGCGCAGCACGCGGTCGCACAGCTCGGTCATTTCGAGCACGGGCGACACGGGTTGCGTGACGCGCCGCAGTTCGCCGAGCGCCTCGAGGCGCTGGATGAAATCGCGTAAGTCTTTGTATTTCATGAACAAGGTCCGGGCCGCCCGCAAGGCGGGCAGCGATGGGCGGGCGCAGCGGCCGGCTGCGGCCCCGAATCGAGCGCAGATTTTACCCGGGCCGCCGCGCGCACGCCCGGGCGGAGAAAAAAGTGGACCGCGCGCAGAGCCCCTACGGCAGCGGGCTCGCGATCTGAAGGGCGGTTCAAAATTACTTTTTGTTATAATTTGGAGGTTTTATAGTGTTGACGATCTATAAAACCCTGCTAGAATCCGCTCACATTGGCTGCAGGGTAAAAGGCTTCGAGCCGCCAATCACCGATCTTTGACGCAGCGCGTCACCGTCCGCCGAAACCTGCACGGCGTATTCGACGGCCTTTGTCGTAGTCCCAGCCAGCGCCACCAGACGCTGGTTTTTTGCGTGGGTGCCACCGCGTATGCCCGCCTCGCCCAATGTGCGAAGGTGCCGGCCGTCTTATACCGTGGCCTCGAACGGTACTTATACCGTTTCCCCGATGCCTGCATGCCCCGACCAAGGCGTGCGGCGTCGTGATTCCGCGGCGCGTTTTCTGTCTCGCCATCGAGCCGAGCGAGCCGCACGAGTCATGTTCATGGGAGATGATCTGAATGAACGCTTGGTTATCGTGGCGTCCCAGTGAGCAGCATGCACAGATCGTGCGCAACATGCTGCGTCGCGGGACGCGTGTCAGTCACCATTTATTCAGCGTCGTCGGCTGTTTCGCCGTCGCGATCGCACTGGCCCTGTGGCTGCTGCCGACCGTGCGCGGGAACCTCGCCGCGAAGCTGATGCCGGTCGTATCCGCGGCCGTGCAGGCCGGTCCGGCCCGTCTGCTGACCGGCCATCCGCTGCCGAACTTCGCGCCCGCCGGCGCGCAGCCGCAGCAGGAAGAGGCCCCCGAGACGGATGCGCTCGCCGTCGGTCTCGACGTGGCACCGGAAACCGCCGCGCAAAGCGATGCGTCCGATCCGGCCCGGAACGGCCCGTCGCCTGTCGCGCTCGCGAAACTGATCCCGTCCCAGCGGGTCCCGGCCGATGCGCGCGACGACCGTGCGCTCGCGTCGAACCGCCAGCAGGCGCTCGTCGCCACCTACCTGTCGCGCCGTTACCGGGTCGCCCAGGAGCCGCTCGGCCAGCTCGTCAAGGCCGCGTTCCAGACCGGCCACGACGTCGGCCTCGATCCGCTGCTGCTGCTGTCCGTGATGGCGATCGAATCGGGCTTCAACCCGTACGCGGAAAGCGGCGTCGGCGCGCAAGGCCTGATGCAGGTCATGTCGAAGGTCCATTCCGACAAGTTCGAATATTTCGGCGGTACCGACACCGCGCTGCAGCCGCTCGCGAACCTGCAGGTCGGCGCGCTCGTGCTGAAGGACTGCATCGCCCGCGGCGGCTCGCTTGCGAACGGCCTGCGTCTGTACAACGGCTCGACCAACCCGGACGACACCGTGTACGGCTCGAAGGTCATGGCCGAGCGCGGCCGCCTGCGCGACGTCGCGCACGGCCGCAGCGTGCCGGTCAATGCGCCGCAGGCGCCGGCCCAGCCGTCGAAGCCGATCGTCACCGCGGCCGTGACGGCATCGGCAGGCAGCACGAAGCGCGTGCACGCGACGCTCGACACCGCGCAGCCGATCGCCGCGAAGGCCGCCGCCGCGCCGAAGGGTGCGCCGCAGCAGGACGACGCAAGCGTCGACACCGCGAAGCAGGCGCACGGCGATCATTCGGAGCTCGGCGCGTAAGTCACGCAACGCCCCGCGGTTCCGGCAGGACTCAAGCAAAAAGGCACCCGATTCGGGTGCCTTTTTGTTTTGGCGCGGACGGTAGCGCCCGGCACGCCGGCCGGGAGGGCCGCTCGGACGTCAGTGCTGGCCGAACAGCGTCGCGAGCCGCTCGACGGCCTCTTCGAGGCGCGAATAGGCGGTCGCATAGGACAGCCGGATATAGTCGCGCGGCGCATGCACGCCGAAATCCATACCCGGCACCAGCACGACGCCCGCGTCGTGCAGCATCGCCTGCGTGAGCGCCGCGCTGTCGCCGGCCGCCGGATGGGCGACGCCGCCGCAGTGCGCATAGACGTAGAACGCGCCGTCCGGCATCACGGGCACCGTGAAGCCGAGCCGTTCGAGCGCCGGCGCGATGAAGTCGCGGCGACGCTTGAATTCGAGGCGGCGCGCCTCGTAGATGTCGAGCGCCGCCGGTTCGAAGCACGCGAGCGCCGCGTGCTGCGCGAGCGTGGACGGGCAGATGAACAGGTTCTGCGACAGCTTTTCGAACGTGCTCACGAGCGCGGGCGGTACGACCAGCCAGCCGAGCCGCCAGCCGGTCATGCTGAAGTACTTCGAGAAGCTGTTGACGGTGACGACATCATCGCCGTATGACAGCGCCGACACGGGCGCCGCGTCATAACTGAGCCCCTGGTAGATCTCGTCGACGATCGTGAAGCCGCCGCGGGCGCGCACGGCTTCGACGATCCGCTTCAGTTCGTCCGGCTCGAGCGACGTGCCGGTCGGGTTCGACGGCGACGCGAGCAGCACGCCGCGCGTGCGGCTGCCCCAGCGCGTGCGGACGTCGTCCGCGGTGAGCTGGAAGCGCGCTTCCGGGCCGCTCGGCACGAGCAGCGGGCGGCCTTCGGCCGCCGCGACGAAGTGCCGGTTGCACGGGTACGACGGGTCGGGCATCAGCACCTCGTCGTCGCGGCCGACGAGCGCGAGGCACGCGAGCAGCAGCGCGGCCGACGCGCCGGCCGTCACGACGATCCGCTCGGGGCTGATCGTGAGGCCGTACGCACGCGCGTAGTGCGCGGCGATCGCTTCGCGCAGCGGCGCGATACCGAGCGCGCTCGTGTACTGCGTGACGCCGCGGCGCAACGCGGCCGCCGCCGCCTCGACGACGGGCTCCGGTGCGGTGAAGTCCGGCTCGCCGATGCCCATGTGGATAACGTCGCGCCCGGAGGACTCGAGCCGCTGTGCCTCCTTCATCAGTTCCATCACGTAGAAGGGCTGGATCGCGTCGACGCGTGCGGCGAGCGTGACGAGCGAATCGGCGGTGGTATTCATCGGTCGGGCGGAGCGGGGAGGGGGAGGGAGAACGAAAAACGGGCGCTCGCGCGCCCGTCTACCTGCGGAATCAGCCGTTGCGGCGCGCCTGCGTTTCGGCGGGGCGCAGCTTCGCGGCGAGCTTGTCGAGCACGCCGTTGACGTACTTGTAGCCGTCGGAGCCGCCGAACGTCTTCGCGAGTTCGACTGCTTCGTTGATGATCACGCGGTACGGCGTTTCGACATGATGCGTGAGCTCGAACGTCGCGATCAGCAGCACGGCGCGTTCGACCGGCGACAGCTGGTCGACCGGACGGTCCAGCGACGGCGTGAGGGCTTCGACGAGCGTCGCATGCTCGCGAATCACGCCGTGCAGGATCGCGTCGAGCAGCTCCTTGTCGGCCTTGTCGTAACCGAGCGCGCCGCGCAGCTGCGCGTCGATCTCGCCGGGGGCCGCGTTCGACAGCAGCCACTGATACAGGCCCTGCGTCGCCAGCTCGCGCGATTGTCGGCGGGCGCTCTTCTTCATGCGCGCTCCTCTTCGTCGTCTTCGTCTTCTTCTTCGTCCTCGTCGTCGCCGAGCTGGTCGAGTGCCATCGTCAGGTTGGCCATCTCGACCGCGACGCGTGCGGCGTCACGACCCTTTTCGGTCATGCGCGCGACGGCCTGCTCGTCGTTTTCGGTCGTCAGGACCGCGTTCGCGATCGGCAGGTTGAAGTCGAGGCCGATGCGGGTGATGCCCGCGCCGCTTTCGTTCGACACGAGTTCGAAATGGTACGTCTCGCCGCGGATCACCGCGCCGAGCGCGATCAGTGCGTCGAACTGGCCGCTTTCCGCGAGCTTCTGCAGCGCGAGCGGGATTTCCAGCGCGCCGGGCACCGACACGAGCAGCACGTCTTCACCGGAGACGCCGAGGCGCTCGAGTTCTTCGACGCACGCATCGGCGAGGCCGTTGCAGACGGGTTCGTTGAAGCGGGATTGCACGATGCCGATACGCAGGCCGTCGCCTTCGAGATTCGGTTGGTATTGTCCGATTTCCATGATCTGGTCCGTGGTGTGGATGAACGGTTATAGGGCGAAAGCGTCGTGGCGGGTTACGCGTGGGACGCCGGGCAGGACTTGGCTTCGCCGCCGGGCATCGGAATGAAGCCCGTGACTTCGAGGCCGTAGCCGGACATGCTGCCCAGCTTGCGCGGATTCGACAGCACCTGCATCCTGGCGACGCCGACATCGCGCAGGATCTGCGCGCCGATGCCGAACGTCTTGAAATCGACCGGCCGGCGCTTCAGCGCAGCGGCCTTTTCTTCCTCGTCGAACGCCTTGAAGACGTCGATCAGATGTTCCTTCGTGTCGCCGCAGTTGAGCAGCACGATCACGCCGAGGTCGCGTTCCGCGATGTCGCGCATCGCCGCGTCGAGCGTCCACGAGTGCGTCGAGACGCCCGTCTCGAGCAGGTCGAGGACCGACAGCGGCTCGTGCACGCGCACGGGCGTATCGACGTCGGGCGACGGCGTGCCGCGCACCAGCGCGATGTGCGGCGAGCCGCTCGGCTGGTCGCGGTACAGCACCGCGCGGAACGTGCCGTGCGCGGTCTGCATCGTGCGCTCGGCGATCCGCTCGATGATCGATTCGGTGCGGCTGCGGTACTGGATCAGGTCGGCGATCGTGCCGATCTTCAGGCCGTGTTCCTTCGCGAACTCGAGCAGGTCGGGCAGGCGCGCCATCGTGCCGTCGTCCTTGATGACCTCGCAGATCACCGCGGCCGGCGTGAGCCCGGCGAGCGCGGTGAAGTCGCAGCCGGCCTCGGTGTGGCCGGCGCGAACGAGCACGCCGCCCGGCTGCGCCATGATCGGGAACACGTGGCCCGGCTGCACGATGTGTTCGGGACGGACGTCGTGCGCGACCGCCGTGGCGATCGTGTGCGCGCGGTCGGCGGCCGAGATGCCGGTCGTCACGCCTTCGGCCGCTTCGATGCTGACCGTGAACGCGGTGCCGTACTGGGTGCCGTTGCGGTAGGTCATCAGCGGCAGGTGCAGCTGCTTGCAGCGTTCCTGCGTCAACGTCAGACAAATCAGGCCGCGGCCGTACTTGGCCATGAAGTTGATCGCTTCCGGCGTGACGAATTCGGCGGCGATCACGAGGTCGCCTTCGTTTTCGCGGTCTTCTTCGTCGACCAGGATCACCATCCGGCCGGCTTTCAACTCCGCGATGATGTCGAGCGTGGAGGCGAGCGTCATAAGGGGGCGAGAAAGAGGAAAGTGCGTATTTTACGCCAGCCAGACCGCGTTTCGGCTGGCACCGGCTGCGCGCGGCCGGCGAGCGCGCCGAAACGCGGTGCGACCGGCCTGCGAGGCGGGCCTGCCCGGGCCGCCGCGGCCCGCCCGATGGCAGGCAGCCGCAGGCTGGCCGGGGCCCCGCCGTGCGTCACGCGTGGTCGTTGCGGCCGCCGAGGTAGTCGAGCTTGCCGAGTTCGACGCCGCTGTGACGCAGGATGTCGTACGCCGTCGTCACGTGGAAGAAGAAGTTGGGCAGCACGAAGTTCAGCAGGTACGACTGCCCGGTGAACTCGATCGGACCGACACGCATCTTGAGCACAACCTGGCGTTCTTCGCTGCCGTCGATCTGCGCGGCGTCGAAGCCTTTCAGATAGTCGATCGTCTTCTGGATGCGCGCATGCAGTTCGTCGAACGTCTGCTCGACGTCGGGGAAGCTCGGGATGTCGGCGCCGGCGAGCCGCGCGGCGCAACCCTTGGCCGTGTCGGTCGCGATGTACACCTGGCGGACGAGCGGCAGCATGTCCGGATAGAGGCGTGCGCCGATGAACACCGACGGGTCGATCTGCTTCTCGGCCGCATGCGCCTGCGCCTTGCCGAGGATGTGCTGCAGGTTGGTCAGGCCGCGGATCAGGACGGGCAGCGAAGCCTGGTACATCGAGATGGACATGGGGACGACTCCTGGAGGAAAAAGGGGCAGCCGGTACGCGGCGCACCGTGCGTCGCGGCGCCGAAAACGCTGCCGTTGCATCTTAGCGCGACGGGATGGCGCGTGCGCGTCGTTGGCCATCAGGCCAGGTGCCGCGCCGAGCCGCCAGCCGCCAATCCCTGCCCAGGGGGCGGAACCGCCGGATCAGTCCTGATGCACGCCCTGCGATGCCGACATCATCCGCTCGACATACCGCGCGATCATGTCGATTTCGAGATTGACCTTGTCGCCGGCCTTCACGTGGCGCAGCGTCGTGACATCGACCGTATGCGGGATCAGGTTGATCGAGAATTCGCAGCCGTCGGCGCGATCGTCGACCGTGTTGACGGTCAGGCTCACGCCGTTGACCGTGATCGAGCCCTTGTACGCCAGATAGCGGCCGAGCTCGCGCGGCGCGACGATGCGCAGCTCGTGCGACTCGCCGACCGGCGCGAAGCGCGTAACGGTACCGAGGCCGTCGACGTGGCCCGACACGATGTGCCCGCCGAGGCGGTCGTGCGCGCGCAGCGCCTTCTCGAGGTTCACTTCGCCGGGTTGCGCGAGCCCGACCGTGCGGTTCAGGCTTTCGCGCGACACGTCGACGTCGAATCCGGTGCCGGTCTTGGCGATCACCGTCATGCACGCACCCTGGATCGCGATGCTGTCGCCGAGCGCGACATCGGCGAGGTCGAGCCCGCCGGCCTGTACGGTCAGCCGCACGCCCGCGTCGGGCGACGCGCCGAGCGGGGTGATCGATTCGATGCGGCCGACGGCCGCGACAATTCCGGTAAACATCGTGACGGCTCCGTTCAATGCGTGGCAGGGGGCGGCGCGACACGCGCCAGGATCCGCAGATCGTCGCCGATCCGCTCGACGCTGTGGAACGCGAGCCGCGTGCGGGCGTCGAGGCTCGCCGGCGCGGCGAGGTCGAACATGCCGGCCGCGTCGCTGCCGAGCAGGCTCGGCGCGAGATAGACCAGCAGCTCGTCGACGCACTGCTCGCGCAGCAGCGAGCCGTTCAGCTTGTGGCCGGCCTCGACGTGCAGCTCGTTGACGCCGCGCGCGCCGAGCGCCGCCAGCATCGCGGGCAGGTCGACCTTGCCGTGCGCATTCGCGAGCGGCACGATTTCCGCGCCGCGCGACTTCAGCACGTTCGCGCGCACTTCGCCGGCGGCATCGAGCCGGCCGCAGAAGATCAGCAACGGCGCGCCCTCGAGCAGGCGCGCATCGAGGGGCAGGTCGAGGCGGCTGTCGACCAGCACGCGCTGCGGCTGGCGCGGCGTGTCGATGCCGCGCACGGTCAGGAGCGGGTTGTCCTCGCGTACGGTGCCGATCCCGGTGAGGATCGCGCACGCGCGCGCGCGCCATGCGTGGCCGTCGAGGCGCGCGGCCTCGCCGGTGATCCACTGGCTTTCGCCGGACGGCAGCGCGGTGCGTGCATCGAGCGACGCGGCCGTCTTCATCCGCACCCACGGGCGGCCGCGCGTCATCCGCGACACGAAGCCGATGTTCAGTTCGCCCGCTTCATGCGCGAGCAGCCCGCAGCGCACGTCGACGCCCGCGTCGCGCAGCATTCCGAGGCCGCGCCCGGACACCTGCGGATTCGGGTCTTCCATCGCCGCGACGACCTTCGCGACGCGCGCGTCGATCAGCGCGTTCGCGCACGGCGGCGTGCGGCCGAAGTGGCTGCACGGCTCGAGCGTCACGTACACGGTGGCGCCGGCGACGTCGTGGCCGCGCGCGCGCGCGTCCTTCAGCGCCTGCACTTCCGCGTGGTCCTGGCCGGCCGGCTGCGTGAAGCCTTCGCCGATCACGTCGCCGTCCTTGACGATCACGCAGCCGACGCGCGGATTCGGCGCGGTCGTATACATGCCGCGCGCCGCGAGCGTCAGCGCGCGCTGCATGTGGGCGAAATCGGTATCCGAGAACATGCGTGCGGACCCGGGTCAGGCGGCCAGCGCCGCGAACGCGCGGCGCGCGGCCGCGAGCGTCGCGTCGATCACCGCGTCGTCGTGCGTGCTCGACACGAAGCCGGCCTCGTACGCGGACGGCGCGAAGTACACGCCTTCGTCCAGCATCAGGTGGAAGAAGCGGTTGAAGCGCTCGGTGTCGCTCTTCGTGACTTCCGCGAAGCTGGTCGGCACGCGCTCGGCGAAGTACAGGCCGAACATCGCGCCGATCGAGTCGGCCGCGAACGGCACGCCGGCCGCGCGCGCTTCGGCCGCGAGGCCGTCGGCGAGGCGCTTCGTCTGCGCGGTGAGCGCGTCGTAGAAGCCGGGCGCCTGGATCAGCTGCAGCGTCTTCAGGCCCGCGGCGACCGCGATCGGGTTGCCCGACAGCGTGCCGGCCTGGTACACGCCGCCGAGCGGCGCGAGGTGGGCCATGATGTCGCGGCGGCCGCCGAACGCGGCAGCCGGCATCCCGCCGCCGATCACCTTGCCGAGGCAGGTGAGGTCGGCCGCGATCCCGTAGTACGCCTGCGCGCCGCCGAGCGCGACGCGGAAGCCGCACATCACCTCGTCGAAGATCAGCACGGCGCCGTGCTTCGTGCACAGCGCGCGCAGCGCGTTCAGGAACTCGGGCGTGCCGCGCACGAGGTTCATGTTGCCCGCGACGGGCTCGACGATCACCGCGGCGATCTCGTCGCCGAACGCGCCGAACGCTTCTTCCAGCGCGGCGACGTTGTTGTATTCGAGGACGGTCGTGTGCTTCGCGATGTCGGCGGGCACGCCGGCCGACGTCGGGTTGCCGAACGTCAGCAGGCCCGAGCCGGCCTTGACCAGCAGGCTGTCCGCGTGGCCGTGGTAGCAGCCCTCGAACTTGACGATGCGGCTGCGGCCCGTGAAGCCGCGCGCGAGACGCAGCGCGCTCATCGTGGCCTCGGTGCCGCTCGACACCATCCGCACCTGCTCGATCGACGGCACCAGCTTGCAGATTTCCTCGGCGATCTCGATTTCCGCTTCGGTCGGCGCGCCGAACGAGAAGCCGTCGGCGAGCACGCTCTGCACGGCCGACAGCACTTCCGGATGGACGTGGCCGACGATCATCGGGCCCCACGAGCCGATGTAGTCGATGTACTGCTTGCCGTCGGCATCCCAAAAGTACGGGCCTTGCGCGCGCGACACGAAGCGCGGCGTGCCGCCGACCGAACGGAAGGCGCGCACCGGCGAGTTGACGCCGCCCGGGATGGTCTTCTGGGCGCGTTCGAAGAGGATCTGATTGTTGGACATGTGCGAAACCTGCGAGAGAAGGGCGCGGGGGCCTGTGCACGGGCCGCGGCGCCTGAGCGGAACGATCGTCTGATTGTACCGGAGACGCGCGCGGCGGGCCGGCGGCCCGGTCTGCGGCCTTTGCGCGCGTGGGAGATTGGCCGGCGCGAACGGCGCGCGGCAGATCCGGCCCGCTTATCGTGGCGACCGACGCTTGCCGGTCAGCTCGGCCCAGCGCTTCTCGAGCGGGCCTTCGACCATCGGCTTGATCGACGTGCCGGAAGACTGCGCGTCCCAGGTCTGCACCGAGTACGGATGCGCGCGCAGCGCGTCGCGCGGGATCACGACGTCCTGGTGGGCGTCGACCAGCCAGTCGTAGACGAAATCGATGCACAGCCGGTAGCCGCGCTTCGTCGCCGGGTCGGGCACCTCGTAGGGCGCGCGCGTCACGTAGCCCGAGCCGAACACGCCCTTCGGCTCCTGCGCGACGCGGTGCAGGAACACACGGTCGCCCGGCAGGATGCCGCGCGCGAAGCCGCAGCCCCACACGTCGTGCACGGCCTCGCCGGCCTTCACGCGCGCGGCGACGTCGGGCAGCTCGGGCCACGGCCATTTCTTGGGGCTCCAGATCAGCAGGAAGGCGGTCATCGGGTCGGTCGTGCGTCGGATTGATCAGACAAGAGAGGCGGAGAGCAGCAAGCTTAATCGAATCCGCGCGCGGTCTGCCGCGACGCCGGTCATGCGCGCGTGTTCCAGCCTGGCGCTGGCAGACCGCGCGGCACGCGAAAAAGTTGCGCGTACAATCATGTGCTTGAACGCGCCGCTTGCGGCGTAGCCTCCCGTCTTCACCGCCACGCGTGCCCCGATGCGCGCGGGCCTCCATTGCGGATACCCATGTCCCACGTCGTCCGGCGCCGGCCCGATGCCCGGCTGATCCTGTTGCTCGGTGCGCTCGCCGCCTGCGGGCCGATCGCCACCGACATGTACCTGCCGAGCCTGCCGTCGATCGCCGACGGCTTCTCGGTGAGCCCCGGCGCCGCGCAGCGCACGCTGACGAGCTTCATGGCCGGCTTCTCGATCGGCATGCTGCTGTACGGTCCGCTGTCCGATACGTGGGGCCGCCGACCCGTGCTGCTCGGCGGCATCGCGCTGTTCACGCTCGCGAGTGTCGGCTGCTTCGTGTCGGGCTCGATCGACATGCTGATCCTCGTGCGCTTCCTGCAGGCGCTCGGCGCGGGCGCCGCGTCGGTGCTCGCCCGTGCGATCGCGCGCGACGCGCACGAGCCGACCGATGCGGCGAAGGTGCTGTCGATGGTCGCGATCGTCACCGCGGTCGGGCCGCTGCTCGCGCCGCTGATCGGCGGCCAGATCCTGCGCTTCGCCGGCTGGCGCGGCGTGTTCGTCGTGCTGGCCGCGTTCGGCGCGCTGTGCGCGGCGACCGCGTACCTGCGCGTGCCCGAAACCTGGCCGAAGGAGCGGCGCAAGAGCACGGCCGTGCTCGCGTCGTTCGCGTCGTACGGGCGCATCCTGTCCGATCCGGTCGCGTGGGGGCACATGCTGTGCGGCGGGATGGCGTTCGCGTCGATGTTCTCGTACATCACCGCGACGCCGTTCGTGTACATCGAGTATTTCCACGTGTCGCCGCAGCATTACGGGCTGCTGTTCGGCCTGAATGTCGTCGGCATCATGATCGGCAACTTCGCCAACACGCGGCTCGTCGGCCGCATCGGCTCGCTGCGCCTCATCGCGGCCGCGTCGCTCGTGAGTTGCGTCGCGTCGCTCGCGGTCGCGCTGGTCGCGCTGACGGGGTGGGGCGGGTTGTGGTCGATCGTCGTGTGCCTGTTCTTCGTCGTCGGCGTGGTCGGGATCCTGTCCGCGAACTGCACGACCGACCTGATGCATCGCTATCCGCACAACGCGGGCGCGTCGGCGGCCGTGTTCGGCGCGATGCAGCTCGCGCTCGGCGCGCTCGCGAGCGTCGCGATCGGCGCACTGGCGGACGGCACGCCGTTCGCGATGGGTGTGACGATCGGCGTCTGCGGCGCGCTGTGTTTCGTCGGGCGTTACCTCGTGCTGCGCTGGCATGGCCGGCCGGTGAAAGCGGGGGCCTGAGCCGGCGCGGTCGCGGCATGAAAAAACGCCACCGCGCGATGCGTCGGTGGCGTTTTTTCTCGGGCGGGCGGAAAGCGGCAGCCGCCGTACCGTGTCGGGCGTCAATCCCGCGCGACGTCCTTCGCCGCCGGCGACGCACCGTGGCTCAGCCAGTCGAGCACGTCGGCCGTTTCGTCGTCGCTCGCCCGCGCGCGCGCCTGCGCGACGGCCTCCGGCAGCTCGCCGTTGGTCGACGCGCGACGGATCGCGACGCCGACCGCGAGGATGTCGATCATCAGCAGATGCAGGATCCGCGAGATCATCGACAGCTGCGATTCGCGCATCTCGATGTGATCGGTCTCGAGCGCGACGGTCGCGCGCTTCGCGAGCGGCGTGTTGCTCGACGTGATCGCGATCACCTTCGCGCCGGCCTGCATTGCGACCTCCAGCACACGCAGCAGCTCCGGCGCGCGTCCCGACTTCGACACCGCGACGATCACGTCGCCCTTGCCGAGCAGCGCGGCCGATGCGGCCTGCATGTACAGGTCGCCGTACGCGATCGTCGGGATTCCGAAGCGGAAGAACTTGTAGTGCGCGTCCTGCGCGACGATGTTCGAGTTGCCGAGCCCGTAGAACTCGATGCGGCGCGCGCCGTTCAGGATCTCGATCGCGTTCTCGACGTGCTCGAAGTTCAGGTGTTCGCGCAGCTGCAGGATCGCGGACACCGTGTTGTCGAGCACCTTCGCGCCGAAGTCGGTGGCCGTGTCGCCGAGATGGACCTGGCTGTGGCTCATCGGAATCGTGCCGGTGAGGCCGGTCGCGAGTTTCAGCTTGAAGTCCGACAGCCCCTGGCAGCCGAGCGAGCGGCAGAAGCGGATCACCGTCGGCTGGCTCACGTCCGCCTTGCGCGCGATGTCGACGATCGGGTCGTTGATGATCGAGCGCGGATGGTTCAGCGCGAGATCGGCGACGCGGCGCTCGGCCGGCGTCAGCGCGTCGCGCATCTGGCGGATCCGCTCGAACACGGCCGACGACGCACCGCCCGAACGGTTCGACAACTGCTCCGCGAGGATCGCCGATACCCCGAGGAACGCCGGATATTCGGCGGTGATCAGGTAGGTCGGGATGTTCTGGAGATACTGCGTGAAGCGGCCCTTCGCCTCGAAGCGTGCGCGGAACGACGAGCGCGTGAACAGTTCGCCGAGCTTCAGCGCGACGCCGCCGCCGATGTACACGCCACCGAGCGCGCCGAGCGTCAGCGCGACGCTGCCCGCGAACGCGCCGAGGATCCCGCAGAAGCATTCGACCGTCTCGAGCGCGAGCGCGTCGCCCGCATGCGCGCGCTCGACGATCTCGGCCGTGTCGACGGTCGCGGCGACGCGCTTCTTGTCGCGCGTGGCGAGCGCACGATAGATGATCTCGATGCCGGGCCCCGCGCACACGCGCTCGAACGACACGTGCGGAAACTTCTTGCGCGCGTACTGCAGCACGAGATCCTCGCGCTCGTCCTGCGGCGCGAACGACGCGTGACCGCCTTCGCTGCCGAGCGCGATCCAGCGGTCGTCCGCCGGAATCAGGCCGGACACGCCGAGCCCGGTGCCGGGCCCGAGCAGCCCGATCACGCTGTTCTGGCGGCGCGCGCCGCCGCCGATCTGCACGCGCTGCGCATCGGTCAGGCCCGGCAGCGCCATCGCGAGCGCGGTGAAGTCGTTGACGACGAGCAGCGTGTCGAAGCCGAGCGCGCGGCGCGTCGCCTCGATCGAGAAGCTCCAGTCGTGATTGGTCATCGTCACCTGGTCGCCGTCGACCGGGTTCGCGATCGCGATCGCCGCGTGGTTCACGCGGCTGATCTTCACGTCCTTCAGATACTTGCGGATCGCGTCGGTGAGCGTCGGGTAGTCAGCGCCGGGATAGACGCGGATCTGCGTGATCTCGCCGGGGCCGGTTTCCAGCGCGAATCGCGCGTTGGTGCCGCCGACGTCCGCGAGCAGGCGCGGGCCGTCGGCATGCTGGCCCGCGACGACAGCCTTACTTTGCGCACCAGTAGACATCGAGCTGGGTCCCCTTGTCGTTGGCCAGTTGGGAAATCGCGTTCTTCTGCAGCGTCGCGGCCGCGGCGTCGAGGACGTCGCGCTTGCGGGTGCCCGCGATCAACAGGAACAGCCGGTCGACGCGCTTCAGCGCATCGAGCGAAAAGCTCACGCGTGCATGCGGCGCGGCGCCGGGATGCACGGCGACGAAGCGCTCGGGCGTCGTGATCGCATGGTCCCATTCGGGCGCGTCCGCGAAGATCGACGCCGTGTGGCCGTCCTCGCCCATGCCGAGCACCGCGACGTTCGGCACGCGGTAGTCGGCGTTGGCGTTGAGCGCGGCGACGTGCGCATCGAGCGATGCGCGCGTGTCGACGAGCGGCAGGAAGCGGGCAGGGGCCGCCGCGTGCTGCAGCAGCGTGTCGCGCACGAGCTGCGCGTTGCTGGCCGCATCGTTCTCCGGCACCCAGCGGTCATCGACCAGCGTGACGTCGACGCCGGCCCAGTCGAGCGCTGCGTGCGACAGCGTGTGCAGGAACGGGCGCGGGCTCGTGCCGCCGGACACCGCGAGCGTCGGGCGCGCGGGGCCGGCGAGCGCGGCGCGCAGCGCATCGCCGACGGCGCGCGCGAGCGCTTCGCTTTGCGCTTCCTGGGTGTCGAAAGCGTGGATCTCGATCACATCTCCTCCGGACTGCTTTGTCTGTTCAATTCGTGCGAATCGTGGGGCACGTTGCCGCGCGCTGGCGCGCACGACAACGGTTTGCATCAGTTTTCTTCTTCGAGCCAGCAGGTGCCGTGCTGCGCGAGCATCGCGCTCGCCGCGGCCGGCCCCCACGTGCCTGCCGCGTACGGCTTCGGCGGCTTCAGCGAGCGTGCCCATTCGTTCAGGATCGGCTCGACCCAGCGCCACGCGGCTTCCTGCTCGTCACGACGCACGAAGAGGGCGAGGCGGCCGTTGATCACGTCGAGCAGCAGGCGCTGGTACGCCTCCATCTGCCCTTCCTTGAAGAACTGGTCGAACGCGAGGTCGAGGTGCACGCTCGCGAGGTTCATTCCTTCGCCGGGCTGCTTCGCGAGGCAGTACAGGCGAATCGTCTCGTTCGGCTGCAGCCGGATCACGAGGCGGTTCGAACCAGGGCGCAGCGCGGTCGGGCCCAGCGCCGAGTGCGGCACCGGCCGGAAGTTCACGACGATCTCCGCGACGCGGTCGGCCAGACGCTTGCCGGTGCGCAGGAAGAACGGCACGCCGGCCCAGCGCCAGTTCTCGATCTCCACCTTCAGCGCGACGAAGGTTTCGGTCGGGCTGTCGGGTTTCACGCCGGGCTCGGTGGCATAGGCCGGCACCTGTGCGCCCTTGATCACGCCCGCATGATACTGGCCGCGCACCGCGACCTTGCCGATGTCGCGCGGATCGATGGGCTTCAGCGCACGCAGCACGCGCAGCTTCTCGTCGCGCACCGCGTCGGAATCCATCGAGTGCGGCGGCTCCATCGCGACGATCGACAGCAGCTGCAGCAGGTGGTTCTGCACCATGTCGCGCAGCGCGCCCGTATTGTCGTAGAAATCGCCGCGCGCCTCGACGCCGAGCTCCTCGGCGATCGTGATCTGGATGCTCTCGACCCATTCGCGGCGCCACAGCGGCTCGAACAGCGCATTGCCGAAGCGCAGCGCCAGCAGGTTCTGTACCGGCTCCTTCCCGAGATAGTGGTCGATCCGGTAGATCTGGTCTTCCGCGAAGATCTCGCCGACCGCGTCGTTGATCGCGTTCGACGATTTCAGGTCGTAGCCGAGCGGCTTCTCGAGCACGATGCGCGCGCCCTCGTTCAGGCCGACCGACGCGAGCGCCTTGCAGATCGGCACGAACAGCGACGGCCCCGTGGCGAGATAGAACACGCGGATGCCGGACAGCTGCGCGACCGCGTCGCGCAGCACGACGTAATCCTCCGCGCGGCCGAGGTCGAGCTTCACGTATTCGATGCGCTCGAGGAAGGATTTCCACACGCTTTCGTCGAATGCCTTGCCGGCCGCCTTCGCCGCATGCGGCTTCACGTGCGTGTCGACCCACTCGAGATAGCCGGCCCGATCCGATTCGTGCCGCGCGACGGCAACGATCCGGCCGCTTTCCGCAAGCATGTTGCCGCGGTGCGCTTCGAACAGCGCGGGCAGGATCTTGCGCATCGACAGGTCGCCGGTGCCGCCGAAAAGTACGAAGGTAAAGCTGGAATCGGTATGCATGTGTCTCCGCCGATTGGGGGTGCTGGGAAGCGATCCGTAGTGCGATAAAAATATTTTTGACACTGAATTGTAGTTTAACTACAATCCGCCGCAAGGGGTAGCACCTGGGCGAAGAAAAAAAGAAGCGCGGTCGATGAACTGCGCGAGCTTCGCCTTCGGGAGCGCCTTGTGCCGAATGTTATCGGACATTGACGGTGCGCATCGTCCGCGCATCGTCGCCCCCGGGCTCGCGCCGCGGCATCGCGGCGGGCCAGAAACACAAAGAGGAGACACGCCGTTGAATCTCGATTCACGCTTTCTGTAAGAGCCCGGCCGGTCATCGGCCCCGTACGCTGCAATGCGTCCCGCGGCTCGATTTCCCCGTCGTTTATCAAGAAGCCGGTTCCCCGTCAGGGAACCTCACGAGTTGATTCAGTCTGGAGGAGATAAGTAATGAAAGTTCGCTCGATCATGGGCGCGCTCTGCGCCGCGGGTCTGATGGCTGGCGCCGTGGTGGCGCAGGCGGCCGAGAACGTAACCGTGCTGCACTGGTGGACCTCGGGCGGCGAGTCGAAGGCCGTCGGCGTGCTGAAGGACGACGTGCAGAAGCAGGGCTACGTGTGGAAGGACTTCGCGGTCGCGGGCGGCGCCGGCGCCGCGGCGATGACCGCGCTGAAGACCAAGGTGATCAGCGGCGACGCACCGTCGGCCGCGCAGATCAAGGGCCCGCTGATCCAGGACTGGGCCGACCAGGGCGTGCTCGTCAACATCGATTCCGCCGCCGGCGACTGGAAGCAGAACCTGCCGCCGGAAATCGACAAGATCATCAAGTACAAGGGCCACACCGTCGCCGCGCCGTTCTCGGTGCACCGCGTGAACTGGCTCTATATCAACAAGGCCGCGCTCGACAAGGTCGGCGCGAAGGTGCCGACCACCTGGCCCGAATTCTTCGCGGTGGCCGACAAGCTGAAGGCTGCCGGCATCCAGCCGGTCGCGATGGGCGGCCAGCCGTGGCAGGACCTGACGCTGTGGGAAGACGTCGTGCTGTCGCAGGGTCCGGCGTTCTACAAGAAGGCGCTCGTCGATCTCGACCAGGCCACGCTGACGTCGCCGCAGATGCTGTCGGTGTTCGACACGGTCCGCAAGATCCAGGGCTACTTCGACACGGGCCGCAACGGCCGCGACTGGAACCTCGCGACCGCGATGGTGATCAACGGCAAGGCCGGCATGCAGTTCATGGGCGACTGGGCGAAGGGCGAGTTCGAGAACGCCGGCAAGAAGGCGGGCAAGGACTACATCTGCGCGGCGGTGCCGGGCACCGCGAATTCGTACACGTTCAACGTCGACTCGTTCGTGTTCTTCCAGCAGAAGGGGCAGAAGGACGCGACGCCGGGCCAGGTCGCACTCGCGAAGACGATCATGACGCCGGACTTCCAGGAGCAGTTCAGCCTGCTGAAGGGCTCGGTGCCGGTGCGCCTCGGCGTGAAGATGGACAAGTTCGACGACTGCGCGAAGAAGTCGTATGCCGACGAGCAGACCGCGATCAAGTCGGGCGGCTTCGTGCCGTCGCTCGCGCACGGGATGGCGCAGGGCGATGCAACGGCCGGCGCGATCACCGACGTCGTGACGAAGTTCATGAACTCGCAGCAGGATTCGAAGAGCGCGGTCGCCGCGCTCGCGAAGGCCGCGAAGGTGAAGTAAAGCGCGACAGGCGCCCGGCCGGAAACGCAGGATCGGCCGGGCGTTCCTGCATGTGCAGCAAACGGGCTCGCGCGCGGGCCCGTGCCGTACCCGGCGCCGGCCCGGCCTGCGTCACCCTCGTTCCAGGAGTCGAATCAAGTGGCTGCCCCTCTTAGCGGAAACGGATCCGGCGCTGCCGCCGCACGGCGCACGTCGCCGATGTCGGCCTTCGCCGATCGCTGGATTCCGAAGCTCGTGCTCGCGCCGAGCCTCGCGATCGCCGTGGTGTTCATCTACGGCTTCATCCTGATTACCGGCTATCTGTCGCTGACCAATTCGCGGCTGTTGCCGAACTACGAATTCGACGGCTTCGGCCGTTACTCGGACCTGTTCCAGAACGATGTGTGGTGGACCTCCGCCGCGAACCTCGGCTGGTTCGGGATTCCGTTCATCGCGATCTGTGTCGCGCTCGGGCTGTTCCTCGCGATCCTGCTCGACCAGCGGATCCGCAACGAAGGCGCGCTGCGCGCGATCTTCCTGTATCCGATGGCGCTGTCGTTCATCGTCACGGGCACCGCATGGCAGTGGATCCTGAACCCGGGCCTCGGCCTGGAGAAGGTGATGCACGACTGGGGCTGGACGAGCTTCTCGTTCGGCTGGCTCGACGACCCGGACAAGGCGATCTTCTGTATCGTGATCGCCGCCGTGTGGCAGTCGACCGGCTTCGTGATGGCGCTGTTCCTCGCCGGGCTGCGCGGCGTCGACGGCGAGATCTTCAAGGCCGCGCAGGTCGACGGCGCGACGCTGCCGACCATCTACCGCAAGATCGTGATCCCGAGCATGCGCCCGGTGTTCTTCTCGGTGCTGCTGATCCTCTGCCACATCACGATCAAGACCTTCGACCTGGTCGTCGCGCTGACGGCGGGCGGCCCCGGCACGTCGTCGTCGCTGCCGGCCATGTTCATGTACACGTTTTCGTTCAACCGCGGCCAGCTCGGGCTCGGCGCGGCGTCGTCGGTGATGATGCTCGCGACCGTGGTCGCGGTGCTGGTGCCGCTGATGTATATGGAATCGAGGAGCACCCGCAATGCAGCCTAAAGTGACGATCAGCCGGGCAGTGATCTATGCGGCGCTGATCCTGTTCGCGCTGTATTTCCTGTTCCCGATCTACGTGATGCTGTCGACCTCCTTCAAGGACCTCGACCAGCTGCGCACCGGCAACCTGTTGACGCCGCCGACGCACTGGACCTTCGATCCGTGGGTGAAGGCGTGGAGCGGCGCGTGTACCGGCGTGCGCTGCGACGGCATGAAGCCGTTCTTCCTGAACTCGCTGCAGATGGTGATTCCGGCCGTGCTGATCTCGTCGCTGATCGGCGCGTTCAACGGCTACGTGCTCACGCACTGGCGCTTTCGCGGCGCGGATGCGCTGTTCACGATGATGCTGGTCGGCTGCTTCATCCCGTTCCAGGTGATCCTGCTGCCGATGGCGCGCCTGCAGGGGATGCTCGGCCTCGCCAACACGATTCCGGGCCTGGTGTTCGTGCACGTCGTGTACGGCATCGCGTTCACGACGATGTTCTTCCGCAACTTCTACGTGAGCGTGCCGGCCGAGCTCGTGAAGGCCGCACGCATCGACGGCGCGGGTTTCTTCACGATCTTCACGAAGATCCTGCTGCCGGTGTCGCTGCCGATCTTCATGGTGTGCCTGATCTGGCAATTCACGCAGATCTGGAACGACTTCCTGTTCGGGATCGTGTTCTCCGGCGTCGACTCGATGCCGATCACGGTTGCGCTGAACAACCTCGTCAACACGTCGACGGGCGTGAAGGAATACAACGTCGACATGGCCGGCGCGATCATCGCCGCGCTGCCGACGCTGCTCGTCTACGTGGTCGCCGGCCGCTACTTCGTGCGCGGGCTGACGGCGGGCGCGGTGAAGGGGTAAGCGCGGCTTCATCCGATACGACGAACCGGCCGCGCACGACGCGCGGCGCATCGAAACGAACCCGACGCGGCGTTGTGGCGCCGCGCGAGACGAGACAGAGGATTCACAGCATGGCAAGCCTTTCCATCCGTGACGTGTACAAGACCTACCCGAACGGGGTGCCGGTCCTGAAGGGTGTCGACATCGAGATCGAGGACGGACAGTTCCTGATCCTGGTCGGCGGCTCGGGCTGCGGGAAGTCGACGCTGCTCAACATGATCGCCGGTCTCGAGACCGTGACGAGCGGCGAGATCTGCATCGACGGCAAGGTCGTCAACGACCTGTCGCCGAAGGATCGCGACATCGCGATGGTGTTCCAGTCGTACGCGCTGTACCCGTCGATGACGGTGCGCGAGAACATCTCGTTCGGCCTGAACATCCGCAAGGTGCCGAAGAGCGAGCAGCAGCAGATCGTCGAGCGCGTGTCGGCGATGCTGCAGATCCAGCATCTGCTCGACCGCAAGCCGGGCCAGCTGTCGGGCGGCCAGCGCCAGCGCGTCGCGATGGGCCGCGCACTGGCGCGCGATCCGTCGCTGTTCCTGTTCGACGAGCCGCTGTCGAACCTCGACGCGAAGCTGCGCATCGAGATGCGCGCGGAAATCAAGCTGCTGCACCAGCGCCTCGGCACGACGATCGTCTACGTGACGCACGACCAGATCGAGGCGATGACGCTCGGCGACCGGATCGCGGTGATGAAGGACGGCGTGGTCCAGCAGTTCGGTGCGCCGCAGGAAATCTACGATTCGCCGTCGAACCTGTTCGTCGCGGGCTTCATCGGCGCGCCGCCGATGAACTTCATCAACGGCCGCCTGGTCGAGCAGGGCAGCGGGGTCGCGCTCGAGATCGATACGGGCCTCGCGCGCAGCGCGCTGAACCTGCCGTTCGACGCGAAGCGGATGAACGGCCACGTGGGCCGCGAGGTGATCCTCGGCCTGCGTCCGGAGCGCATCACCGACGCGCGCAATGCGCACCACGGCGAGGCGTCGAAGCTGCAGCCGATCGACGTGCGCGTCGACGTGACCGAGCCGACCGGGCCGGACACGCACGTGTTCGCGCAGGTCAACGGCAAGCGGATCGTGAGCCGCGTGCATCCGGCCGCGAACCCGCAGCCGGGGCAGACGCAGTCGCTGCTGTTCGACGTGTCGAAGGCGGTGCTGTTCGATCCGGCGTCGGAAGAGCGGATCGCGTGAGGCCGCGGTTGCGCTGAATGAAGAAGGGGCCGTCTCGAAGGAGCGGCCCCTTTTGTTTCTGGCGGTGCGTCTGGTGTCGCGGCGGCGATCAGTGCGGCAACCGCACGTCGAACTTGAACGTCGCGAGCCGCGCGACGAGGATGAAGCCGGTCGCGAGCAGTACGCTGTACACCGAGTCGAACTGCAGCCATGCGAGCAGCAGGTAGAACCAGCAACCGACGAACGCGCAGGTCGCGTACGGCCGCGAATCGCGCAGGATCAGCGGGATGTCGTTGCACAGCACGTCGCGGATGATCCCGCCGACCACGCCCGTGATCACGCCCATCATCACCGCGATGAAGCGCGGCATCTCGGCATCGAGCGCGATCGCGGTGCCCGAGATGCTGAAGATGCCGAGCCCGATCGCGTCGGCCACCAGCAGCAGCCGCTCGGCCGACAGCCGCGACAGCATCCGCAACACGAACGGCGCGAACAGCGCGAGCACGAAGATCGCGATCACGTAGTCGTCGTGCACGACCCAGTAGAACGGTCGGCGTTCGAGCAGGATGTCGCGCAGCGTGCCGCCGCCGAACGCGGTGGCGAGCGCGACGACGAACGTGCCGACCGAGTCGAGACGGTTCTTGCGCGCCTCGATGAAGCCCGAGATCGCGAACGCCAGCGTCGCGATCGCCTCCAGTACCGCGATCGCGAGCGTCAGCCTAGGATGCGGCACGCGGCCCCCGATCGGCGGGCGCCGCGAGCGGCTGCAGCAGCACGAGCACCGCGCCCGCGCCGCCGTCGTGGCTGCGCGCCTCGCAGAACGCGATCACTTCTTCCTTCTGCACGAGCCACGCGCGCACCTTGCCTTTCAGCACGGGTTCCTTGCCGATCGAGCCGAGCCCCTTGCCATGGATCACGCGCAGGCAGCGCAGCCCCTTCTTGCCGGCTTCGCGGATGAATTCGGCGAGCGCATCGCGCGCCTCGTCGCGTCGCATCCCGTGCAGGTCGATCTGCGCCTGCACGATCCACGCGCCGCTCCTCAGCTTGCGCACGACGTCGCGACTGATGCCGGGGCGGTGGTAGTACAGCGATTCGTCGCTGTCGAGCAGCGTCTCGGGATCGAATTCGTCGGACAGCGTCGCGTTCAGCACGGCTTCCTCGTCGCGCTGCGTCTGCTTCGGCACCGGGTCGGGCGGCGTACGGCCGGATTTCGCGCGCGGCGGCGCGTTCAGCGGCTGGATCGCGCCGATTTCGTTGCGGAACAGGTTCGCGTCGGCTTCCGCCTTGCGTTCGGCCTTCGCGGTTTCGATGCGCTCGCGGTCGCGGCGATCGGCTTCGCCTTGCAGCGCCTTGCGCAACGCGCCGAGGCCGGCCAGGCCCTGGCCGCGCAATGCGGCCGGATCGGGCGCGGGCGGCGGGGCGGCCGGCGCGGGACGGGCGGCGATCTTCCGCTTCGCGGGATCGCTCGGATGGGGCTGGTTCTTCGCCATGATTCGGTAACCGGGCAGGCGCGTTCGGGCGCGCGGGCACAAAAAAAGCCGCTGCGCGACGGCAGCGGCTTTCCGGTCAAGCCTGCTTCGCGGCAGCGGACGCCATTGTAGCGCCCGGCGCGCGAAGGCTCGACGCTTACTTCTTGTCGTGCAGGCTTTCGAGGTAGCGCTGCGCGTCGAGCGCGGCCATGCAGCCCGTGCCGGCGCTCGTGATCGCCTGGCGATACACGTTGTCCTGCACGTCGCCGGCGGCGAATACGCCCGGCACGCTCGTCGACGTCGCGTTGCCCTGCAGGCCGCTCTTCGTCAGGATGTAGCCGTCCTTCATCTCGAGCTGGCCCTGGAACAGGTCGGTATTCGGCTTGTGGCCGATCGCGACGAACACGCCCTGCACGGTGAGGTCCTGCTTCTCGCCGGTCTTCACGTTCTTGATGCGCAGGCCCGTGACGCCCGAATCCTCGCCCGTCACTTCGTCGAGCACGTGATCCCATTTGATGTCGACGACGCCTTCCTTTTCCTTCTCCAGCAGGCGGTCGATCAGGATCGGCTCGGCGCGGAACTTGTCGCGGCGATGGATCACCGTGACCTTCTTCGCGATGCCCGTCAGGTAGAGCGCTTCCTCGACCGCGGTGTTGCCGCCGCCGATCACCGCGACTTCCTGGTTGCGGTAGAAGAAGCCGTCGCAGGTCGCGCAGGCCGACACGCCCTTGCCCATGAACAATTCTTCGGACGGCAGGCCGAGATACTGTGCGGATGCGCCGGTCGCGATGATCAGCGAGTCGCACGTGTATTCACCCGAATCGCCGATCAGCCGGATCGGCTTTTCGTGCAGTTTCGCGGTGTGGATGTGGTCGAAGACGATTTCGGTGTTGAAACGCTCGGCGTGCTCGAGGAAGCGCGCCATCAGTTCCGGGCCTTGCACACCCTTCGCGTCCGCCGGCCAGTTTTCGACGTCGGTCGTGGTCATCAGCTGGCCGCCCTGCGCGATGCCGGTGATCAGCACCGGGGACAGGTTGGCGCGAGCCGCATAGACGGCAGCCGTGTAGCCGGCGGGGCCGGAACCGAGAATCAGGACTTTGGCGTGTTTGGGCGTGGACATGTGCGAATCCGTAAAGGGCGGCCGCGGCGGGCGGGGTAAGGCTCGCCGGACGGTCTGGGTTGACCGGGATGCCGTCGTAGATGGGTATCAGACGCGCATTATAAAGGCCCCGTTGCTGCGCTGCCGAACGAGAGTTTCAATCGTGGCGATAGCGTTTCTCGGTGGGGCGCCCGCAGCCGCGGGGCAGGTTGGGCGGGCGGGTCGGCGTGGGAGAGGCGGGCGGCTGCGGCCCGTGGCGCGCATTGCCGCGGCCCGGCGTCACGGGCCGACCGGCGGCCGGATCGCATGCGCGGCTATCGGCGTCGGCCGCCCCGACCCTCTTATGTAACCGTCATTTACACTTGGCGCCCCGGTGCAGCGTTTACAATAAGCGCGATCGAACGACAGGCGGGCGCGCGGCCCGTCCTCTTTATACGGATTCATGGCAAAAGCTCCTTATTCCGCCCAGGCACAGGCGTTGCCGCACCGGATGTCGAAGCTCCTCACGGAGATCCGCTGGATTCTCCAGGTCGCGCTCTGCGCTTTTCTGGTGATGGCCCTGTTGAGCTACAGCCGGCGCGATCCGAGCTGGACGCACGCCGCGCAGGTGGACCACATCTCGAACTGGGCGGGCCGCGTCGGCGCGTGGACGGCCGACATCATCCTGCTGCTGTTCGGCCTGTCGGCCTACTGGCTGATCGTGCCGCTCGGGCGGCGCATCGCGGTCAACTACCGGCGCATCACGCGTCACGAGGCGGTCGCCGACGAACCCGAGCGGCCGATCGGCTGGCTCACCGAGATCCTGGCGTTCGTGCTCGTCGTGCTCGCGTGCGACGGCATCGAGGCGCTGCGCATGTGGTCGCTGAAGGTGCAGCTGCCGCGCGCACCGGGCGGCGTGATCGGCGAGGCCGTGGCGGGTGCGATGTCGCACGCGTTCGGCTTCACCGGCGGCACGCTGCTGCTGCTGATCCTGCTCGCGATCGGCCTGTCGCTGTATTTCCGCTTCTCGTGGCTGTCGGTCGCCGAGCGCGTGGGCGGGGCGATCCTGTCCGCCGTCAACGTCGCTAAGCTGCGCCGCGAGGCCGAGCGCGACCGCAAGCTCGGCGAGGCCGCGGCCGTGCGCCGCGAAGGCAAGGTCGAAGAGGAGCGTGTGCGCATCGAGGATCACGAGCCCGTGACGATCGTGCCGCCGGTCGTCACGCCGGCGAAGTCCGAGCGCGTCGAGCGCGAGCGCCAGGTGCCGCTCTTCACCGACCTGCCGGGCGATTCGACGCTGCCGCCGGTGTCGCTGCTCGATCCCGCGCCGAAGACGCAGGAAGCGATTTCCGCCGATACGCTCGAATTCACGTCGCGCCTGATCGAGAAGAAATTGAAGGACTTCGGCGTCGAGGCGAGCGTCGTCGCCGCGTATCCGGGCCCGGTCGTCACGCGCTACGAGATCGAGCCGGCCACCGGCGTGAAGGGCAGCCAGATCGTCAACCTCGCGAAGGATCTCGCGCGTTCGCTGTCGCTCGTGTCGATCCGCGTGGTCGAGACGATCCCCGGCAAGAACTACATGGCGCTCGAGCTGCCGAACCAGCGCCGCCAGACGGTCCACCTGTCCGAGATCATCGGCTCGGAAGTCTATGCGGCCGCGTCGTCGGCGCTGACGCTGAGCCTCGGCAAGGACATCGGCGGCAAGCCGGTCTGCGCGGATCTCGCGAAGATGCCGCACCTGCTGGTCGCCGGCACGACCGGTTCGGGCAAGTCGGTCGGGATCAACGCGATGATCCTGTCGCTGCTGTACAAGGCCACCGCCGAGCAGGTGCGCCTGATCCTGATCGATCCGAAGATGCTCGAAATGAGCGTCTACGAAGGCATTCCGCACCTGCTGTGCCCGGTCGTCACCGACATGCGCCAGGCCGGCCACGCGCTGAACTGGACGGTCGCGGAGATGGAGCGCCGCTACAAGCTGATGAGCAAGCTCGGCGTGCGCAACCTCGCGGGCTACAACAACAAGATCGACGACGCGGCGAAGCGCGAGGAAAAGATTCCGAATCCGTTCAGCCTGACGCCGGACGATCCTGAACCGCTCGGCCGCCTGCCGAACATCGTCGTCGTGATCGACGAGCTGGCCGACCTGATGATGGTCGTCGGCAAGAAGGTCGAGGAACTGATCGCGCGGATCGCGCAGAAGGCGCGCGCGGCCGGCATCCACCTGATCCTCGCGACGCAGCGTCCGTCCGTCGACGTGATTACCGGCCTGATCAAGGCGAACGTGCCGACGCGGATCGCGTTCCAGGTGTCGTCGAAGATCGACTCGCGCACGATTCTCGACCAGATGGGCGCCGAGTCGCTGCTCGGGATGGGCGACATGCTGTACCTGCCGCCGGGCACCGGGCTGCCGGTGCGCGTGCACGGCGCGTTCGTCGCCGACGACGAAGTGCATCGCGTCGTCGAGAAGCTCAAGGAGCAGGGCGAGCCGAACTACGTCGAAGGGCTGCTCGAAGGCGGCACGGCCGACGGCGACGAGGGCTCGGCCGGCGCGGGAACCGGCGAAGGCGGCGAGGAGTCTGATCCGCTGTACGACCAGGCGGTCGAGATCGTCATCAAGAACCGCCGCGCGTCGATTTCGCTCGTGCAGCGCCATCTGCGGATCGGCTACAACCGTGCGGCGCGGCTGCTCGAACAGATGGAACAGTCGGGGCTCGTGTCGGCGATGTCGTCGAGCGGCAACCGCGAAATTCTTGTGCCGGCGCGCGACGCGGAATGAGTCCGCGGCGCCCGCAGCGCCGGCCACCCAGGGAGAAAACCGCAATATGCAGCAACATTCGTTCGCAGTGTCCCTTCGTTCGACGCGGCGCTGGCTCGGCGCGGCGCTCGCCGGCGCATCGCTGATGCTCGCGGCGACGCACGCGTTCGCGGGCGGCACCGAGCAGCTGAAGGCCTTCGTGTCGCAGGTGCGCTCGGCGAAAGGCGATTTCACGCAGCAGATCGTCAAGGCGCCGGCCAAGGGCGCGAGCGCCGTGCAGGCCGCGCCGAAGCCGAACGACAATTCGAGCGGCACGTTCGTGTTCTCGCGTCCCGGCAAGTTCATCTGGACGTACCAGAAGCCGTACCAGCAGGTGCTGCAGGCCGACGGCGACAAGCTCTACGTGTACGACCGCGACCTGAACCAGGTCACCGAACGCAAGCTGAACGGCGCGCTGGGCGCGAGCCCGGCCGCGATCCTGTTCGGCAGCAACGATCTCGACAAGAACTACACGCTGCGCGATGCCGGCGAGAAGGGCGGCATCGAGTGGCTCGAGATGCTGCCGAAGGCGCAGGACACGCAATTCCAGCGGATCGGCATCGGCTTCCGCAACGGCACGCTCGCCGCGATGGAATTGCACGACGTGTTCGGCAACGTCACGCTGCTCACGTTCACGAACATCCAGACGAACCCGCCGCTCAAGAGCGATACGTTCAAGTTCGTCGTGCCGAAGGGCGCGGACGTGATCAACGGCTGACCGGCACCACGCCGTTTTCCCGACACGGGCCTGCCGGCGACGGCAGGCCCGTGTTGTTTTGGGGCGCGGGCATCGGGCGCGGGCACTGGGCGCGCGGGCACCGGGCGCGGCACCAGGCGCGGCGGTGCAGTCGCGCGGCTGTCATAATGTCGGGTCCGGCGGCCCGTTCGGCCGCCATCGTTTGATCTGGAGCGAGGGTTCATGTCCGACCTGTTTCAAGTCGAGCCGCGCCGGCCGCTCGCCGAGGCGCTGCGGCCGAAGACGCTCGCCGAGGTGATCGGCCAGACGCATCTGCTGGGCGAAGGCAAGCCGCTGCGGCTCGCGTTCGAATCCGGCAAGCCGCATTCGATGATCCTGTGGGGGCCGCCCGGCGTCGGCAAGACGACGCTCGCGCGCCTCACCGCGCTCGCATTCGACTGCGAGTTCATCGCGCTGTCCGCGGTGCTCGGCGGCGTGAAGGACATCCGCGAGTCGATGGAGCAGGCGAAGGACACGCTGAATCGCACCGGCCGCCACACGATCCTGTTCGTCGACGAAATCCACCGCTTCAACAAGGGGCAGCAGGATGCGCTGCTGCCGTTCGTCGAGTCGGGGCTCGTGACCTTCATCGGCGCGACGACCGAGAACCCGAGCTTCGAAGTCAACTCGGCGCTGCTGTCGCGGGCGCAGGTGTACGTGCTGCAGTCGCTGAACGACGACGAGATGCGTCAGCTGCTCAAGCGCGCGCAGGAAATCGCGCTCGACGGGCTCGCGTTCGACGACAAGGCGATCGATACGCTCATCGGTTATGCGGACGGCGACGCGCGGCGCTTCCTGAACCTGCTCGAGCAGGCGCAGACGGCCGCAGCGTCCGCCAAGGTCACGACCATCGATGCCGAGTTCGTCAGCAGCGCGATGACGCTGAACGCGCGGCGCTTCGACAAGGGCGGCGACAACTTCTACGACCAGATCTCGGCGCTGCACAAGTCGGTGCGCGGTTCGAGCCCGGACGGCGCGCTGTACTGGTTCTGCCGGATGATCGACGGCGGCGCGGATCCGAAGTATCTCGCGCGGCGCATCGTGCGGATGGCGTGGGAAGACATCGGCCTCGCCGATCCGCGCGCGCTGCAGGTGGCGAACGACGCGGCCGAGACCTACGAGCGGCTCGGCTCGCCCGAAGGCGAGCTGGCGCTCGGGCAGGCGGTGATCTATCTCGCGTGCGCGGCGAAGAGCAACGCGGGCTACAACGCGTTCAACCAGGCGATGGCGTTCGTGAAGCAGGACAAGTCGCGCGAGGTGCCCGTGCATCTGCGCAATGCGCCGACCAAGCTGATGAAGGAACTCGGCTACGGTCACGCGTATCGCTACGCGCATGACGAGCCGAATGCCTATGCGGCCGGCGAGTCGTATCTTCCGGAAGGGATGCGCGAACCGCGCTGGTACAAGCCGGTGCCGCGCGGGCTCGAATCGAAGATCGCCGACAAGCTCGCGTGGCTGCGCGAGCTCGACCGCGAGGCCGGCAAGAAGGACTGACCGGCCGCGCGCGGCGCGACGGCCGGCGCTGCCTGGGGCGTGTCATCGCCGGCGGCCCGGCTGCTTCTTCCAGTACTCGAACGGCTCCTCGTGGCAGTCGATGTCGAGCTCGGCGACCCGTGCGTGCAGGCGCTCCTGCGCATCGGCGATCGCGAGGTTGTAGATTGCCGGCGCGATTTCCTCGACGAAGAAGTGCAGCAGCGCTCCGGCCTGGATGTTGCCGATCGGCTCGTCCATGTTTTCTGTGAAATAGCGTTGCAGCGACGCGATCGCGCGGTCGCGGACATCCTTGTCCAGTTCGATGGCCATCGGGTTCCCTCGGGTGATGATGATGCGAAGACGGGTGCGTTGCCCGCCGCGTTGCGCCCGGCCGGAGCGGCTGTCGCGCGCTGCGCCGCGGCGTCGCGCAACGCGCTTCGCCGGCTGCGGGCGCGCAGGCCGGCAATGCGATACTGCCACGCCCGTCGCGCGTTTGCGGCACTGTCCATCCGGCCAATGCCGTGGCGGCCCCGCGGTGCGTTAGAATTCCCGTCTTACACAACGATTTTCCAAGTCCTCCCATGCTCGACATCCAGTTGCTGCGCAAAGACCTCGACGGCGTCGCGAAGCGCCTCGCCGATCGCGGCTACACCCTCGACGTCGCCGCGTTCTCCGCCCTCGAAGCGGAACGCCGTGCGATCCAGACCCGTACCGAAGAGCTTCAGGCGCGCCGCAACAGCCTGTCGAAGCAGATCGGCGCGATGAAGGGGAAGGGCGAGGACACGTCGGCCGTCATGGCCGAAGTCGGCGGGATCGGCGACGAAATGAAGGCGTCGGAGGCCAAGCTCGGCGAGATCCAGACGCGCCTGTCCGACCTGATGCTGGGCATGCCGAACATCGCGCACGAAAGCGTGCCGGTCGGCAAGGACGAAGCCGACAACGTCGAAGTGCGCCGCTGGGGCACGCCGCGCCAGTTCGACTTCGAGGTGAAGGATCACGTCGACGTCGGCACGCCGCTCGGCCTCGATTTCGAAACCGGCGCGAAGCTCGCCGGCGCACGCTTCACGATGCTGCGCGGCTCGATCGCACGCCTGCACCGCGCGCTCGCGCAGTTCATGATCGACACGCACACGCTGCAGCACGGCTACAGCGAGACGTACACGCCGTACATCGTGAATCCCGAGATCCTGTACGGCACGGGCCAGCTGCCGAAGTTCGCGGACGACATGTTCCGCGTCGAGAAGGGCGGCGCTGAAAACACGATCACGCAGTACCTGATCTCCACGTCCGAGATTTCGCTGACGAACACCGTGCGCGAGTCGATCGTCGAAGGCTCCGCGCTGCCGATCAAGCTGACCGCGCATTCGCCGTGCTTCCGCTCGGAAGCCGGCTCGTATGGCCGCGACACGCGCGGGATGATCCGCCAGCACCAGTTCGACAAGGTCGAGATGGTGCAGGTCGTCGCGCCGGACGCGTCGTATGCGGCACTCGACGAGATGGTCGGCCACGCGGAGGCGATCCTGCAGAAGCTCGGCCTGCCGTACCGCGTGATCACGCTGTGCACGGGCGACATGGGCTTCTCGGCCGCGAAGACGTTCGACCTCGAAGTGTGGCTGCCCGCGCAGAACACCTATCGCGAGATCTCGAGCTGCTCGAACACCGAGGCGTTCCAGGCGCGCCGGATGCAGGCGCGTTTCCGCAACGCGCAGGGCAAGCCGGAACTCGTGCATACGCTGAACGGCTCCGGCCTCGCGGTCGGCCGCACGCTCGTCGCAGTGCTGGAGAACTACCAGAATGCCGACGGTTCGGTCACGGTGCCCGAGGCGCTGCGTCCGTACATGGGCGGCATGGAGCGAATCGAAGCGCCTGCGCAGGCGTCGTGAGATCGCTGCGCGATCGGTCTTCGACGGGCTCGCAAAAATTTTTGCAAAAAACGCTTGTGAGTTCCGAAGAGATCGTTCTATAATCTTTTCTTTCCCGGACACGACCAACCGGGAAATGAAGCAGCAAGGAAGGAGAGGTGGCAGAGTGGTCGAATGTACCTGACTCGAAATCAGGCGTACGGTTTCCCCGTACCGTGGGTTCGAATCCCACCCTCTCCGCCAAAATACGAAGCCCCGTGATCCGGAAGGATCACGGGGTTTTTCGTTTTGGTCGCCCGGTGGCGAGCGTGGATGCGATGTGCGGTACGCGCGCGCGTACCGATCGGCCGGCACCCGCTTGGGCGTTGCTGCCTCGGTTCCCGCCGCCGACGGATCGCCACGGGCTTCGTGCTCGACCCGCACGGTTCCCGCCGCCGCTTGCCCGCTTCAGCCTTGACCTCGCGCGCCGTTAACAGAGCGGTCGGCGGCTCGCGCTTTTTGCGCGGTCGCCGTTCTCCGACGATCCAAGGTCCCATGAAGCTGAGCTACAAGATTCCCCTCGCATTCGCCATTGCGCTGCTGCTGATGTTCTGCGGCGCGCTGTACGGCATCCGCATTCTCAATCGCTCGATCGACACGTTCGCGAACGACGTGCAGACGCACGTTGCCGACGAGCGGCTCGTATCGGCCACGCTCGTGCAGTTCAAGCTGCAGGTGCAGGAATGGAAGGACACGCTGCTGCGCGGCAAGCAGCCCGACAAGCTCGACAAGTACTGGCAGGCATTCCAGACGCGTGAGCGCACGGTAGACACGCTGGCCGCGCAACTCGTCGGCGAGCTGCCGCCCGGAGAGAGCCGGACGCTCGTCGAGCAGTTCATGCGCGCGCATGCGGCGATGGGCGACGGCTACCGGCGCGGGTTCGACGCGTTCAAGGCCGCGGGCTTCGAGCCGACGGCCGGGGACGCGGCCGTGGCGGGCGTCGACCGGGCGCCCGCCGCGCTGCTCGAGCGCGCGGCGAAGGCGATCGCCGACGAGAGTGCTGCCGTGTCGGCGCAAGCGAGCCGCGATGCGCGCCACGCGACCGCGGCGAGCGTCGTGCTGATGCTGATCGTGCTCGGCATCGCGATGATCGGTGCGTTCCTGTTCAGCCGCGCGATCCTGCGGCCGCTCGATCGCGCCGTGGCCTGTGCACAGGCGGTGGCCGGCGGCGACCTGACGCGCGACGTCGACGCGGCCGGCCGCGACGAGATCGCCGATCTGCTGCGCGCATTGAAGACGATGCAGGCGAGCCTGTCGGGTGTCGTGCTCGAGGTGCGTACGCATGCCGAAGCCGTCGCGACCGCGAGTGCGCAGATCGCGGCGGGCAATCACGACCTGTCGTCGCGCACCGAGGCGCAGGCTGCGTCGCTCGAGGAAACCGCGGCCAGCATGACCGAACTGACGGGCATCGTGCGCCAGTCGGCCGAACACGCGCAGCATGCGGCGCAGCTCGCACGCGACGCATCGGACATCGCGTCCGCGGGCGGTGGCGTGATGACGGACGCGGTCGGCACGATGAGCGGGATTGCCGCCAGCGCGGCGAAGGTCGGCGAGATCATCGCGGTCATCGACGGCATCGCATTCCAGACCAACATCCTCGCGCTGAACGCGGCCGTCGAGGCGGCGCGCGCGGGCGAGCAGGGGCGCGGCTTCGCGGTCGTCGCGTCGGAGGTGCGCACGCTCGCGCAGCGCAGCGCGGCCGCCGCGAAGGAGATCAAGGCGCTGATCGAGCAATCGACGCGGCGGGTCGACGAGGGCGCCGTGCTGATCGCGCGCGCGGGCGAATCGATCCACGAGATCGTCGGCGCGGTGCAGCGGGTCACGTCGATCGTCGGCGAGATCTCGTCCGCTTCGCAGGAGCAAAGCGGCGGCATCCAGCAGGTGAACGTCGCGGTCACGCAGATGGATGAAGCGACGCAGCGCAATGCGGCGCTGGTCGAACAGGCGTCGGCGGCGACGCAGGCGCTGGCCGAGCAGGCGAGCGCGCTGCGGCACGCGGTCGCCGTGTTCAGGCTGCCGCAGGCCGCGTGACGATATTGCCGACCGCGACCGCGACCGCGACCGCGACCGCGACCGCGACCGCGACCGCGACCGCGCCGTCCTGCGTCACCCCGCGGCCGAATACTGCGCGAGCACGCGAGCGCGGATCGATGGCTTGATGTTCGATTGCGCCATGTTGCCGCCATAGTGCGCGACGACACGCGGATTCATCACGCGATACCAGAGCGGCGGCACATAGGCGAACAGGATCATCGTCGCGTAGCCGGCCGGCAGTTGCGGCGAGTCGTCGAAGTGTCGCAGCGCCTGGTACGAGCGCGTCGGGTTCGCGTGATGGTCGGCGTGCCGCTGCAACTGGTACAGGAACAGGTTGGTGACGACGTGATTGCTGTTCCACGAATGCTGCGGCGTGCAGCGCTCGTAGCGGCCGCTCGGCAGCTTGCGGCGGCCGAGCCCGTAGTGCTCGACGTAGTTGACGACTTCGAGCAGCGACGCGCCGTACACGGCCTGGATCACGAGGAACGGGATCACGATCTTGCCGGCCATCGCGATCGCGATGGCCCACACGACGACGGTCATCGCCCACGCGTGCAGCACCTCGTTGCGCCAGGTCCACGGCGAATGCCCGAGCCGCTCGAGGCGTGCCTTCTCGAGCCGCCACGCCGAGCGGATGCTGCCCGTCACCGTGCGCGGCAGGAAGGCCCAGAACGATTCGCCGTAGCGCGCGCTCGCCGGATCCTCGGCCGTCGCGACGCGCACGTGATGGCCGCGGTTGTGCTCGACGAAGAAGTGCCCGTACGCCACCGGCGCGAGCGTGACTTTCGCGAGCCAGCGCTCGAAGCGGCTGGTCTTGTGCCCGAGTTCGTGCGCGGTGTTGATCGAGATGCCCGTCGCGGCGCCGAGCGACAGCGCGAAGCCGACGTAGTCGTACCACGCGAGCGCATGCGTGCCGACGATCCGCACGCACATGAAGAACGCGCTGTATTCGACCAGCGTCGCGAGATAGACGATGTAGCGGTAGTAGCGCTCGCGTTCGAGATGCGGGACGACGGCTTCGGGCGGATTGTCGCGATCGTCGCCGATCAGCGTGTCCAGGACCGGGATCACGCCGAACGCGAACAGCGGGCCGAACCACCAGAACACGTGGAGGCCCGTCGACAGCGCGAGCTGGGCCGAGAGGATCGGCAGCGTGATCGTCACCGCGCCGAGCAGCCACAGATAACGTTTGCCATCCGACCAGCCCGAGGCCGATGCGTCGGTCATTGCCATTGTCTCCCTCCTTTTCGGGGCCGGCTCCCGCGTGTGCGGTGCGGCGGCCGAGTGACGCGCTTGTCGTCGGTCGAATCGTCGTGGGTCCGCGGCACGGCGCGCGGCACCGGATCGGTGGTCCGGTTGTGCCAGTTATACGACCGTCGCGCGCGCTTTCCAAACCCCGCCGCTAGGCGGGCAACTCCAAACGGCGGGCCGTGCAGGACGCGGGCCGGGAGGGGCCTGCGCCACGGTGATTGAAACAGGCCGGAGCGGGCCCGATCCGCTCGCGCAGCCGGTATTCTCGTCGGATGAATACGCGATGAATACGCGAGGCCACACGCGCGAGTATGCGGCGGCGCGGTCCGCAACGAATGTTGCAATGCAATAAATGCGACGCGACATCGCGTGGCGGCGAGGCTTTTTGGGATACATATATTACGGATCATTACGGCGCCGCTGCGGGGTAACGTCGGACCTGGACCACGTGAATGCCATGCATGACAAGGCGAGCGGGGCGACGCGTCCGACTTCGCCGTTCGGACTGCCATGCGTCGCGGCCCGTCGACGCGTCGATGCTGCACCCGCACACCCGCGCGTGCGCGACGCGTGCTGCCTTTCGATCCGCGCTGTCATTTGAAAATTACGATTTGACTCATGCCCCGCTTTCGGTTGAAGCTAGTAACTTGCTGTCCGAAGGGGGCTGTGCCTGCATGAGTTCGACCTTGACCGTTCGTCGTATCGCTGCCGATCAGGGCGGCGTGTATCGCGAACTCCGCGCCGCATCGCTGCGTGAGCCCTACGCGCCCGGTGAAGCGCCGGAGGCCGAATTGCTGAACGTCGATTCCGACGCGGCGGCGGCCATCGCCGCGCTGCGTGCCGCGTCCGACGAGTCGACGACTTTCCTGCTGTACACCGAAGGCCATCCGGCCGGCATGATCGGCGCGTATTTCGACACGACGCCCGAGCGGCGCGCGTTCGTCAGCGAGCTGTGGGTCGCGCACGCGGTCCGCCACCTGCGCGGCGGCGTGCTGTTGCTGGAAACGGCTACCGCGTGGCTGGCCGAACGCGGGGCGCGGGACGTCTACGCATGGATCGCCGATGCGAACCGCAACGCGATCCGTTTCTACGAACGCGCGGGCTTCGGCAACACGGGCGAGCATGCGCCGATCGCGCGGATGCCCGGCGCGATGAAGTCGTTGTTCGTGTCGCACTTCAACACACCCTGACGCATGAATGCGCGGGCCGCACGGCGTGATGAAGGCCCGGCCGCCCGCCCGACTGCCCGCCTGCCGGTTGCGCGCTCGCCGCGACGGTCGCCCCCCCGGCTCCCCAAAAATAATGGCCGCACGCGTGGACGCCTGTAAAATACGCAAAAATTTTTTGCAGAGTGTCCATGTCGCTTAAAAAATCGCCATTCTTCGAGCTGCGCAGCGGATCGGTCGATACGTTGCTGTTCACCGTGAAGACGACCGATCTCGACGCGTTGCGTACCGAACTGGTCAAGCGCTTCGAAGCGACTCCCGAGTTTTTCGCCGACGATGTCGTCGCGATCGACGTCCGCCGCCTCGCGGACGGCGAACGCGTCGCGCTCGCCGACATCCGCCAGATGCTGAACGACGTGCGGATGCGCCCGGTGGGCGTCGTCGCGCTGGCCACGCAGGGCTGGGCGGGGGAAGCCGGCCTGCCGTTGCTCGAGGCGCGCGATCGCCGCGTGTCGGCCGCGAAGCCGGCCGACGAAGCGGAGCCGGCGCCCGTCGCGGCGCCGGCCGCTGCCGCGGCAGCCGAACCGGCGCCGGAACCTGCGCCGACGCCGGTTGCGGCGGGCGGCCAGACGCTGGTGATCGATCGGCCGCTGCGTTCGGGGCAGCAGATTTACGCGAAAGGAGACCTCGTGGTGCTGGCGCCGGTCAGTCACGGCGCCGAGATCATCGCGGAAGGCAACATCCACATCTACGCGCCGTTGCGCGGCCGCGCACTCGCGGGCGTGCACGGCAATCACGACGCGCGCATTTTCTGCACGTGTCTCGAGCCGGAACTGATTTCGATCGCGGGTATCTATCGAACGACCGAGAACCCGTTGCCCGCCGACATACTGGGCAAATCGGTGCAGATCCGGCTCGAAGAGGAAAAACTGATGATCGAACCGCTGCGCCTGACGTGATTCACGCGGCACGCTCCGGGTCGATCGGCTCTCATTGACGAACACAGGGTATTGGGTAAATGGCAAAAATCATCGTGGTGACTTCGGGCAAGGGCGGCGTGGGCAAGACGACGACCAGCGCGAGCTTCGCGTCCGGCCTCGCGCTGCGCGGCCACAAGACGGCCGTGATCGACTTCGACGTCGGCCTGCGCAACCTCGATCTCATCATGGGCTGCGAGCGTCGCGTGGTGTATGACCTCGTCAACGTGATCCAGGGCGAAGCGAACCTGAACCAGGCGCTGATCAAGGACAAGAAGTGCGAGAACCTGTTCATCCTGCCGGCATCGCAGACGCGCGACAAGGATGCGCTCACGCGTGACGGCGTCGAGAAGGTGCTGAACGACCTGGTCGCGATGGACTTCGAATACATCGTCTGCGACTCGCCGGCCGGTATCGAGGCGGGCGCGCTGCACGCGATGTACTTCGCGGACGAAGCGCTGATCGTCACGAACCCGGAAGTGTCGTCGGTGCGCGACTCGGACCGCATTCTCGGCATCCTGTCGTCGAAGACGAAGCGCGCGGCCGAAGGCAAGGATCCGATCAAGGAACACCTGCTGATCACGCGCTACAGCCCGAAGCGCGTGAGCGAAGGCGAAATGCTGTCGCTCGAGGACATCAGCGAGATCCTGCGCATCAAGCTGATCGGCGTGGTGCCGGAATCGGAAGCCGTGCTGCACGCGTCGAACCAGGGCCTGCCGGCCGTGCACATCGACGGCACCGACGTTGCGGAAGCGTACAAGGACGTCGTCGCGCGCTTCCTCGGCGAGGACAAGCCGCTGCGCTTCACCGATTATCAGAAGCCGGGCCTGCTGCAGCGCCTCTTCGGCAGCAAGTAACGGAGGCCGCCCATGTCCATCCTTTCGTTTCTCCTCGGCGAGAAGAAGAAGTCCGCATCGGTCGCGAAGGAGCGCCTGCAGCTCATCATCGCGCACGAGCGGGTCGGCGGCCGGCCGCCGGCCGACTACCTGCCGGCGCTGCAGAAGGAGCTGGTCGCGGTCATCTCGAAGTACGTCCATATTTCGAACGATGACATCCGCGTGAGCCTCGAGCGCCAGGACGATCTCGAAGTCCTCGAAGTGAAGATCGAGATTCCGCAAGCCTGACCGCTGTCTGTCCCCCCGCACGGTGGCGCCTGCCGCCGTGCGCGTCTTACGCCCTGTTGCACTTTCGGGCGCGCCGTAACACGGCGTCTGTCGGCCGTTGGTCGATCTCCCGCATTGAACGAATACGCTCGCGTCATTTGTCAATCAGGAGGTTGTGATGGCTGTCTCTACCGTTCAACGCCGTATCGTGTCGCTCGTACTGTTCGCCGCGGGCCTGTCAGCCGTCGCCGCGCCGCTCGCCGCACGCGCCGACGAAATCCTCGTCGGTACGCCGGTGATGGTGCAGTCGGGCCGGATGCTCGTCGCCGAACCGGTGGCCGCGCCCGCCGAGGAAATCGTCGTCGTCGCGCCGAACGCGCCGCCGCCGCTGCGCTACGAGGTCGTGCCCGACGCACGCGTCGGCTATGTGTGGGAGCGCGGTCACTGGCACTGGGATCATGGCCGCTACGTCTGGATCGGCGGCCGCTGGGAAACCGAGCGTATCGGCATGCACTGGGTGCCGGGCCACTGGGATCAGCGCGGCCCGAACTGGTTCTGGACGCGCGGCCACTGGGCCTGACGGAGGCGCGCGATGAAACGAACCGCCCTTGCCATTGCGCTCGTCGCGATCACGCTCGCCGGCTGTATCGTCGTGCCGGCGCGGCCCGTCTACTATCGGCCCGCGCCGGTGGTGATCTACTGAGGGGTAGGCGGGCCCGTCTGCGCCGGGCCGCTCGTGCCGGAAGGAGTCGTGCCGGATACGGTCGTGCCGGAACCGGACGGTCCGTCGTCGTGCGACGTCGCGGGCGTGTGCGTGGCGGCGTTGCCGGCCGCCGGGGCCTGCCGCTCGCCACCGTCCCGTTCGCGCAGCGTGTCGAGCGGATCGGCGGGCGCGGCGGCCGCATCCTGCGGCTCGACGACGCCGGCCGTAGCCGCCGGCGCCACGGCGGGTTCAGCGGCGGCCGCTGGCGGCGCGAGATAGCGCTGCGCGAGTGTTTCGTAGAGCGGCGGCGCGAAGAAGCGCGCCATCCGGCTCGACACCAGCGCGGTCGCCATCAGCGAAATCACGAGCGCGTGACCGTTGATCATCTCCATCACGATCACGAACGACGTGATCGGCGACTGCGTGACCGCCGCGAGGTAGCCGACCATCGCGAGCGCGATCAGCATCGGCAGGCTCATGTCGCCGAACACGAGGTGCAGCAGGTTGCCGAACCCGGCGCCGATCGACAGCGACGGCGCGAAGATCCCGCCCGGAATGCCCGGCAGGTACGACGCGACCATCGACACCATCTTCAGGAACGGATAGAGCACCGACAGCCGTTCATGGCCGTCGAGCAGGCCGCGCGCCTCGGCATAGCCGCTGCCGAACGTCGTCCCGCCCGACACGAGGCCGACGACGGCGATCACGAAACCGCACAGCGCCGCGAACGCGATCGGGCGCTCGCGATACAGGCCGAGCAGGCGCGCGGGCAGCCAGCGCCCGGTATTGAGCAGGAGCCAGCTGAAGAGGCCGCCCGCGACGCCGGTCACGAGCGCGGTGACGAGCACGGCGACGGCGAGCATCTTCGGGAAATGCTGGCCGGCGTCGATCGTGCCGAAGTACGTGTAGTTGCCGTTCAGGCCCAACGCGACGACGCCGGCGAGGATGATCGCGGTGATCAGCACGCCGCTTGCGCGGGCGGAGAAGCTGCGGGTGAGTTCCTCGATCGCGAACACGATCCCGGCGAGCGGCGTATTGAACGCGGCCGACAGGCCGGCCGCCGCGCCGGCGAGTACGAGCTGTCGTTCGATCTGCGCGTTCGAGCGCGGGTAGAAGCGCCGCAGGTTGAACATCAGCGACGCGCCGACCTGCACGGTCGGGCCTTCGCGTCCGATCGTGAAGCCGCCGAGAATGCCCATGAACGAGATCAGGACTTTGCCGAACAGGATGCGCAGGGTCAGCAGCCGCGCGCCGAATGCGCCCGGGCTCGCATGCAGCGTTGCAATGACCTGCGGGATCCCGCTGCCTTCGGCGCCGCGGAAGAAGCGGCGCGTGAGCCATGCCGACGCGGCGGCGATCGACGGCGTCAGCAGCAGCGGCAGCCACGCGGCGTGGTCGCGCATCGTGCGGAACGTGTCGTAGCCCCAGTCGATCAGCCGCGCGTACAGCACGGCCGCGAGGCCCACGGCGATCGCGCCGAGCCAGAACACGCCGTACTGGCGCCAGATCCGCAGCGAGCGGCGGGTGAGGGCGGGAAACAACCCGGAAAGCAGGGCAGGAAGGGCGGGGCGTTGCATCGGCGGACGCCGGGAGGGCAAAGAGCGCATTATAAAAAGAACCTGATGCAGCCGGGGCTCGACAAATCCTCACCCAAGCGTCGCACTTTGTTGCAAATGTAATGTCGGCGTAATGTATCAACGCGGCAACCGTCGTTAGCATCACCAAATGGCCGGCCCACCCCATTCATCATAAGAAAAGTGAAACGCATCCTCATCGTGAAAGTGACGTCGCTCGGCGACGTCGTCCAGACGCTGCCTGTCGTCGCGGACCTCCACCGTGCCTTTCCGGGCGTAACGGTCGACTGGGCCGTCGACGAATCGTGCGCCGAGGTCGTGCGCTGGCATCCGGGTGTGAGCAAGGTGCTTTGCGCGCCGTTGCGGCGGTTCAAGAAGCTCCGGAACGGCGGCGACCTGAAGGCGATCTCGGCGTCGATCGGCGCGCTGCGCGCGCACCGCTACGATGCGGTCATCGACCTGCACGGCGTCTACAAGAGCGCGATCATCTCGGCACTCGCGCGTGCCGCGCGCCGCGTCGGCTATCAGACGCAGGATCTCGGCGAGGCGGGTGCCCGCTTCGCCTACTCGCATCGCTTCGGCCCGCGGCCGGACTGCGACGCGTGGCACGGGATGCGCGTGAGCGCCGGCGAGGCGCTGGGCTATGTCCCCGAGGGCAGCGCCGCTTACGGGATCGTCCCGCCGCAGGATGCGAACCTGCCGCCCGCCGTGACCGACGGCGCGCCGTTCATGCTGCTGTTTCACGCCACGTCCAATCCGGACAAACAATGGCCCGCCGACCACTGGGCCGCGCTGGCTACGCAGATGATGGCGCGCGGCGTGCGCGTGCTCGTGCCGTGGGGATCGGCAGCCGAACACGACGCTGCGCAGGACATTGCCGCGCGTGCGTCGGGCGCGATCGTGCTGCCGGCGATGTCGGTGCGCGAACTGGGTGCGGCCATCGGCCGGGCCGCGCTCGTGGTGGGCGTCGATACCGGGTTCGTGCATATGGCGCACGCGCTGCAGCGGCCGACCGTGATGATTTTCGTCGCGACGTCGCGTCACCATTGCGGCATCGGCGGCGCGCCGAACGCGCTGTCGATCGGCGAACCGGGCGCGCCGCCGTCGGTTGCGCAGGCACTCGATGCGATCGATGCGGTCGGGCCGGCCTATGGCGCGCTGCGTGACCGGCTGACGGCCTAGGGCCAGCGCGAGCCCGCTATTGGCATGAACCGGCCCGGGGGAAGCGGGCCGCGCGTTCAGGCGAGCAGCGCTTCGACCGTCATCACCGCGGCGACGGCGGCCAGGTTGGCGAGAAGTGCCTCGAACAGGAGGCCGCGCCGGGTTTTCGGCCGGAAGCGCGCCGCGAGCAGCAGGGCGCCACCCGGCGCGAGCGCCAGGATCAGGACGAGGTCGGCGTTGTCGAGGCCGAGGTCCATTGCGGCGGCTCCTTCAGCGGAGGGAGCCCCGGGTGCGTGACGGCGCCCCCGGATCGAACGTAAGCGGCGGCCCCCGCCGCACAACCCGGGGCGCCCCGAGGGCTCAGACGAGCGATGCGTCGCGGGTTTCGCGCATCAGCAGCACGCCGACCAGGCTGATTGCCGCCGCAACCGACACGTAGCCGCCGACCCACGACAGGCCGCCGCGCGCGGCGAGCAGCTGCGCGATGTACGGCGCGATCGACGCGCCGAGGATCCCGCCGAGGTTGTACGCGACGCCCGCGCCCGTATAGCGCACGTTGGTCGGGAACAATTCGGGCAGCAGCGCGCCCATCGGCGCGAACGTCACGCCCATCAGGAACAGCTCGATGGTCAGGAACAGCGCGACGAGCGGCATCGAGCCGCTGCCGAGCAGCGGCTCCATCGCGAAGCCGGACGAGAGCGCGGCGATCGCGCCGACGACCAGCACCGGCCTGCGGCCGAAGCGGTCGGAGGCCCACGCCGACAGCGGCGTCGCGAGCCCCATGAACACGACCGCGAAGCACAGCAGGCCGAGAAAGCTCTGGCGCGGAATATGCAGCGTCGACACGCCGTACGACAGCGAGAACACCGTCGAGATATAGAACAGCGTGTAGCAGACCACCATCGCGAGCGCGCCGAGCAGCGTCGGCTGCCAGTGTTGCGAGACGAGCGTCGCGACCGGCACGCGCACGCGCTCGTTGCGCTCGAGTGCGGCCTGGAACGCCGGTGTCTCGGTGATCTTCAGCCGCACGTACAGGCCGAGCGCGACGAGCACCGCGCTGACGAGGAACGGGATGCGCCAGCCCCAGCTGCGGAATTGTTCGTCGGACAGCGACAGCGCGAGCGCGAAGAACAACCCGTTCGACATCAGGAAGCCCACCGACGGGCCCAGCTGCGGGAACATCCCGAACCAGCCGCGCTTGCCTTGCGGCGCGTGCTCGGTCGCGAGCAGCGCCGCACCGCCCCATTCGCCGCCGAGGCCGATCCCCTGGCCGAAGCGCAGCACGCACAGCAGCACCGGTGCGAGCGCACCGATCGTGTCGTAGCCGGGCACGAAGCCGATCGCGGTGGTGGACACGCCCATCACGAGCAGCGACGCGACGAGCGTCGATTTGCGGCCGATGCGGTCGCCGAAGTGGCCGAACAGGAACGAGCCGATCGGCCGCGCGATGAACGCGATGCCGAACGTGACGAATGCGGACAGCGCCTGTGCGGTCGCGGAGCCGTGCGGAAAGAACACGGGGCCGATGACGAGTGCCGCGGCCGTCGCGTACACGTAGAAGTCGTAGAACTCGATCGCGGTGCCGATGAAGCTCGCGAACACGATGCGCCGGTGGCTGACGGCGCCGGCCGAACCGGTTGCGTGTGCAACGGCCGGGGGAGATGCGGACATGGATGTCTCCGTTTTGTCGTTGGGCGGTCGGCCGGGTGAGCGCTCGGGCAGGCGGACGCCAGCCGGGAGCGGCCGAGCGGATGAGGCGGCGGCGTGGACGCGCGGCGTGGCGCGGACGTCACCCGCCGGTCGACGATGGAGACGGATAGGTCGCCGCCGCCCGGTGCCGGCGTGGTCGGCTCGCATGCCGGGTGCGGCGCGCGAACGCGCGCGGGAGGGTGGCCGCGCGATTGCGGAAAATTATAGCCAGCGCCGCGACATGGCGGCAAACGCGGGCGGGCGCGGGCTCAGTCGATCGATTGCGCCTGCGCGGATGCGGTGCTTTGCAACTGGAAGTGGCCGTCGTCGTTGAACAGCCAGCCTTCCATCATCTCGAGCCGGCCATTGCCGTCCAGCAGTTTCGACGGCGGTGGCGGCAGTGGCGCCGAGCGGCGCAGCGACGCGAGCGCGAGCGCTTCCGCTTCACTGTCGCCGTTGCTGCGATAGACGGATGCGTTGACGAGCTGGCCGCTGCGATCGACGGTGAACGCGACGACGACGAGCGAGCGCAGCATCGCCTGCGGCATCCCGTGCGACACGGCGGACGGATTGTGCTCGGCGACGCACTGCGCGACTTCCACGCGGTACTGGTCGCGATTCGCGCTGCGGATGACCGACGGAATCGTCAGGATCGAGCGCAGCGACGGGGGCGGTGTGATCGTGCAGGCGGCAAGCATGACGGCGGCGACCAGCGCGGAAATGCGCAGCCGGTCGACGCCCGGGCAGGGAAGAGAAGGCATGGGGGAGTGCCGGAGGGTGACGATAAAAAAATGATAGGCGTCTGCGCGCGGCGCGTTATCGGGACAAACGCATAGCACGCGAAGCGCGATGTGCCGATTCGCGGATGATGGCGATTCGGCGGGGCTTCCGGCGCGCATCGCGACGCGATGTGACATGACACGTGACCATGCGGGCACGACGATTGCGCACGCGCGGCGCGTGCGGGACGCAACGGCAGCGGCGTGCTCGACCGGCTCAGTAGCCGTGTGTCACGAGCGATAGAACGGACAGGTCCGGATGCGTGCCGTCGATGATGGTCTTGCCGATGTGCACGGCTTCATGCACCGCTTCCTCGACGCTCGCGAAGCTTTCTTCGCCGTCCGCATGGAACGGTACGGCATGATCCGGCAGCGCGGGGTTCACGCCCGGATGGCAGACATAGCCGGTGTAGGTGTAGCGCGCGTCGCTGCCGGGGACGAGGCCCGGCACCACATGGATCTCGAAGCCTTCGTAATCGACGTGATCGGGCGCTGTCGACAGTTCGGTCATGGCGGTCTCCGTGTGCCGCCCGCACGGATGGTGCGGGCGGCATCGAATTGCGGCGGCGGTCGTGTCGCCGTGCTGATCGAATTCTAGGCGATGGCGGCCCGGCCCGTGAGGGCTGCGCGCGTCGCCTGCGGCAACGTCGAGCGTGCCGCAGGCGGTGCGTGTTACCGCGTGCAGCGCGCGTCCTTGCGCTGCACCACGAGGATCACCGGATACTTCTGGCCGTGCTCGAGTTCCACCGGCGCGACGACCGTCAGCGTCGCCGGGTCGGAATCGTCGTACACGCTGACCTGCTCGTTGCGGATGTAGGTCACGCCGGTGCAGTTCGACGCGCGCCCGTCATCCGACACCTTGCACTGGAGCTCGTTTTCCTTCAGGTAGTTGTACGGCGTCGGGCTCGCGAGATATTCGCGCAGGCCGCGCGGCGAGCCGCCGACGCCCTTCACGTACGCGATCGCGCACGACGGTGTTTGCGCGTCGGTGCCGGAGGCGGAATCGGCGGCCGCTGCGTGCGTGCCGACGGCGGCCAGCAGGGCGACGAGCGACGAGGCGATGAAGGGCTTCATGACGTGGATTTCCCGTTTCGCGAATCGGAGCGCCGGATTGTAACGGCATCGGGCGAGATGCGTCGGCAGGCGGAGGCGGGCAGCGTGCGCGCCGCGGACAAACAAAAACCCCGTCATTCGATGAATGGACGGGGTTGGGCGAACTTCCTGGCGGAAGCGGTGAGATTCGAACTCACGGACAGTTTCCCGTCGCCGGTTTTCAAGACCGGTGCCTTAAACCGCTCGGCCACGCTTCCACACGAGGCGGCATTGTAACCGAAATGCCGCCTCGTTCCGCTTCAATCGTCACGCAGGAACAATTCCTGCAAGTCGTTGAGGAAACGCTGGCCGAGCGGCGTCGGCGCGATCTGCGCGAAATCGCGCGTGATCAGCCCGCGCCGTTCCGCTTCCTTCAGTGCCGGCTCGATCGTGCTGATCGGCAAACCCGTGCGTTCGACGAAGCTGTGCACCGGGAAGCCCTCGACGAGCCGCAGCGTGTTCAGCATGAACTCGAACGGCAGGTCGCGCGCACCGACTTCGCGCTCTTCCTGCACCGGCGTGCCGGCCATCGCCTGTTCGATGAAGGTGGCCGGATGCTTGTAGCGCGCCTGCCGCAGGATCCGGTTCGGGAACGACAGCTTCGTGTGCGCGCCCGCACCGATCCCGAGATAGTCGCCGAAGCGCCAGTAGTTCAGGTTGTGCTTGCACTGATGATTCGGCTTCGCGTACGCCGACACTTCGTAGCGGTCGTAGCCGGCCTCGGCCGTGCGCGCGTGGATCCATTCCTGCATGTCGGCCGACGCGTCGTCGTCGGGCACCGCGGGCGGAAACTTCGCGAACAGCGTGTTCGGCTCGAGCGTCAGGTGATACAGCGACAGATGCGGCGGCGCGTACGACAGCGCGGTCTCGATGTCGGTCCGGCATTCGTCGAGCGTCTGGTTCGGCAGCGCGAACATCAGGTCGAGGTTGAAGTTGTCGAACGTCTTCGCGGCGATCTCGACGGCCGCGCGCGCCTGCGCGGTGTCGTGAATGCGGCCGAGCGCTTTCAGATGGCCTTCGTTGAAGCTCTGGATGCCGACCGACAGGCGGTTCACGCCGCTCGCGCGGAATTGCGCGAACTTCGCGGCCTCGAACGTGCCCGGGTTCGCCTCGAGCGTGATCTCGGCGTCGGCATCGAGCGGCAGCAGCGCGCGCACGTCGGACAGCAGCCGGTCGAGGCCGGCCGCGGACAGCAGGCTCGGCGTGCCGCCGCCGATGAACACCGTATGCACCTGCCGGCCCCAGACGAGCGGCAGCGCCTGTTCGAGATCGGCGCGCAGCGCATCGAGGTACTCGGTTTCCGGGAACCGCTCACCTTTCCACTCGTGCGAGTTGAAATCGCAGTACGGGCACTTGCGCACGCACCACGGAAAATGCACGTACAGCGCGAGCGGCGGCAGCGACGTGAGCCGTACCTGCCCGGGCGACGTGAAGGTCGCGACGACGCGCGCGCCGGTTTCCGCCGCCTGGCTCATGCGGCCTCCGGTTGCGAATGCGTGACGAAGACGATCATGCCGGTTCCTCCGCGAGCCGCGCGAGCAGTGCCTTCAGCGCGAGCGCGCGATGGCTGTGCGTGTTCTTCACGGCCGGCTCGAGTTCGGCCGCCGTCGCGCCGAGCGACGGCAGGAGGAAATACGGGTCGTAGCCGAATCCGTGCTCGCCGCGCGGCGTGTCGACGATCTCGCCCACCCAGCGGCCTTCGGCGAACAGCGGTTCGGGATCGTCCGCGTGGCGCACCAGCGCGAGCACGCAGCAATAGTATGCGCGTCGGTCTGCGACGCCGCGCAACTGCTCGACGAGGTACGCATTGTTGGCCGCGTCGCCCTTGGCGCCGCCCGCGCGCTGCGCGTAGCGCGCCGAATAGACGCCCGGTGCGCCGCGCAGCGCGCGCACGCACAGCCCCGAATCGTCGGCGATCGCCGGCAGGCCGGTGAGCCGCGACGCGTGCCGCGCTTTCGTCAGCGCATTCTCGATGAACGTGCCGAACGGTTCTTCCGCCTCGGGCACGGCCAGGTCGCCCTGCGGCACGATCTCGATGCCGACCGTCGAGAACAGCGCGGTGAATTCGCGCAGCTTGCCGGCGTTGTTCGACGCGAGCACGATGCGCGACAGCGGCGCGAGGGTGCGATCATCAGACATGGCCGGCGCCCAGCACGTCCTTCTGCAACTGCACGAGCTGGCCGATCCCGTTTTGCGCGAGGTCGAGCAGCGCGTTCATCTCGGCGCGCGAGAACGGCACGCCTTCGGCGGTGCCCTGGACTTCGACGAAGCCGCCGGCGCCCGTCATCACGACGTTCATGTCGGTATCGCACTGCGAATCTTCGGCGTAGTCGAGATCGAGCACGGGCGCGCCTTCGTACACGCCGACCGAGATCGCGGCGACGTGGTCGGTGATCGGCGAGCGCGCGAGCTTGCCGGCCGCGATCAGCTTCGACACGGCGTCGTGCGCGGCGACGAAGGCGCCGGTGATGCTGGCCGTGCGCGTGCCGCCGTCGGCCTGGATCACGTCGCAGTCGATGTGGATCGTGCGCGGGCCGAGCGCCTCCAGATCGAACACCGCGCGCAGCGCACGGCCGATCAGGCGCTGAATTTCCTGCGTGCGGCCCGTCTGCTTGCCGCGCGCCGCTTCACGGTCGCTGCGCGTGTGCGTCGCGCGCGGCAGCATCCCGTATTCGGCCGTCAGCCAGCCCTGGCCGCGATCGCGCAGGAATTCGGGCACGCGCTCGGCGACGCTCGCGGTGCAGATCACCTTGGTATCGCCGAATTCGACGAGTACCGAGCCTTCGGCGTGTTTCGTGTAGTGGCGCGTGAGGGCGACCTTGCGCAGTTCGTCGGCGCGGCGGCCGCTCGGGCGGGACAGGGAAGACGTCATGGGGGAATCGTGGACGGAAGAGGAAACCCCGATTTTAGCGCCGAACGGCAGGCGTGCCCGGCGGGGTGGGACGCAAAAATGGGATAATGCGCGCTTCCCGCCCCGCGCCTTGCAATGCGCCGGGCGCCTCGACATATTCCCGCCCGTGAAGGGCACCCAGACGGCGAGACGAACCATGATCTACAGCATGACGGGCTATGCGAGCGCGACGCGCGAACTCGCGACGGCCACCGGCAACGGCGGCACCAGCGTGTCGGTCGAACTGCGCACCGTGAACTCGCGCTTCCTCGACCTGAATTTCCGCATGCCGGACGACGTGCGCGCGTGCGAACCCGCGCTGCGCGAAATGCTGATGAACAAGCTGTCGCGCGGCAAGGTCGACGTGCGCATCAACCTGCAGCGCGGCGAGCAGAGCATCGGCGCGGGCGCGCTGAACCAGTCGGCGCTCGGCCAGCTGGCCGATCTCGAGCGCGCGGTGCTCGATTCGTTCCCGGGCGTCGGCCGCCTGCGCGCGGGCGAAATCCTGCGCTGGCCGGGCGTGATCGCCGAGAGCGGCGTGTCGGCCGAAGCGATCCGCGACGCGGTGCTCGCGTGCGGCAAGGAAGCGATCGGCGAGCTCGTCGTCGTGCGTTCGCGCGAAGGCGCGCAGCTGGCGACGATGCTGCTGTCGAACGTCACCGAAATGGAAGCGATCGTCGCGCGCATCACGCCGCTCGTGCCTGAGCTGATCGCGAAGCATCAGCAGAAGATCGTCGAGCGGCTGCAGGAAGCGCTCGGCATCGCGGCGCCCGAAGGCAGCGCGCCGATCGTCACGCGCGAGGAAGCCGCGGAACGCATTCGTCAGGAAGTGACGATGTACGGCATCCGGATCGACATCGCGGAAGAGCTGTCGCGACTCACCGCGCACCTGAACGAAACGCGTCACGTGATCGAGAAGGGCGGCCGCGTCGGCAAGCGTCTCGACTTCATGATGCAGGAACTGAATCGCGAAGCAAACACGCTCGGCTCGAAGGCGGCGGCGAAGGAACTCGCCGACGCATCGATGGCGCTCAAGCTGTTGATCGAGCAGATGCGTGAGCAAGTGCAAAACCTGGAGTAAAGCAAGATGATCCACCCCACTCACGACGCACATACGCTTCACGCGGGCGTCTATCCCGGCAACCTGTTCATGGTCATCGCGCCGTCGGGTGCCGGCAAGTCGACGCTCGTGAACGCGTTGCTGTCGAAGGACAGCGACATCTGCCTGTCGATTTCGTACACGACGCGCAAGCCGCGCCCGGGCGAGCAGGACGGCCAGCACTATCACTTCACGAGCGTCGAGGATTTCCGCGCGCGCCACGCCGCGCACGAATTCCTCGAGAGCGCGGAAGTGCACGGCAACTATTACGGCACGTCGCGCGTCTGGATCGAAGAGCAGATGATGAACGGCCACGACGTGCTGCTCGAGATCGACTGGCAGGGCGCGCAACAGGTGAAGAAGCAGTTCCGCAACGCGGTCGGCATCTTCATCCTGCCGCCGTCGCTCGATGCGCTCGAGGAACGTCTGAAGAAGCGCGGCCAGGACGAGCCGAACGTGATCACGCGGCGCTTGCTGGCTGCCGGCAGCGAGATCGCGCACGCGTCGGAAGCGGAATACGTCGTGATCAACGAGAATTTCGATCGTGCGCTCGCCGAACTCGAATGCATCGTCGCGGCCACGCGCCTGCGCTTTGCTTCGCAGTACGCGCGACACGCGGAGCTGTTCATCGAGCTCGGCATCCATCTGCCCCACGCGGAATGACGCGAGGGTAGAGGGACATAAGGTAGAATAACGACTATATTCAGAAGGAATTTCCAACATGGCTCGCATTACCGTCGAAGACTGCCTGAAGCAAATCCCCAACCGCTTCGAACTGGCGCTCGCCGCCACCTACCGCGCGCGGCAGCTCGCGCAAGGCCATACGCCGAAGATCGAGAGCCGCGACAAGCCGACCGTCGTCGCGCTGCGCGAGATCGCCTCCGGCCAGGTCGGCGTCGAGATGCTGAAGAAGGTGCCGGTGTAACGCGCATCCGGCCCGTTCCAGCCATGTAGTCCACGCGCGCAACGACTCGACCTGGAGGCGAATATGAGCACCACCCCATCGTCCGCCTCCGCGGATTCGACCACCGAAGCCACGGCCCAGTCGCCTGCGCGCCAGTACATCGACGCGGTCCTCGAACAGTCCTTTCGGCACCTGTTCGGGCCGACCGCCACGCCGGAGCAGCCGCGCAAGCACGGCGTCGTTTCGATCGCGAAACTGACGGGCGTGCTTGCCGAGTATCTCCCTCCGGAAGAAATCAAAGAGGTCAAGGCGGCGTTCCATTTCAGCGACGAAGCCCACCTCGGTCAATATCGCCAGAGCGGCGAACCCTACATCACCCATCCCGTCGCCGTCGCGGAAATCTGCGCCGGCTGGAAGCTCGACGCGCAAGCCGTCATGGCGGCGCTGCTGCACGACGTGATGGAAGACCAGGGCGTGACCAAGAGCGAGCTGGCCGAACGGTTCGGCCCGAAGGTCGCCGAACTGGTCGACGGCCTGTCGAAGCTCGACAAGATGGAGTTCCGCAGCCGCGAGGAAGCGCAGGCGGAAAACTTCCGCAAGATGCTGCTCGCGATGGCGCGCGACGTGCGCGTCATCCTCGTCAAGCTCGCCGACCGTCTGCACAACATGCGCACGCTCGGCGCGGTGCCGATGGAAAAGCGCCGCCGCGTCGCCCGCGAGACGCTCGACATCTATGCGCCGATCGCGCACCGCCTCGGGTTGAACAACACGTATCGCGAGCTGCAGGACATGAGCTTCGCGAACTTCAACCCGCATCGCTACGCGACGCTCGAGAAGGCCGTGAAGGCCGCGCGCGGCAACCGCCGCGAAGTGATCAGCAAGATCCTCGAGGCCGCCCAGCGCGCGATGGGCGACGCGAAGCTCGACGCCGAGATCACCGGCCGCGAAAAGACGATCTACAGCATCTATCGCAAGATGCGCGACAAGCAGCTGTCGTTCTCGCAGGTGCTCGACGTGTACGGCTTTCGCGTCGTCGTCGAGAGCCCGCTCGACTGCTACACGTGCATCGGCGCGCTGCACGCGCTGTACAAGCCCGTACCCGGCAAGTTCAAGGACTACATCGCGATCCCGAAGATCAACGGCTATCAGTCGCTGCACACGACGCTCGTCGGCCCGTTCGGCGCGCCGATCGAGTTCCAGGTGCGCACGCGCAAGATGCACGAGATCGCCGAGGCCGGCGTGGCCGCGCACTGGCTGTACAAGAACGGCGGCGCGGACCTGAACGACGTGCAGAAGCGCGCGCACCAGTGGCTGAAGTCGCTGCTCGACATCCAGAGCGAAGCCGGCGATTCGAGCGAGTTCCTCGAACACGTGAAGATCGACCTGTTCCCGGATGCGGTCTACGTGTTCACGCCGAAGTCGAAGATCATGGCGCTGCCGCGCGGCGCGACGGCGCTCGATTTCGCGTATTCGATCCACAGCGATCTCGGCAACCAGTGCGTGGCCGTGAAGATCAACAACGAGTTGCTGCCGCTGCGTACCGAGCTGAAGAGCGGCGACATCGTCGAGGTGATCACCGCACCGTATTCGAAGCCGAACCCCGCATGGCTCGGCTTCGTGCGCACCGGCAAGGCGCGTTCGGCGATTCGTCACTACCTGAAGACGATGCGCCTGAACGAGTCGGTGCAGCTCGGCGAGCGGCTCGTCGACCAGAGCCTGAAGGGTTACGGGCTCGCGCTGGCCGATGTGGGGCCGGAAGTGTGGGAGAAGCTCGTGCAGTGGACGGGCAACAAGAGCCGCCAGGAAATCTTCGCGGACATCGGCCTCGGCCGCCGCGTCGCCGCGGTGATGGCCAAGCGCATCGAGGTGCTGATGAGCGGCCGCGATGCGGACGACGATCTGCCGAAGTCCGAGCGGCATCCCGCGCACAATGCGCCGCCGGTCGTGATTACCGGCACCGAAGGGATGTCCGTGCAGCTGTCGGCGTGCTGCCGGCCGATTCCGGGCGACGCGATCATGGGCTATATCGGCATCGGTCTCGGGATGGCGATTCATACGACGGATTGCCGCGTCGCGCAGCGCATCCATCGCCGCGACCCGGGCCGCTGGATCGACGTCGAATGGGCGCCGCAGCCCGGTCGTCTGTTCGACGTCGCGGTGAAGGCGCTCGTGAAGAATACGAAGGGCATCTTCGCGCGCGTCGCGGCGGATATCACGTCGGCGGACGCGAACATCGTTCACATCGCGATGGACGAGGATCTGACGCACGAATCGACGGTGCTGCGCTTCGTGATCCAGGTGAGCGATCGCGTGCATCTCGCGAACGTGATGCGGCGCGTGCGGACCAATCCGGACGTGATGCGGATCATGCGCGAGCGCTCGACTGACGACAGTGTGCACGCGCGTCACGACGGCGGCATGCGCATCGAGCGCGAGCGGCAGGATTACTGACGCCGCGCATTGCGATGCAGCGGAATGAGACGGCGGCCACGGGCCGCCGTTTTCGTTTGTGATGTGGGCTTGGCGTTGTGTGGCGGCAGTTCCCGCACGATTCGGGCGCGATCGGTGTTGCCGGGAAGAGGGGGGAGAGGCGAAGAGGTAAGCGGAAAAGAAAAAAGGGCCTTCCCGGAGGAAGGCCCTTCTGAGGTGGCGCGGCTGGCAGGATTCGAACCCACGACCCCTTGGTTCGTAGCCAAGTACTCTATCCAACTGAGCTACAGCCGCACGCAAAGCGGTACTACTTCAACTGTCGGAACCTTCTACGGTGGGAAGGTTCCCAAAAAGGTGGCGCGGCTGGCAGGATTCGAACCCACGACCCCTTGGTTCGTAGCCAAGTACTCTATCCAACTGAGCTACAGCCGCACGCAACAACAAAACGCTACAACATCGAACTGAAAGGGCCTTCGGTTGGGAAGGCCCTCGAAAAAGGTGGCGCGGCTGGCAGGATTCGAACCCACGACCCCTTGGTTCGTAGCCAAGTACTCTATCCAACTGAGCTACAGCCGCACGCAGAAGCGGAAGTATAGCAGGGTTGTATAAAAAGGGAAGCCTTATTCGCAAAAAATGTCACCCGATCTTGGGAAGGCCGCCTTCGTGTACCCTTGAAGCATCAGTCATCCATGCGTTGAATCTGCATCATGAACAAGGCGTTTGTCAAAGAGTCGGACGGCGACGACGACGATCTCGACCCGAGTCAGCCCGCGATTCCGGCGGGCACGAAGAATTACATCACCCCGGCCGGCCACAAGCGGCTCAGGGACGAGCTCCTGAACCTGATCGACGTCGAGCGTCCCGAGGTCGTGCGGCTGGTGTCGTGGGCCGCGTCGAACGGCGACCGGTCGGAGAATGGCGACTACATCTACGGCAAGCGCCGGTTGCGCGAGATCGACCGCCGGATCCGCTTCCTGACGAAGCGGCTCGATCTCGCCGAAGTCGTCGACGCGAGCCGCCAGGAGAACGTCGACCAGGTGTTTTTCGGCGCGACCGTCGATTACGCGACGCCGGACGGCGAGGATCATACCGTTACCATCGTCGGGATCGACGAGGTCGATCTCGATCGCGGTTGCGTCAGCTGGATCTCGCCGGTCGCGCGGGCGCTCATCAAGGCGAAGATCGGCGATACCGTCACGCTGATGACGCCGGCCGGTCCCCAGCCGATCGACGTGCTCGACGTTCGCTATCCGGCATCGGGCAGCGCGTGAGCATGGCGCGGCGCATGCGTGCGGTGCAGCGCTGAAACGAACGAGCGCCCCGGGTGGGGCGCTTCGTCATGACGGTCCTGGCCGAACGGCCGGGCTCACGCGCATCGCTCAGAAGCGATGACGCATGCCGGCCGTGACGGCGATCTGCTTGTTGGTGGACGACGCGGTGCCGAGCCCGTTGATGTTCGCGCCGATCGCCAGGCCGTCCGCATTGACCCGCTGGTATTCGCCCTGCAGGTACAGGTCGGTGCGCTTCGACAGCGCATAGTCGGCCTGAAGGTTGAACTGGTGCCAGCTCGGCGTCTGGCCGTCGAGGCGGCTGTCGGTGTACGTGTACGAGCCGGCGAGCGAGAACGCCGGCGTCAGCGCGTAGCGGCCGTTCACTTCGTAATTGTTGAAGCGCGTGCCGCCGATGAGCGGGATGCCGCCCGACACGCCGGACTGCCCGGCGCTGATCCTGGCCGAATCGGTCAGGCGTGTCTGCGTGAACACGAAGCCGGCCGTCGCGGGCCCGAACGCGTAGTTGAGGCCCGCGCCCCAGGTGCGCTGACGGCTGGCCCCGAACGTCCAGTCGCCGGCTACCGCGCCCGGGTCGCTGGCCGCGAGCGCCAGCGCGTTGACGTTGTTGTTCAGCTGCATGTACGCGGCCGCGACGTTGAAGCCCATGTAGCTGTACGACGCGCCGACGCTGTACGCGCGGTTGTTCGAGAAATTGCTGGAATTCGAGAAGCCGTACAGCGCACCGAATTTCAGGCCGCCGTAGTTCGCGCTCTGGTACTTGACCGCGTTGTTGATCCGGAACGAGTTGTTCAGGTTGTCGTTGTCGAACGGGTGCGCGAACTGCGTGCCGCCGTACTGGGTGCCGGTCAGCGACAGCGGGCCGAGGAAATCGACGACGCTGTCGTACTGGCGGCCGAGCGTGAGCGAGCCGTAGCTCTCGTGCGCGAGCCCGACGAACGCCTGGCGGCCGAATTCGCGGCCGTTCTGCTTGAGTGAACCGTTATTGATACCGAAGCCGTTTTCCAGCGTGAAGATCGCCTTCAGGCCGCCGCCGAGATCCTCGGTGCCGCGCAGGCCCCAGCGGCTGCCGTTGATCGAGCCGCTCGTCTCCTGCCACGCGCTGTGACCACCCTGGTTGTTCGTGTAGGTGATGCCGGCGTCGATCAGGCCGTACAGCGTGACGGCGCTTTGCGCATGGGCGCCGGTGGCGTACGCGCCCGCCAATGCCGCGACGATCAGGGTCTTTTTCATGATCTGTCTCCAAACAGGATGATGTCGATCGAACCTGCTGCGGGTATCGGCGGCGTCGCAGGTTGGCGACGCCGTGCGCATTGGGCGCGGCACCCTCGTCGGATATCCATTTGCAGTGTACGGATCGGTCCGGGCGTAGAAGAAAATTGCTTCCCGCAATACTGTATTTTGAATCCGGCAAGAATCAGCATATGCGCCGAGAGGCCCGGCCATCAAGAGTTTGCGGCAATGCAGCACGCAAAAAAAAGCAATCAGGACTGCGTATCGGGTGTCGCGGGCGTTGCGCGATCGCGACAGGCGATCAATGACGGGCGAGAGCAGGCCTAGCGCGATTATTGACACATCGGCAATAGAGGTTTGTGCAGGGCATGGATAATGAAAGGATGTTCTCTCGCTATACTGCGATCTCTGCTTTCCGAAGCAGACTTTTTCGTTGACGGAAAAGATCTCCAAACCTTTGTCGGCGCGACTTCCCAGTCGCGCTTTTTTTTTGCCCTGTGGTTCCGATCCCTACTGCGCGTACGAGCGCCGTTTGCGCTTGCCGGTCGGCTGCGTGTCGTCGGCTTCGGCCTGCGGCGGCGTGTACGTCCAGTCTTCCATTACGTAGTGACGGGCGTCCAGCGGTGACGCCAGCAGGTTCTGCCAATGATCGCCGTGCCAGGTCGGGTCGAACTCGGTGTCGCACGGCGCTTCACGGGTCTCGGCCAGCGCGCGGGACTTGCGGCGTACGCGTGCAAGCCGGCTCGCGAAGCGCTTGAATCCGTCCAGCCACATGGCCTTCTCCTTCCCATTGCCTTTGCACCAGCATCGCAACGTTCCCCGTTTTCCGCAACCCGGAAAAAACCCGAGGAATTTACCGAAGCGATTCGTCCCCGGTATGTTTTTCACGATTTCGATTATTGGCGATCCGATCCCGGTAATATTGACAGGTTCTTGATGCGAATCAATTAATAAAAGGCGATCGTGTACCGATTCCAGTGGCATTAGCGTTTTTTTGATAAAGAAAGCCCTAAAAATTCCCTTGACGCACCCGGATTGTCCAATTTATAAAGTCAGCACTCCGTCCCCGGGCGGAGCGCTGGGGGAGTGTCGGCGCGCCGTTGCGGGATTTCGGGAAGCGGCTATAACAGTAGCTTTTTTGATCTAAACGAGTGGGGAACGAAGGTATGGATACCGGTATCGTAAAATGGTTTAACGATGCTAAAGGTTTCGGCTTTATTACGTCCGACAATGGCGGCGAAGATTTGTTTGCGCACTTTTCCGAAATCCGGATGGACGGCTTCAAAACGCTGAAGGAAAACCAGCGCGTTTCCTTTGACGTGAAAGTCGGGCCGAAAGGCAAGCAGGCAGCGAATATCCAGGCGGTCTGACGCGCCACGCTTCGCCGATCACGTCCGGCCCCCGCATCGCGGGGGCTTTTTGCTTTCCGGGGCACGAAAACCGGCGGCCGGCGAATCGATTCGGGTTCGGACTGGTCGCGAACACGCCTGCCGGTGCATACTCACGAAAGCATCGTTTCCCCCGTCTTTTCATGTCCGATTCCCGTCTGTCCGATCCCGCCTGCGACCAGCCGCTCGTCTTCGTCGACCTCGAAACCACCGGCGGCTCGTCCGCCGAGCACCGCATCACTGAAATCGGCGTGGTCGAACTCGGTCCGCTCGGCGTATCGACATGGACGACGCTGGTCAATCCGGGACAGTCGATTCCGCCGTTCATCCAGCAGCTGACGGGCATTTCCGACGAGATGGTGCGCGACGCGCCGTCGTTTGCGTCGTTCGCGCCCGCGCTGTTCGAGCGGCTCGACGGCAAGCTGTTCGTCGCGCACAACGCGAGCTTCGACCGTGGCTTCCTGCGCGCCGAATTCGAGCGCGCCGGCATCGCGTTCAATCCGGACGTGCTGTGCACGGTGCGCCTGTCGCGCGCGCTGTTTCCGCGCGAGGCGCGGCACGGACTCGATGCGCTGATCGAGCGGCATGGCCTCGTTCCATCCGCCCGCCACCGGGCACTCGCGGATGCCGATCTGCTTTGGCAGTTCTGGCGGCAATTGCACGAGATCGTGCCGCTCGAGCGTCTGCGCGACCAGATTGCGCGTACGACGCGCCACTTCCGTCTCGCGGGCGGCATGACCGAAGCGTGGCTCGATACCGCGCCGGCCGGATGCGGCGCGTACGCGCTGTTCGGGGAGGACGACCAAGCGCTGTATGTCGGCCGCAGCGTACGCGTGCGGCAGCGCTTGCGCGCGCTGCTGACCGGCGAGCGGCGCTCGTCGAAGGAAATGCGGATTGCGCAGCAGGTACGGCGGGTCGAGTGGCGGGAGACCGGCAACGAACTGGGCGCGATGCTCGCCGAAGCGCAGTGGATCGCCCGCCTGCGTCCGTCATACAACCGGCGTCCCGCAGCCGATCACGCCCGTGCGGGCAATGCGCCCTGGCCGTTCGACGGTGCGGTCGCTTTCGAAGCGAGCGGCGAGCGCCGCCTGTTTCATGTGATCGACGGCTGGCGCTACCTCGGTACGGCCGAATCGCTCGACGCGGCCGTGCGGCTCGTGGCCGACGGCACGGACGGCGCGTTCGAACCCCATACCCATCGTCTTCTGCAGACGCATCTCGCGCGCGGCCTGCAACTCATTCCGCTCGCGGCACTTACGCCTGCCGACTGAGCAGCGCGGGCCGCGGCGCGCGACGCCGCCGTCAGCCGATCGCGCTGGCGCCGCCTGCGGCGCAAACGTGCGACAGCGCGGTGCCGAGCGCCTGCGTCTGGGTGGAGTCGTAGCGGGTGAGCGTCTTCCAGTTCGCGATGCTGCGTGCGAGCCGCGCCTGGCAGTCGGGTGCGTCGCGCAGCGGTGCGACTTGCGCGAGGCCCGTCAGCATCTTTTGCGTGAGCTGGTCGAGCGCCGGCCGCGTGCTGGTCGCGAGGTCGGGCGGCGTGCCTTCCGGCGGCTGCGTCGCGCGCCACTTTGCAAAGAGCGCGTTCTGCACGTCCTTGCTGGCCGCGATCTGATCCTCGAAAAACGTGCGCGCGAACGCCGGATCCACGCCGGACTGTGCGGCGCGCTTCTCCACCGATGCGAGCAGTGCCGCTTCGCGCGGCCGATCCTCGATCGCCTGGTGGTTCGCCCATTTCCATCGTGCGACGGGTTCGGCAAGCGCGAGCCGCTGCGATGCGAGCGCGACGAGATTGGTGAGCGCCGTGTCGTCGCCGTCCGCGCGCGCGACATGCGGTGACGAAAAAAGGGCGACGCCGAGCGCGGCGACAGCGACGCTGGCACGAATGGCTTGTTTCATCGGAACGATCGGGAGAGGGGCGAGCCGGACAGGCCGGAGGTGGAAAACCAGAAGGATAGACGAAGACAGTCGCGCGGCGGAACGACGCGACAGAAGAATCAGCGGACGGGCTGATCCGGCACCGTCAGGCCGTTGCAGCCGGGGTGCGAAGCGATCTGCGCCGAAAACGCAGCGATGAACCGCACGATATCGATCGACACGTGGCGGTTACAGGACGGAACGTAGGTTCACTTCGGCGAGTACAGCTTGTGCTGCTCGTCGAAGAATGCCCGGACGTGCTCGGGCAATTCGGCGAGGAATTCCACGCCGACGGGTTCCGGATCCGGGCTCATCACTTGCTCGGGCGGGGGCATGCGGGTTGGTCTTTCGTCCATGTTCGTTTCTCCAGCGGGTTCAATGATTATCAACCTCGCGCTTGGATTTATGCCAGTGGCGAATCGTTAGATTTTGTCTCTGTTGTATTAACGGCACATGCGCTGCTGCGCGCCGAGCAATGCCGACTATCACACCCTGCACAATCGGCAACAATCGGGCCGCTTGCTATACTTGCGCGCACTTTTTCCTGGACCGCGATGAAACGAACGACGCGATGGATCGGCCTCGTATGGCTGGCGCTGGTACTGAACGTACTGTCGCCCGTCGTCGGCTACGCGCGTCTCGCATCGAGCGGTTCCGGCGGCCTCACGCTCGAGTTGTGCAGTGCGGCAGGCGCTCGCGAGGTCGTCCTCGCGCAGTCCGGCGACGACCGCGGCGCGGCGTCGTTCGATCATGCCGGCGTGCCGCACTGCGTGTACTGTCCCGGCTTCGCGGCGAACGTCGCGCTCGGCACGAGCCTGCCCGCGTTGCCGGGTTTCGTGCGCGCGTTCGCGTACCGGGCGGCCGCGCCGGCCGTTCCCGATGTTCCCCGCACGGGCATCCGTCTCGCGCAGCCGCGCGGTCCGCCTGAAAACGTCCCGATCTGATTGATATCGTTCGCGCGCCCCGGTGGCGCGCGTGCCGCCCGCGGCCCGGTCCGCGCGCCGTGCCGTCTGCGCGCGGCGCGTTGGCTTGCGTGCGGCGGCGTCCGGTCACGTTTTCAGGAATTCATCCATGTCGTTCACCTTCGCCGCGCGGCCCTCGCGCGGCCGGCTCGCGCTTGCCTGCGCGGCCGCTTTTGCCTGGCCGGCCGCGCAGGCGGCCTCGATCGATGGCGCATCCGCCGCGCCAGTGCCCGCCGGCGCCGGCAACCCGGCCGGCCGTGCCGCACCGGTCGCCGCGCTCGCCTCTGCGGGCGACACGCTGAGCGCCGTCAGCGTCACCGCAAGCCGGCAACCCGTCGATCCGGACACGCCGGCCGTCGTCGAGTCGATCACGCGCGAGCAGATCGACGCGCATACCAACGTCACCACCGAGGACGCGCTGAAGTACGCGCCCAACCTGATGGTTCGCAGGCGCTACATCGGCGACCGCAACAGCGTGTTCGCCGGCCGCGACTTCAACGAACTGCAGAGTGCGCGCGGGCTCGTGTACGCCGACGGCCTGCTGCTGTCGAACCTGCTCGGCTCGAGCTATGCGTACCCGCCGCGCTGGTCGCTGATCGCGCCCGACGATATCGCGCGCGTCGACGTGCTGTATGGCCCCTTTTCCGCGCTGTATCCCGGCAACGCGATCGGCTCGACCGTGCTGCTGACGACGCGGCGTCCCGACAAGCTCGAGGGGTCCCTGTCGACGCAGTTCTTCACGCAGCGCTATCACGACGGCTACGGGTTCGCGGACAGCTTCGGCGGCAATCACCAGACCGCTCGGATCGCGAACCGCGTCGGCAAGTTCTGGTTCTCGCTGTCGCTCGACCGGCTGGAGAACGACGGCCAGCCGATGCAATATGCGAGCCCCAACGCCGCCTACAACCCGCGGCTGGGTGCCGCGGTGCCCGTGACGGGCGCGGCCACCGACATCGGCCCCAACGGCAAGCCGCGCACGATCGTCGGTGCGCAGAACATCGAGCGGACCGAGCAACTCAACGAGACGGTCCGGATGGGCTATGCGTTCACGGACCGCGTCGACGCGACGCTGACGCTCGGGCACTGGGAGAACCATTTCCGGCAGCACGGCGAAACCTTCCTGCGCGACGCGGCCGGCAATCCCGTGTACGGCGGCAACGTGTCGCTCGGCGGCCGGAACGTGACCGTCGCGCCGAGCGCGTTCGCGCCGCAGCGCGGCGACCAGGAGAACTGGCTGTACGCGCTCGGGCTGAACGGCCGGCTCGATTCGGGCTGGCGGCTGTCGGGCGTGGTTTCCGCCTACGACGTGTCGCGCGACGTGCTGCGCGCGGCATCGACCGTGCAGGGCGGGGCGGGCACGCTGTTCCAGGGCGACGGCACGGGCTGGCGCACGCTCGACCTGAAGGCCGAGGCGCCGGAAGTGAAGGGGCACACGCTCACGTTCGGCTATCACTACGACAACTACTTCCTGCGCAACGTCACGTACAACACGGCCGACTGGCTGGCGGGGCCGACCACGTCGCTCGCGAGCGTCTACCGGGGCGACACGCGCACGCAGGCGCTGTTCGCGCAGGACGCGTGGCGTTTCGCGCCCGGCTGGCTCGCGACCCTCGGGCTGCGCTACGAGCGCTGGGATGCGTACGGCGGCGCGCTCGGCAACGCGAACGGCACGCTCGGCTACGCGGACCGCGGCGCGAATGCGCTGTCGCCGAAAGTCGCGCTGCAATGGGATGCGACGGACGTCTGGCGTTTCCGGCTGTCGTTCGCGACCGGCACCCGCTTCCCGACGGTCGGCGAGCTGTTCCAGGGCACGATCTCGAACAACGCGATCGTCAACAACAACCCGAACCTGCGGCCGGAAAAGGCGATCGACTGGGACTTCACGGCCGAGCGCGACGTGGGCGTCGGCGTCGTGCGTGCGAGCGTGTTCCAGAGCGACCTGCGCGATTCGATCTACAGCCAGACGACGGTGTCGGGCGCGTCGACCGTCACCAACATCTCGAACGTCGATCGCGTGCGCGTGCGCGGCGTCGAACTCGCATTCGGCGGCCAGAACGTCGGGCTGCGTGGGCTCGACATCGACGCGAACGTGTCGGCGAGCAACGCGCAGATCCTGGCCGACACCGCGAATCCCGCGTACGTCGGCTCGCGCTTTCCGCGCATCCCGCGCATGCGCGCGAACCTGCTCGCGTCGTACCGCTTCGACGAGCACTGGCTCGCGAGCGTCGGCGTCCGCTACTCGGGCCGCCAGTTCAACACGCTCGACAACAGCGACGTGAATCCGGACGTGTACGGCGGCACGAGCATCTTCACGGTCGTCGACCTGAAGGCGCGTTACCGGTTCGATCGTCACTGGACTGCGTCGGTCGGCATCGACAACCTGACGGACCGCCGCTACTACGTGTTCCATCCGTATCCGGGCCGCACTTTCTTTGGAGAACTGAAATGGTCGCTGTGAAATCGCTCGCGGCAGGCTGCGCGCTGTGGCTCGCGGCGCTGTCGCCTGCCGGCGCGCACGACGCGCCGAAAGCCGCCGATCCGCATGCGGCGCACATGAGCATGCAGGCCGCACCGGCGCAACAGAAGCAGCCGCTCGCGACCGGCGCCGCGTTCGACGCGCGGCACCGGCTGTGGGTCGCATGGGTCGAAGGCGCGCACGTCGTCGTCGCGCACTCGGACGATGCGGGCCGCACGCTGTCCGCGCCCGTGACCGTCAACGCGATGCCCGAGCCGATCTACACGAGCGCGGAGAATCGCCCGAAGATTGCGACGAGCCCGGACGGTCGCGCGGTGTACGTATCGTGGTCGATGCCGCTGGATGCGCCGTACACCGGCATGGTGCGCTTCGCGCGTTCGCTCGACGGCGGCGCGACCTGGAGCGTGCCGGTCACCGTGCATCGCGACCGGCAGGCGATCACGCACCGCTTCGACATGATGGCGGTCGATCCGGCCGGCAACATCGCGATCGCGTGGATCGACAAGCGCGATCTCGTCGCGGCGAAGGCGGCGGGGCAGGCGTACGAAGGGGCGGCCGTCTACTACGCGGTGTCGCGCGACGGCGGTGCGTCGTTCGAGCCCGAGCGCAAGGTGACGGATCACACGTGCGAATGCTGCCGCATCGCGATGGCGATCGATCCGGCCGGGCACATCGAAGCCGTGTGGCGCAACGTGTTCCCGGGGCAGATCCGCGACCATGCGCTCGCGGTGTTGCCTGTTTCGGCATCGGAATCCGTCGTGCCGGTGCGTGCGACGTTCTCGAACTGGCATGTCGAGGCTTGCCCCGAGCACGGGCCGGCGCTCGCGATCACGCCGGACGGCACGCGCCATCTTGCGTGGTTCGGCGTCGTCGACGGCCGCGCCGACGTGTTCTATTCGCGCATCGGCGCTGATGGCCGGCCGAGCGGCACGCCGTGGGCGTTCGGCGCGAATCCGGCGGTGCCGGCCGAGCAGGCATCGCATGCGGCGCTCGTCGTGCGCGGCGAGGTCGTCTGGCTCGCATGGAAGGCGTTCGACGGCGACACGATGCAGATCAAGCTGCGCCGCTCGGACGATCGCGGCGAGCACTGGTCGGCGCCGCGCGTGATCGCGTCGACGTCGGGCGCGAGCGACAACCCGCAACTGCTCGACGATGCGGGCCGCATCTACCTGTCGTGGCGTACGCGTAACGACGGTTACCGGCTGATTGCCGTGGAGGGGGCGCAATGAAACGGCTGATCGTGTTGATGGGCGCCGTGTTCGCAAGCCTGCCGGGATGGGCTGGCGGACTGCAGCCGCTGCGCGCGGCCGAGGTCGCGAAGGTGTACGCGACGGCGCACGAACGGCCGCTCGCAGTCGAGATCTGGTCGCTCGATTGTGGCTACTGCCGCGAGAACGCCGCGCATCTGGTCGCGTGGCAGCGCCGCCATCCGGACGTGCAGCTCGCGATGGTCTCGATGGACGCGTACGACGACAACGGTGCGGCAATCGCACAGGCGCTCGCGCAAATGAACCTGCCGCCGCAGGTCGCGCAGTATGCGAACGCCGAGCCGATGCCCGAGCGTCTGCGGGCGGCGCTCGATGCGGGATGGCGGGGAGAAATGCCGCGTACCGTGTGGGTTGGCCGCGACGGCGCACGCAATGCGCGCAGCGGCTTGCTGACGACCGACGTGCTCGACGGCTGGTTGCAGCGCGGCAAGCGCCGCTGAAACGGACGGCGGCGCGGGGGATGCCCCGCGCGCCGCTTCGATGCGACAAACGAAGGCGCGCTCGAAGGCGCGCGAGAAGATCGTCAGGCCGCGCGCCTGAACAGCCGGATCACGAACAGCAGGATCACGGCGCCGATGACCGCGACGATCACCGAGCCGATGAAGCCGCTGCCGAGGGTGATGCCGAGCAGCCCGGCCAGCCAGCCGCCGATCACCGCGCCGACGATACCGACGATGATGTCGACGATCAGGCCGAACCCGCCGCCCTTGACGAGCACGCCCGCCAGCCAGCCGGCGATCGCGCCGATGATGAGCCACATAATCAAGCCATGAGTCATGGTGATCCTCTCCTTGTGTTGAGTCGAAATGACCGGACGTCGGCTGTTTCGCCGCAACCTGCATGAAGGCGGCATGCGACCCGCCGCGCCGCCCACGCAATGTAACGCGATAGACGGGTCGGAATCGTTAAGTAATGTTATGCACCCTTAACGGGTTTTTCCAGAGGATTCGTCTGTCATTCGAAATGAATCTGTAAGGATGGGCCGCGCGATGGTGCGTCATGCGTCATCGTCCGTGCGTCGGCGCCGGTGTGCCCGTGTCGGGCAGGCCGTCGCCGGCGTCGGCAATCAGGCGGTTGACGGTTGCCGTATCGCCGATCGCCTCGATCGCCAGCAACGCGAAGCGGGCAAGAAAGAGCGCCGCATCGGCTTCGCCGATGCCGGTCATCGTGCGGCACAGGTCGGTGTAGAGGATGTCGCGTTCGGTATCGGTGATCATGTGTTCTCCTGAATGTTGACCGACGTGCGCGGGTGCAGCGCGCGTTCGAGTGCGGCGGTCACGTCGGCGGCGCGTGCATCGTGCCAGCGGCCGAGCACGTGTCCGTCCGGACGTACGAGATAGAGGGTGCCGTCGCGCGCGCCGTACAGGTCGAACAGCCGGCCGTCGGCATCGTAGCCGCCGCATCCCGGCTGTTGCGGTGCCGCGTGCCGTGCAAGCGTGACCAGCGTGAACGGTATGCCGGCGTCGTGCAGGTGTCGTTCGAGCTCGGCGAACGACGGATCGGGCGCACCGTCACGCATGAAGCGGAACGCAGTGAAACGCGGACCGACGAGATCCGTCAGGTGGCCGCGACGCATGCCTTCGTCGGTGCCGATGTCGCCCGACGCGTGCAGCATCAGCGGACATTCCGCGAGTACCATGCCGGGCGACGGCCCGGCCGAAAACGCATCGCGCTCGTCCGCATTGAGCGGTGACGCCGTGTAGGCGATGGCCGACGTCTGGCGCGGATTGATCAGCGAACGCAACGCCGGATGCCGGACCGCGAGCGTCAGCACGGCCTTGCGCATCAGGTCGAACGCGAACGACGGCGGCGCCATGAACTCGGTGCTCTTGGTGCCGTAGCGCAGGTTCTCGTGCGTCGCGAACACGCGCTCGTCCGAATAGCTGTCGAGCAGCGCGTCCGACGCGAGGCCGCGAATCACGTACGCGAGTTTCCACGCGACGTTGTCGGCGTCGTCGATGCCCGAGTTCGCGCCACGCACGCCGAAGATCGGCACGAGGTGGGCGGCATCGCCGCAGAACAGCACGCGGCCGTGCCGATAGCGTTCGAGCGTCAGCGCGTTCGCCTTGTAGATCGTGATCCAGATCGGCGACCAGTCGCCGCGCTCGCCCATCATGTCGAGCAGGCTCTGCACGCGCGGGATCACGTTCTCGGGTTTCACGGCCGCTTCGGGATCCTCATCGTCGCGCAGTTGATAGTCGATCCGCCATACGTTGTCCGGCTGCTTGTGGACGAGTACCGTCGAGCCGGGGTTCGACGCCGGGTCGAAGTACGCGAGCCGCTCGGTCGGCCGGTCGCTGTCGAGCGCGATGTCGACGATCACGTAGCGGCCTTCATAGCTTGTGCCCTGCAGCGACAGCCCGAGCGCATCGCGTATCGTGCTGCGCCCACCGTCGCTCGCGACGACCCAGTCGGCATCGAGTGCATAGCGGCCGAGCGGCGTATCGACGTCGAGGCGCGCGCCGGCCGGGTGCTGCGTGACGCCCGCGACTTTCGTCTGCCAGCGGATCTCGATGAGCTCAGGGCGGCGCAGCGCGGCATCGAGCAGGAACTGCTCGATGTGATACTGCGCGAGGTTCAGCATCGGCGGCAGCTTCTGATTCTCGTCCTGCGGCATCGTGAAATGCAGCACTTCGTCGTGACGATGGAAACTGCGTCCGCCGCTCCACGGCAGTCCGACGCGCATGAAGCTGTCGAGCGCGCCGAGCCGCTCGATGATCTCGAGGCTGCGTCGCGAGATGCAGATCGCGCGGCTGCCGTGACAGACCGAATCATCGGCTTCGAGCAGCACGCTGCGGATGCCGTGATTGGCGAGGCCGAGTGCGACAGCGAGGCCCACCGGGCCGCCGCCGACGATCGCGACGCGGTGCCGCTGCGTATCGACACCGGCGCTGCAGATCGGCAGGTGCGGGGGATGACGCACGGCGACGAACGGGTAGGGTTTGAATTCGATGCCCATCGTTGGCTTCCAGGTTGCGCTGATCGAACGCGCACGCTCGGCGACGCGATGCGTGCGGCAGGTTGGATGCAGTATGGAAGCCGCGCCGGACACCGCTGTCCCCATTCCGGGTACGGCGAACGGCTGGCGGCGGGCCGGGATTTACCCCGACGCGTTCAGGATCGGCAGGCGACGTTCAGGGTTGCAGGCACAGCGCGAACAGCTGGCGCTGGCTCGAGATGCCGAGGCGCCGGTACGCGCGCTTCTGATAGGTGACGACACTCGAAGCCTTCACGCCGATCGTCTCGCCGATCTCCTGCGCGGTCTGGCCTTCGAGCACGCCGCGCAGCACGTCGAGCTCGCGCTTGGACAGTGTCGGGCATGCGCCGCGCAGCCGCGCGAGCATCTGTTGCGGGATGCCGATCTGCGCCGAGCCCGCGAGCGCATAGTGATGCTGCGCGGCCTGCGCGATCAGCGGTGCGAGCGTTTCGATGGCCGTGATCTCGCGCGGCTGGAACGTGCCGCTGCGGTGCGCGCGATACAGATTGATCGACAGCCAGGTCGCGTCGTTCGGCTGCATCAGCAACGCGAGGCGATCGGAGACGTCGGGGCCGCGGTAGCAGGCCGTGCGATACGCGTCGTGGCCGATCTCGTCGCCGGCCTGCTGATGCAGCAGCACGTCGCGGCGCTGCGTGCGGCGACCGGCGGCCGAGACGATCTGCTGGTTGCCGTCGAGCGCATAGAAATGGCGCGCGTAGGTGTCGGCAACGTCGCGCAGGTAGCCGCCGCCGCGATGATCGGCGACCGAGACGGTGCGCGGCCGGTTGCCGAACTCGTACGCGAAGATCGTGCACTGCGTGATGGCCAGCGCATCGTCGAACAGCTTCAGGATTTCCGCGGCGAACGCGTTCGGCTCGCTGCCGCCGATCGCGGCGACGAGACCGGTCGCACGGGACACGTCCAGTTGTCCGCTGAGGTTCGGTCGCTCGAGACGCCAGGTGCGCATGATGCTGGGGAGGGGCCGGTGGTCCGGCGATTGTAATCGGCGGCGCGCGGTGCGGGAGTCGGGGGATGCCCGCAAGCGGAAATGGCGGAGAGGGTGGCGCACGACTTCGCGTATCGGAAATCGTGGCCGGGATCGGAATTGCGGCCGGAAAAGAGAAAAGGCCTGACAAGCGATGCTTGTCAGGCCTTTATATCTTGGTGCCGGAGATAGGAGTCGAACCTACGACCTTCGCATTACGAATGCGCTGCTCTACCAACTGAGCTACACCGGCAGCAGAGAAATGAAATTATATGGTCAAATCCGAGATCTTGGCAATAGGTTTTGCGAAATTTTTTTCAGCTTGCTGCTGCTGCTTCGCGAAACCCTCGATCCGGCGGACTTCCCGCTTTCACTTCACTGCGATGCAGCCTGTCAGGGCCACATCGCGAAGGCGCGATTGTACTGACGTCTCGCACCTCCGTCTAGTGCTGCACTGCAAATTTATTTGCCTTCGTTGTGATAGCCGGTCACCCGCTCGACTTCGTTCTTCGAACCGAGGAACACCGGCACGCGCTGGTGCAGGCCGGTCGGCTGCACTTCCATGATGCGCTGCGTGCCCGTCGTCGCGGCGCCGCCCGCCTGTTCGACGATGAACGACATCGGGTTCGCTTCGTACATCAGGCGCAGCTTGCCCGGACGATCGGGCGTGCGCTTGTCGGCCGGGTACATGAAGATGCCGCCGCGGTTCAGGATCCGGTGCACGTCGGCCACCATCGACGCGATCCAGCGCATGTTGAAGTTGTCGCCGCGCGGGCCTTCCTTGCCGGCGTTCAGTTCGTTGACGTAGCGCTGGACCGGTTCGTACCAGTGGCGTGCGTTCGATGCGTTGATCGCGTATTCGCGCGTATCGGCCGGGATCTGCATGTTGCTTTGCGTGAGCACCCACGAGCCGACTTCGCGGTCGAGCGTGAAGCAGTTCACGCCGTTGCCGGTCGTCAGCACGAACACGGTTTGCGGGCCGTACACCGCGTAGCCGGCCGCGACCTGCTCCGTGCCCGGCTGCAGGAACGATTCCTCGGTGGCCAGCTTGCCGTCCGGGCAGCGCAGTACCGAGAAGATCGTGCCGATCGACACGTTCACGTCGATGTTCGACGAGCCGTCGAGCGGGTCGAACACGAGCAGGTATTCGCCGCGCGGGTAGTTCGCCGGGATCGGGAAGAACGTTTCCATTTCCTCCGATGCCATCGCGGCGAGGTTGCCGCCCCATTCGTTCGCGTCGAGCAGGATCTCGTTCGACAGGATGTCGAGCTTCTTCTGCACTTCGCCCTGGACGTTCTCGCTGCCGGCGGTGCCGAGTGCATCGCCGAGCGCGCCCTTCGACACGTTGTAGCTGATCGCCTTGCACGCGCGGGCGACGACTTCGATCAGCAGGCGGAGGTCGGCGGGGAGGTTGTTGGTCTCACGCTGCTGCTCGATCAGGAACTTGGACAGCGTGGTGCGGCGGGCAATGGACATGACAGACTCCGAGAGGCCAAAGAATCCTTGAATTGCCGCAATTTTACCCGGCGCGCCTCCCGAGCCGCCGCCTTTTTTCGTCCGGTTACATGGTCGGCCGCGCGGTTCGGCCGGGCTCCGGCGTGCACGGCGCGGCGGATCGGCCGGGCAGCGGCGGTAAAACCGGGGGGCCGAACGCGCGGTCCGGCGCCCGGCCGCCAACCTTCAGACGACAAAAAAGCCGGCGCCGCAACGGGGCGGCACCGGCTTCGTCGCGCTCGCGCGCGCGGCGAGTCGCGTGCGTGACGTTACGCGAGCGCCTTCTCGACGATCTCGCGCACGTCGCGCGATTTGGCACCGGCCGCGACCTGCTCGAGCGCTTCGCGCATCCGGTCGCGCAGCGCCGGCGTAAAGCGGCGCCACAGTTCGAGCGAGCGGGCGAGGCGCGCGGCGACCTGCGGGTTGATCGCGTCGAGCGCGAGCACCTGTTCGGCCCAGAACGCGTAGCCCGAGCCGTCCGCCGCGTGGAATTGCGCCGGGTTCGCCGCGCAGAAGCTGAAGATCAGCGCGCGCGCGCGGTTCGGGTTCTTCAGGTTGAACGCGGGGTGGGCCATCAGCGTGCGGACCTTCGCGAGCGTCGGCTGGGCCGGCGTGCCGCGCTGCGCGGCCTGCATCGCGAACCACTTGTCGATCACGAGCGCTTCCTTTTCGAAGCGGCGGTAGAAGTCGTCGAGCGCGCGCGCGGCCGCGTCGTTCGCACCGGCCGCCGCGGCGGACAGCAGTGCGCCGAGCGCGGCGGCGCGATCGGTCATGTTGTTCGCCGCGTCGTACTGCGCGGTCGCGATGCGCACGGCGTCGGCCGGATCCTCGAGTTCGGCGAGATACGCGAGCGCGAGGTTCTTCAGCGCGCGGCGGCCGGAGGCTTCAGGCGTCGGCTCGTACGCGCCCGGCGTCTGGTGCTGCTCGTACGCGGCGAGCCACTCGGCGTGCAGCGCGGTCGCGAGCTGGCGGCGTACGAATTGGCGCGCGCGATGCACGGCGGCCGGATCGGCTTCCGCCATCTGGTCGGCCAGATAGGTTTCCGACGGCAGCGTCAGTGCGAGCTCGCGGAACGCGGGCGACAGGTTTTCATCGGTCAGCACGCGGCGGAACGCGGCGACGAAATTCGCGCCGAGCGTGAGCGGTTCGTTCGCGGCGGCACGCGCGGCGAGCGTCAGCAGCGCGCGTGTCGCGAGGCGCTGGCCGGCTTCCCAGCGGTTGAACGGGTCGCTGTCGTGCGCGAGCAGGAACGCGAGGTCGTCGTCGCCGTAGTCGTATTCGACGATCACCGGCGCGGAGAAATTGCGCAGCAGCGACGGCAGCGGCTCCGCCGGAACGTCGACGAACGTGAAGGTCTGCTCGGTGTCGGTGAAGTCGAGCACGCGCGTCGTGCCCGATGCGGCGGCTTCGCCGTCGAGGCGCAACGGCAGGTCGCGGCCGTCACGGCCGATCAGGCCGATCGCGAACGGAATCAGCAGCGGCCCTTGCTGCGTCTCGCGCGCGGCCGGCGACGCGTCGCCGTAGCCCTGCGCGAGCGTGACCGTGTAGCGGCGTGCAGCCGCGTCGTACGCGGTGCGCACCGACACGCGCGGCGTGCCGGCCTGGCTGTACCAGCGCTCGAATTGCGCGAGGTCGCGCCCGTTCGCGTCGGCCATCGCGTGACGGAAGTCGTCGCACGTCACCGCTTGACCGTCGTGGCGCTGGAAGTACAGGTCCATCCCCTTGCGGAAGCCGTCGCGGCCGAACAGCGTCTGGTACATCCGCACGACTTCCGAGCCTTTCTCGTAGACGGTCATCGTGTAGAAGTTGTTGATCTCGACGTAGCTTTCCGGACGCACCGGATGCGCCATCGGGCCCGCATCCTCGGCGAACTGCAGCTGGCGCAGCACGCGCACGTCCTCGATGCGCTTGACCGCGCGGGCCGCCGACTCGACGTCGTCGCCCGCGGCCATGTCGGCCGAGAACTCCTGGTCGCGGAACACGGTCAGCCCTTCCTTCAGGCTCAGCTGGAACCAGTCGCGGCAGGTCACGCGGTTGCCGGTCCAGTTGTGGAAGTACTCGTGGCCGACCACCGATTCGATGTTCGCGAAGTCGGTGTCGGTCGCGGTCTCGGGGTTCGCCAGCACGTACTTCGTATTGAAGATGTTGAGCCCCTTGTTTTCCATCGCGCCCATGTTGAAGTCGCCGACCGCGACGATCATGAAGCGGTCGAGATCGAGCTCGAGGCCGAAGCGCTTTTCATCCCAGCGGATCGAATGGATCAGCGAATCCATCGCGTGACGGGTCTTGTCGAGATCGGCCGGTTCGACCCACACCTGCAGCAGCTTTTCCTTGCCGGAGCCGGACGTGATCTTCTCCTCGATCGCGACGAGCTTGCCCGCGACCAGCGCGAACAGGTAGCTCGGCTTGCGGAACGGGTCCTCCCATTTCGCGAAGTGGCGGCCGTCGGCCAGCTCGCCCGAGTCGACGAGATTGCCGTTCGACAGCAGCACCGGGTACGCGGTCTTGTCGGCGCGCAGCGTGACGGTGTACGACGCCATCACGTCGGGACGGTCGAGGAAGTAGGTGATGCGGCGAAAGCCTTCGGCCTCGCACTGCGTGAAGAAGTTGCCGCTCGATACGTACAGGCCGGACAGCGTCGTGTTCTGGTCCGGCGCGCACGCGCTGTCGAGCGTAAGCTCGAACGCATCGGGCACGTTTTCGACGGTCAGCCCGTGGTCGTGCGCGCGCACCGGACCATACGGCGCGCCGTCGAGCCGTGCGCCGAGGAATTCGAGCGCTTCGCCCATCAGCTCCAGATGCGGAGTGGGCGCCGCGTCCGGATTGCGGCGCACGCGCATCGTGTTCCTGACGATCGTGCGGGCCGGCGCGAGATCGAATTCGAGTGCGACGGAATCGATGAGGAAGGCCGGCGGCGTGTAGTCGGCGCGGCGGATCACGGTGGAGGAGGCGTTGTCGGACATGGTCGTCGAGATCGGTGGAGTGGGGATCGGGCCCGCAGCACGGGCCGGCTGAACCGGGCCATTGTACAAAGGCTTGCGGCCGCGTGCCGCGCGAACTTTTTACCGGTTCCGGCAGTCCGCGTATTATCGGCATCCCGTGCAGTTCGCGCGGTGCGACGAACGGGTGACGGATCGACGAGGATCGACATGAAACATGAATGGATTCAACGCGGTGCGGGCTGGGCGGCGGCGCTGTGCGTGGCGCTGCTGACGGGCTGCACCAGCTACGTGACGACACAGGTCACGGCCTTCTCCGACTGGAGCGGCAGCGACGCGACGCGCACTTACGCCTTCACGCGCAGCGACGCGCACAAGCACAGCATCGAGCAGTCGACCTACGAGCCGATCGTCGCGAACGAACTGTCCGCGTATGCGTTCCGCCAGGTGCCGGCCGCGCAGGCACGCTATCTGGTCGGGCTGGCCTACGGGGTCGGCAGCGATCTGGTGACGGTGCCGCAGCCGGTCTACTACGACCCGTGGTTCATGGGGCCGGGGCCGTACTGGCGGGGCGGGCCGTGGGGCCCGTGGGGGCCCTGGGGGCCGATGCCGGCCGGCTACGTCGCGCAGACCTACCAGGTGTTCGACTACACGCTCGGCATCCGGATCACCGAGCGCGCGACCGGCAAGGAGGTCTATAACGTGACCGCGCGCACCACGGGCGACAACGGCGCGCTGCTGTATGCGATGCCGTTTCTCGCGCGCAGCGCGCTCGCCGATTTCCCGTTGTCGAACGGGGCGATCCGCACGGTGCGGCTGCCGGTCGACAAGCGCGGCGGGCCGGCCGCGCCGGCCACCAACGAGCGCGTGGTGCCGGCGGCGCCGGCATCGGGTGCGGCGGTCGCGAAGTAACGCGGTATCGACACCGGCGCGGCCGCCCGGCCGCGCCACTTGCCTGCGTGCGTCAGACGCCGACGCCCAGCAGCGCCAGCGCCCCCAGCACGACGAACAGCACGGCCGCGATGCCGTGCACCAGCTTGGTCGGCAGGCGGTGCGCGAAACGGTCGCCCAGCAGGATCGCGGGTACGTTCGCCAGCGTCATCCCGAAGGTCGTGCCGGCCACCACGCCGATGTAATCCTGGAAGCGCGCGGCGAGCGCGACGGTCGCGATCTGCGTCTTGTCGCCCATTTCCGCGAGGAAGAACGCGACGAGCGTCGCGCCGAACACGCCGAGCCGCGAGCGGTTCGCATTGGCTTCGTCCGCATCGAGCTTGTCCGGCACGAGGATCCACAAGCCCATCGCGATGAACGAGAACGCGAGCGCCCAGCGCATGATCGACGGCGTGACGAGAATGCCGAGCCATTCGCCGAGCGCACCGGCGAAGCCGTGGTTCACGACCGTCGCAACCAGCACGCCGAGAATGATCGGCACGGGCTTGCGATAGCGCGCGGCCAGCACGAGGGACAGCAGTTGGGTCTTGTCGCCGATTTCAGCGAGGGCGACGGCGCCGGTGGAGATCAGGAATGCTTGGGACACGTATGGGGTTCCACGGGCCGATGTTGTGCGTGCGAGCGACGATCCGCCGCGCGCCGGGCCCTGATGCGGCGCGCAGTGAACCATCGGTCTCGCCAGGCCTTGGTGGCTGCGCCCGCCATGGCCGAACGGCCAAGTCTGTTGACGGACGCCTCCGTCACGATGCGCGCCGGGGGCGCGGGACATCGAGCGGAGCGGCTACTCCCCAATGAGCGGCGAATTCTAGCACGGCGCGTGCCGCGCGCGGTGAATTCGACGGCTCCGGCATGCGCCGCAGCGCATGCCGGAGCAGGGTGGGGCTCAGGTGCGCCGGTTACGCGGCGGCGCGGCGTGCGGCACCGCGCTCGTGCACGAGCCGGCCGGCCGCGTACGTGCGGTACACGGCGCGGTCGTCGCCGAGCAGCGCGAATGCGAACAGCAGTTCCTCGAGCGACTCCGCGCGCTTCGTGCGGCGTGCGAGCAGCGGCGTGGCCCGCGGGTCGAGCACGACGAAGTCGGCTTCGGTGCGCGGCGCGAGCGTGCCGACCGTGTCGGCGAGATCGAGCGCCTGCGCGGCGCCGGCCGTCGCGAGCCAGAACATCCGCGTCGCGCTCAGGTGGTGGCCCGACAGCCGCGCCACCTTGTGCGCCTCGTTCATCGTCTGCAGCATCGAGAACGACGTGCCGCCGCCGACGTCGGTGGCGAGCGTGACGGGCACGTCGTATTCGCCGGCCTTGTCGAAGTCGAACAGCCCGCTGCCGAGGAAGAAGTTCGACGTCGGGCAGTGCGCGACGACGGTGCGCGTCTCGGCCATCCGGCGACGGTCCTCGTCGTCGAGATGGATGCAGTGGCCGTACACCGCGCGCGGGCGCAGCAGCCCGTAACGATCGTAGATGTCGAGATAGCTGCGGTGGCCCGGGAACAGCTCGGCCGCCCATTTCACTTCGTCGACGTTTTCCGCGACGTGGCTCTGCACGAACACGTCCGGATGGCGGCGCGCGAGTTCGCTGCACGCCTCGAGCTGCGCCTCGGTGGAGGTCGGCGCGAAGCGCGGCGTGAGCGCGTACATCTGACGGCCCTTGCCGTGCCAGCGGCCGATCAGCTCGGCGCTGTCGTCATAGCCCGATTGCGCGGTGTCGCGCAGGAACTCGGGGCAGTTGCGGTCCATCAGCACCTTGCCCGCGATCATCCGCAGGTCGCGCGCATCGCTCGCCGCGAACAGCGCGTCGGCCGACTGCTTGTGCACGGTGCAGTAGACGAGCGCGCTCGTCGTGCCGCACGCGAGCAATTCGTCGACGAAGAAGTCGGCGACTTCGCGCGCGTGCTCCGGATCGCCGAACTGGCGCTCGGTCGGGAACGTGTACTTGTCGAGCCACGGCAGCAGGCCGGGGGCCGGCGACGCGATCATGTCCGTCTGCGGATAGTGGATGTGCGTATCGATGAAGCCGGGCACGATCAGCTTGTCGCGCAGGTCGTGGACGACCGCGTCGCGCGCGAGCGTCGCGGCCAGCCGTGCATGCGGGCCGGCCGCGACGACCTTGCCGTCGTCGACGATCAGGAGGCCGTCGGTCTCGTGGTTCGCGGCCTGGCTCGACTGCGCCGGGTCGCCGTTGAAGGTCAGCAGCTGGGAACGGAAAGCGGTTTGCGTCATGACGAAGGGTCCTGCATCAAGGTAAGGCGAACAGAAGAAAACGGTCGGTGCCGCGCGGGCGACGACGCGGCGGGGGCGGCCCGGGCGTGCGCGATGCGGCGAGCCGCGCAGGCGGCGGCGCGGACTGCGATCGCGTACGCAAGCGCGGCGGCCGTCGCCGCGATGGCCGACGTACCGGCGGACAGCGCCGCCATCGCGATGGCGATCGCGATCACGGCGACCGGCTCGCCGGCGAGCAGCATCGCGAGCCGCAACAGTCGTTGCACGACGCGCAGCGGCAGGCTGCGGCGCGCGACGATGCACAACACCGTCGCCACGCGTACGACGGACGCGATGCCGGCCTGCGTGCCCGGCGCACGCAGGCGGCCGGTGCGGCACAACGCCGGGCCGGTCGTCGCGAAGCGGATGTCGTTGCGGTGTTTCATCTGTCTAGCGAACCTCGATGCCGGCCGTCACGCGGCCTGCCAGTACGAATCGAGACGTTCAATCAGCGCATCGCGCTGCGCGGCGTCGACGAACGACGCCTCGAAGCCGTTGCGAATCACCGCGTGCACTTCGGCGTCCGCCAGCTGCAGCCCGTCGACCGTCGCGAAGTAGTTGTCATTGACGTAGCCGCCGAAATAGGCCGGATCGTCGGAGTTGATCGTCACCGCGACGCCGCGATCGAGCAGCGCCTTCAGCGTGTGCTTCGCCATGTCGTCGAACACGCACAGCTTCAGGTTCGACAGCGGACATACGGTCAGCGCCGTGCGCGTGCGCGCGAGGCGTTCGACGAGCGCCGCATCCTCGATGCTGCGCACGCCGTGGTCGATCCGGTCGACCTTCAGCACGTCGAGCGCTTCGTAGATATAGGCGGGCGGGCCTTCCTCGCCCGCATGCGCGACGAGCTTCAGCCCGAGCGCGCGCGCCTTCTCGAACACGCGCGCGAACTTCGTCGGCGGATGGCCGAGTTCGGACGAGTCGAGCCCGACGCCGATCAGCCGATGGCGATAGCGTTCGAACAGCGGCAGCGCGGCGTCGAACGTCGCGAGCGCATCTTCTTCCGGCAGGTGGCGCAGGAAACACAGGATCAGCTTGCTCGACAGCCCGCGCTGCTCGGCATCGGCGAGCGCGCGGTCGATGCCGGCCACCACCGTCTCGATCGGCACGCCGCGTTCGGTGTGCGTCTGCGGGTCGAAGAACAGCTCGGTGTGGACGACGTTGTCGGCGAGCGCGCGTTCGCAGTACGCGGCCGTCATGTCGTAGAAATCCTGCTCGGTCAGCAGCACGCTCGCGCCGGCGTAATAGATGTCGAGGAACGACTGCAGGTCGGTGAACGCGTATGCGGCACGCAGTGCGTCGATCGATTCGTACGCGAGCTTCACGCCGTTGCGCTGCGCGAGCGCGAAAATCAGTTCGGGCTCGAGCGAGCCTTCGATATGGATGTGCAGCTCCGCTTTCGGAGCGCGGGCGATCTTGTCCTTGAATGTCGGGGTCATGGCGTTGTTCTTGGTCGGTCAGAATGTTGGGGAAGCCTGCACGGGTGCGTTCGCCTCGACGGCCTGCAGCAACTGCGCGGCCACCGAGATCGCGATCACTTCGGGTGCCTTGTCGATGATGCCTTCGACGCCGATCGGGCAGCGCATCCGCGCGACCTGGGCCGGGTCGATGCCGATCGCCGCCAGCCGATGATCGAACTGCGCGCGCTTGGTGTGCGAGCCGGTCATCCCGAAGTATGCATAGTCGCCGCGCCGCAGGATGCGCTCGGCCAGCATGAAATCGAGTGCGTGGTCGTGCGTCATCACGACGAAGTACGCGTGCGGCGGCGCCGTGTCGACGGCATCGGCCGGGCTGGCAAGCGCGTCGATCGCGAGATTGCCGATCCCGGCGAGTGCCTCGGCCGGCGGGAACACCGCATCGGGGCCGTCGATCCAGCGCACGTGGCACGGCAGCGTCGCCAGCACCTTCACGAGCGCGGTGCCGATGTGCCCGGCGCCGAACAGCACGACGGGGAACGCATATGGCGCGATCGTTTCGGTCATCAACGCTACACCGCCGGTTTCCCACAGCAGGCAATCGGCACGCGCGGCCGGCGATTCGGGCTCGCTCAGCAGCGGCGCGCCCGGCGAGGGGCCGAATGATACGCTACGCACGGTCGCGGCGCCGGCCGCGACGCGCTTCGCGAGCGACATGATCCAGCCGAGGTCGCCGACGTCGAGCCGCTCGAACGCGAGCACGACCGCGCCCCCGCAGCACTGGCCGAGGCTCGGGCCGAGCGCGAGCCGTTCGAGCCGGCGCGCATGGGGCACGTGCGCGCCGTCCTTCAGCAGGTGCCGCGCGATCTCGATCGCCTTCCATTCCAGATGACCGCCGCCGATCGTATGGCGGGCCGTGTCGCGCGTGACGAGCATCTTGGTGCCGGCCTCGCGCGGCGCGGAGCCGTCGGTATGCGCGACCGTCACGAGCACGGCCGCTTCGCCGTGTGCGAGCAGTTGCTGCAGATCGCCGAGCCAGGCTTCCATCAGCACGCTCCGTTCCGGACGATTCGGCACGACGCGCGGCGCGGGCTGGCGGGCGCGGCGGCAACGAGGACGGACGGGAGCGAGGCGGGCCGGCCGCACGACGGGTTCAGTGCGGTGGCCGTGCGCCGAAGGCGCACGCGAACGACGCCGCGCAACGTGCGGACGCCATGAGGGTGACGGATGCGGATGGTTTGCGTTGTCATGATGAATCCAGTCGACATTGCGGATCGGGCGCGCGTTACGCAGGAGGTGAGACCGCCTGGCCTCGCGCACGTAGATCGCCATCCAGTCGTGAAGATAGCACCGCAAGGCGGCGGGAACATTGCCGGGCGGTGATCCGGGCTATCAGACGGCGATCATGTCGATCATAGGCCCGCCGCGCGGGATCCGGGCGCCGATGCGCGGGCGTCGGGCCGAAACGCATGTGTGGCGGGGCGTGCGCGCGGATCTCGTGCGACGCGCGTTCGCCCGTGAATCGGGACGGCGGCGGGGATAGGTGTTTACGCGCGGCCGGCAGGGTGCGGCCGCATCGGGGTCGCGCCGGTGTCGTGGGCCGAGCCGGACGAAGCGGCCACGCGGCCACGCGGCCACGTGGCCTCGACCGGTCGGCCGGTTCGCGCGGCGCGGCCGGTCAGCCCGCCAGCTTGCGGCGATGGCGCCAGAGGCTCGAGGCGACGGCAATCAGGATCACGGCGAAGCCGATCAGCGCCCAGCCGGGCAGCAGGATCCCGAAGATCGGCGGGTAGACCGTCTCGCACAGGCCGGCAACCTTGAACATGCCGGGGAACCACTGGGCGGGCGGCAGGCTGTCGACGATCGGCTGCAGCGTGTCGAAGCCGCAGCTGAAGCCCGGATTCATCTGGATCGACAGATGCCGCGCGGCGGTGCCGACGCCGCCGGCCGCGGCGATCGCGATCAGCAGCTCGAGCACCCAGATGCCGCGCCAGTTGCGCATCCCCGCGGCCAGGAACGCGAAGATCCCGATCGCCGCGAAGAAGTAGCGCTGGATGATGCACAGCGGACACGGATCTTCGTTCTTCACGTACTGCAGATACAGCGCGCCGGCCAGCAGGGCGATGCACACCCAGCCGAGCAGCATCAGCAGGCGGCGTTCACGGCGGAGTGCGAGCGTGGAGTCGTTCATGTCGGCGGGATTCCTGTCGTTGGTCGGTCCGATAAACAATCGCGCGATTTTAGCGCGAACGATCTGGCACGAAACTGACGGCGCGCGTGCGGCACCCGGCCGCCGTCGCTTCGTCCGGTCCATAGCCCGCCGTCATGCCGCGCGGGCGGTCACCGGATCGTGTTCAGCACGGCCTCGACCGCCTGGCCGATCGCGAGCAGCGCGTCGTCGCGATGCGGCGCGGCCGCCAGCATCAGGCCGACCGGCGCCGCGTCGCGCGGATGGCACGGCAGCGACAGCGCGCATGCGTCGAGGAAGTTGAAGGCGCTCGGATTGCGCAGGATCAGCGCATTGGTGCGCGTGAACGCGGCGTCGTCCGCTTCGAGTTCGGCGATGCGCGGCGGCACGACCGGCACCGTCGGCGCGACGAGTGCGTCGAAGCGCGACCAGACGGTGTGTGCCGCTTCTTCCAGCATCGCGTGGCGGGCGGCGAGCAGGTCGAGATAGTCGGCCGCGCTCGCCGGCTCGCCCTTCAGGATGCGCGACAGCACGCGCGGGTCGTATTGGTCGCGGTGCTGCGCGAGCAGCGGGCGATGCCACGCGTACGCCTCGATCGGCGAGAAGCCGAAGCGGTTGATGTCCGGCAGCCGGTCGAGCGCGGAAAAGCGCACTTCAGTGACGATCGCGCCCGCGGCTTCGAGGTGCTTCAGCGATGCGTCGAGCGCGGCGGCGACGTCGGCGTCGACGCCGTCGGTCACGTAATTGGTCAGCACGCCGAGCCGCACGCCTTCGAGCGGCCGCGCGGCCGGCACGTGCGGTTCGAGGCCCGCGAGCATCCGGTCGACGAGTGCGCAGCAGGCAACCGTCAGGCCGATCGGGCCGAACGAGTCGAGCGTGGTCGACAGCGGCACGCCGCCTTGCGTCGGGATCCGGCTCGCGGTCGGCTTGAAGCCGGTCAGCCCGCACAGGGCGGCCGGAATGCGGATCGAGCCGCCGGTGTCGGTGCCGAGCGCGACGGCGGCCATCCCGTCGGCGACGGACGCGGCCGCGCCCGACGACGAGCCGCCGGAAATCCGTGCATCGCCCGGCACGTCGCGGTGGTACGGCGAGCGCGGATTGCCGAAGTGCGGATTCAGCCCGAGCCCCGAGAACGCGAACTCGCTCATGTTGGTGCGGCCGACCAGCACCGCGCCCGCGCGCTTGAGCCGCGCGACGGCGACCGCGTCGGCCCTGGCGGGCGGCGCCCCGTCGAGCACGCGCGAACCGGCGCGCGTTACCTGGCCCGCGACGTCGAACAGATCCTTCACCGATACGGGGATGCCCGCGAGCGGCGACAGCACGGTGCCCGCGGCACGCAGGCGGTCGTGCGCGTCGGCGGCCGCGCGCGCGTTGTCGGCGTCGACTTCGGTGAAGACGGCGGCACCCTGGCCGGCCGGATCGGCGATCCGGTCGAGCGCGACGTCGACGAGCGCGCGGCTCGTGGTCCGGCCGGCGGCGAGGTCGGCGGCGAGCTGGGCGAGCGGAGGGAAGGGCGTGAAGGTGGTCATGGGCGGCTCAGGGGCGAAGGTGTTGGACAAGGGTGGCGCGAAACGAATCGATGTGGCGTTCGACGGCCGTGCGTGCGCCGGCGGCGTCGCGCGCGGACAGCCGCTCGAACAGTTCGCGGTGTTCGTGCTGGACGTCGGACAGGTGATGCGGCTCGGACAGCGTGACGAACCAGAAGCGCAGCGAGCGTTCGTGCAGCGCGCGCAGGATTTCCGCGAGCACCGTGTTGCGTGCCGCCGCGGCGATCGTCTGATGAAACGCGCGGTCGAGCTCCATCATGCCCTCGACGTCGTGCGAGTCGACGCAGGCCTGGCCGTCGTCGAGCAGCGCGGCCATGCGCGCGAGATCGTCGGGCGTTGCGTGGCGGGCGGCGAGTTCGACGCAATGCGCTTCGTTGATGCGGCGCACGTCGATCACCGCGGCGATGTCGTCGAGCGACAGCGGTTGCACCATCAGCCCCTTGCGCGGCATCACGGACAGCAGCCCTTCGAGCACCAGCCGGTGGACGGCCTGATGGACGGGCGTGCGGCCGATGCCGGTGCGGGCCACGAGGTCGGCTTCGTTGAGCGCGGCGCCCGGCTTCAGGCGCATCGTGATGATGTCGCGCTGGATCAGCGCGTACGCGCGGTCGGCGAGGCTGACCGCCGATGCGGCGGGCCGGTCGTGGAGGGCGTCGGTCAGGGCGTTCATGCAGGCGGGGGCGCGGTGGCCGGACAGGGCGCGGTCATGGCGCGGGCGATCGGGCAACGTGGACGATCCGTGAATATTATTGTGATATATCACTGATGTCCAGTTCGCCCGGACGACCTTCGATACCATCGAATGGAGGCCGGTGGCACGTCCGGCGGGGGATGCGACGACTTGCAACAATTTCGACAGGATGTTGCAGGTTTACCGCGCGATCGTGCACTGAAGCATAATGAATCCTCGTCAATCCAATACGCGCGAGCGACGTACCAGACCATCGTCATGAGCGAAAACACGCCTTCCCCGGCCGGTCTGCCCGGCACTTCTTCCGCTTCCACCGATTCCCCCCGTTCCGGTCCGGCGCCCACGCCGGAGGCGCCCGCCACGCAGGCTGCCGCTGCGCAGGTCGCCGCGGCGAATGGCGCAGCGCCGGTCGCGGCGGCGTCCGAGCCGGGCGCCGCGGGCACGACGGCCGCTGCCGAAGGCAGTGCAGCGCCGCCGAAACCCGGTGCAGCGCCGCCCGGTTTCGGCGCGCAGCCGGATTTCGACACGCCGCGCCCGCCGCCCGCGAGCGCGCAGAACGTGCCGCCGGCTTATCTGAAGCAAAGCGACACGCCGTGGTCGGTATTCGGCCGGATCATCGCGGCGCGCGCACGCCGGATGTTCGATCGCGCCGGCCAGCGGATCACGCAGCGCACGCTGCGCATCGGCGTGTCGGCGCGGATCTTCCATCCGGAGCCCGGCGCGAAGGGGCTGCGCGGCAAGACGCTGCAGTATCTCGAGGAATCGATCGCGCACTGGGTGATGTCGCGCGACGTGCTCGTGTTCATGATCCCGACCGTCGGTCACCAGGGCATGCTGCATCCGAGCAACATCCGCCTGCGCGACTACGCGAAGCATCTCGACGGCCTGCTGCTGCAAGGCGGCGCCGACGTGTCGCCGCAAACGTACGCGGCGTCGGACGCGCGCCCCGAATGGCCGGGCGATCGCGTGCGCGACATGTACGAGCTCGAGCTGTTTCACGAGTTCGTCGAGTCCGGCAAGCCGGTGCTCGGCGTGTGCCGCGGTTGCCAGCTGATCAACGTCGCGTTCGGCGGGTCGCTGTACCAGGACATCGCGACCGACGTACCGACCGCGAACGCGCACGTGAGCGAGCATTACGACCAGCATCGCCACGCGATCCGCTTCCCGGACTCGTCGACGCTGGCGAGCATGTTTCCCGGGCGCAGCGAAGCGATCGTGAACTCGATCCACCATCAGGCGATCCGCGATCTCGGCCGCGATCTGAACATCGAGGCCGTGTCGGCCGGCGACGGGATCATCGAAGGCATTCGCTACCGGCGCGCGCCGTTCGTCGTCGGCGTGCAATGGCACCCGGAGTTTCATCGCGCGGGCGGCGCCGAACTGCTCGACTGCACGCCGCTGCTCGATGCATTCCTGCGCGCGGCACGCGAAACGCGCCTGTAGCCGGCGTTTGCAGTACCGAGCAGGAAGGCCGGCCGCATCCCGTTAAATTCGAGATGCGGCCGTTTCGTTTTGAACGATAATCGCGACTCTCGATTCGTTCGCCGGAGTCTGACGTTGGCCTTCCGAGATTTTTCCCCTGCCCGATGCGCAACGTGGATCGTTGCGCTGGCCGCCTGCGTGCACGCGGGCGCGGCGTGGTCCGTCGACGCGACCGCGCCGGTCGCGGGCTCGCGCCCCGCGGTGACGAGCCTGCGCGGCGATGCCGCGCAGGCGGCTTCTCCTTCCGACGCGTCCGCTGCCTCCGCGACGGATGCGACCGCGCAAGGCAACGTCGCCGAGCTCACGCAGATGCTGCACGACGGGCGAATCGTCGAGATGCGCACCACCTACAACGGCAGCTACGGCGCGAGCCTGATGTTCGATCCGCGCGAGATGACGTATTACGTCGCGCTGTTCCAGGACAAGCATCTGTGGCGCGTGGTCAAGTCGCAGGAGAAGACCCGCGCGGAAATGGTGTACGCGAACTTCGTCCAGCAGACGACGCAACTCGCGGACGTCGAAATCCGCCGCACCGAACTGCAGGCGCAGAAGGCGTTTCTCGAACGCGTGATCGCGCTGCAGGCGAATCGTGCGCAGCAACTGCAGGCCGACCTGAGCGTCGCGCGCAGCCAGCAGGCCGAGGTCGCGCAGCGGCAGAAGTCGGCGCATGAACAGGCGCAGGCGCTGCAGGTCGAGAAGCGGGCGGCGCAGCTGCAGTTGCGCGACCTGCAGGAGCAGGTACGGCAACTCGAGCGGCAGGCCGAAACTGGGTTGCCCGCGCACAAGTGACGAGCGGCCGGCCCGACGGACCGGTCGACGAACGAAAACCCGGCGCAGCGTGCTTCGCCGGGTTTTTTATTGCCCGCGCGTCAGCGGGTGAGCGTGGTGGGTGTGTCGGTCAGGCGGCGGTGGGACAGGTGCGTCGTCCAGTCGAAACCGGCGGCGGGCGCAGCGGTTGTTCGAGCCGGGCGTTCGGCGTGCAGCGCGTTCGCCATCGCGATCCGCGTGAGCGGATCGTCGAGCGAAGCGTGCTGGTCGTGCCGGGTGTCCGGAACCGGTAGTGAACCGGCGCGACCAGGTATTGGCATGCGCGATGCGACGTGCGCGATCGATGGGCGGCCGGCGAACCGCGGCGCGGAAGGCGGGTGGACTTGCGCGGCTGTGGCGTGCGTGCCGTTCGGTCGATTCGGCGACGGTGCCGCCGCGGTGGCGGCGCGTCGTACGTCCGGCGCGGCGTTGGCGTCGGCGAGTCGCGGCGACGGCGCGAGCGCAGCGTCGCGTGCGGGCTGCGACGATGTGATAGGTGTACTGGCAACGGCCCGCGCCGAGTGGTGCCGTGCCGGCGTGATGGCCGTGGCGGGCTCGGCCCCGGCGTTCCGCACTCGACCCGTGAATTCCGTCGCGTGCTCCGGCACGGCGCTGGCGATTTGCATTACCGGCGAACGCGCGACATCCGGAAACGGTTCGTGGGCGACGATCAGCCCGCCGATGATCGCGAGTGCGCCGATGCTCCAGCAGGCGGCATGCCGTGCCCGCCGGTCGTGTGCTGGATTGACGGCACGTGCGATGTGCCGATGCCGACCGGCGGCGCCGGCCGCCACGGCCGGTACGCCCGCTGACGACGGCTGTACGGCGGCCAGCGGTTGCCAGCGGCAGGTGCGATGCGGCGCGTCGACGTCGATGCACGAAGTCGTCAACGTTGCCACGCAGCGGATGTCGGAGCGGCTGCCGGACGCGGCGCCGAACCGCCATTCGCGGCCGAACGGCGGCACGCCGTCGAGCGGCGCGACGCGAGGGCGGGCGATCGAGCCTTCGACGGAAACGAGGGGCGATGGAATCATGAGGGCGGTACGCGGTGCGACGCGGGCCGCGTGGCCGGCCGCGGCGCGGAGTGCGTCGCAAATCGTGACATTGTGGTCAGGCGATCGCGATCGGTCGATCGGATCAATCTGATTTTGATGCGCCTTTCGCGGCGATTCGTACGAGCCGGACGCGGCGTCCGCAACGCCGGCCCGGTACAAGGCAATTGTCGGCTTCGCGTGTCATCATTCGCCAACCATGCCGGCATGCGCATCGTTGCGCGCGGCGCCGCCGGCTGGCAGCGATGCCCGTGCGCGCCGGCCCGGCGCGACGCATCGTCGGATCCCCACGGCGCGCAGGTCGCGCCTTCCGAGCCGAGAGAACTCCATGTCCACAGCCACACACGCCGTCGCGCAGGAATCGAAATTCCGTACCGTGTTCCGGGTCGTCAGCGGCAACTTCCTGGAAATGTACGACTTCATGGTCTACGGGTATTACGCGTCGGCCATCGCGAAAACGTACTTTCCGAGCGGCAACGCGTTCGCGTCGCTGATGCTGTCGCTGTCGGTGTTCGGCGCGGGCTTTCTGATGCGCCCGGTCGGCGCGATCGTGCTCGGCGCGTACATCGACCATCACGGCCGCCGCAAGGGGCTGATCCTGACCCTCGGGCTGATGGCGCTCGGCACGCTCACGGTGGCCTCGATACCGGGTTACGCGACGATCGGCGTGCTCGCGCCGGTGCTCGTGCTGCTCGGCCGGCTGCTGCAGGGCTTTTCCGCGGGCGTCGAGCTCGGCGGCGTGTCCGTCTACCTGTCGGAGATCGCGACGAAGGGGCACAAGGGGTTCTATACGTCGTGGCAATCGGGCAGCCAGCAGGTGGCGGTCGTGTTCGCCGCGTTCGTCGGCGTGCTGCTGAACCGCGCGTTGCCGGCCGAGGACATGACCGCGTGGGGTTGGCGCATTCCGTTCCTGATCGGTTGCCTGATCGTTCCGTTCCTGTTCCTGATCCGTCGTTCGCTGAAGGAAACCGACGAATTCCTCGCGAAGCGTCACCGTCCGACGATGGGCGAGATCATGCGCTCGATGCTCGAAAACTGGGGCGTCGTGATCGCCGGCATGGGGATGGTGATCATGACGACGGTGTCGTTCTACATGATCACCGCATACACGCCGACGTTCGGCAAGGAAGTGCTGCACCTGTCGTCGCTCGACGCACTCGTCGTGACCGTCTGCGTCGGCCTGTCCAATCTCGTCTGGCTGCCGCTGTCCGGCGCGTTGTCGGATCGCATCGGCCGCCGCCCGGTGCTGATCGCGTTCACGGTGCTCACGCTGCTGTCGGCCTATCCGGCCGTGCTGTGGCTCGTGGCGGATCCGTCGTTCCTGCGGCTGCTCGCGGTCGAGCTGTGGCTGTCGTTCCTGTACGGCTCGTACAACGGCGCGATGGTCGTCGCGCTGACCGAAGTGATGCCGGCCGATGTGCGCACGGCCGGCTTCTCGCTCGCATACAGCCTCGCGACGACGATCGGCGGGTTCACGCCGGCGATCTCGACGTTGCTGATCCACGAGACCGGCAACAAGGCGGCACCGGGGCTGTGGCTGAGCGTCGCTGCATTCTGCGGATTGATCGCGACGCTCGTGTTGTATCGCACGCGCGAAGCGCGCAACCAGTACAAGTCGGCCTGACGCCGCCTGTATCGCATCACGTCGACTGAAAAAAGGGAGCGCGCCGCGCTCCCTTTTTTTGTCTGCGCTCGGGTATTCAGGCGTCGCGCAGCGCGGCGGCGACCGCCGCCGCCACGTCGAGCCATTGTCCCGGTGCGGACTGGCGGGCGAGCCTCGCTCGCGGATACCACGGACAGTCGTCGCCGGTGAACCAGCGCCAGTCGGGCGCGAACGGCAGCATGATCCACAGCGGCTTGCCGAGCGCGCCCGCGAGGTGCGCGACCGCCGTATCGATCGTGACGACGCCGTCGAGCCGTTCGATCAGCGCTGCCGTGTCGGCGAAGTCGTTCAGCCGCCCGTCGAGGCGATGCATGCGGGGATGCGCGTCGACGCGTGCCCGTTCGTCGTCGTCGAGCGCCGGCTGCAGCACGATCCAGTCGATGTCCGGCAGCGCGAGCAGCGGCGCGAGCGCGTCGAACGGCATCGAGCGGTTTTCCTGTGCCTGCCGGCGACCCGTCCAGGCAAGGCCGAACTTGCGCTTCGACTGGCCGCCCAGCGAGCCGCGAAAGCGCCGCTGCGTGCTGTCCGGCACGTCGAGGTAGCGTGTGCCCGCGACGATGTCGGCCGGCTGCAGGCCGAGCAGGAACGGCAGGCTCATCAGCGTGCATGCGATGTCCGCCGCCGGCGGCTTCGCGGCGCCCTGCGCGACGAGCGTCACGCGCCAGCGTGCCGCGGCCGGTGCGAGCAGCGCGACGAGTTCCGGCTGCACTTCGAGCACGACGCGCGCGCAACGCGCGCGGGCGAGCGGCACGAAGCGGACGAACTGCAGCGTGTCGCCGAAGCCCTGTTCCGCGCGGATCAGCAGCGTGCGCGCGGCAATCGGCTCGCCTTGCCAGCGCGGCAGCGTGCCGAGCGGCGTCGCGCCCGGCGTGTCGTGGCGCGTTTCGTACGCGGGCAGGCCGCGGGCGAAGTCGCCCAGCGTCAGCAGCGTGACGGCGCGGTGCAGCTGCGCGAGTTTCAGGTCGGGGGCGACGCGCAGCGCCTGGTCGAACGCGCGCAGCGCCATCTCGTGCGCGCCGAGTGCGTGATGCGCGTTGCCGAGGTTCAACCACGCGAGACTGAACGACGGATCGAGACCGACCGCGCGTTCGTAGTAGGGCAGCGCTTCGCGCTGGCGTGCCTGCGCGCACAGCGCGTTCGCGAGCCCGAAGAGGGCGAGCGGAAACGGCGGGTGCAGCGCGAGCGCGGCTTCGAATGCGGCGGCGGCTTCGCCATGACGGCCGAGCGCCTCGAGCGTGTTGCCGAGATTGAAATGCGCGGCGACGAAGCGTGGCTGTGCGGCGATCGCCGCCTGGAAATGGGCGATCGCGTCGTCGGCCCGGCCCATCGCGTTCAGCGCCATCGCGAGATTGTTGTGCGCGCCGGCATGCCCGGGCCGCAGCTCGAGCGCGCGATGGAAGGCGGCGAGCGCATCGTCGTGACGGCCGAGCGCATTCAGCGCGTTGCCGAGGTTGTTGTGGATCGATGCGTCGTCCGGTGTGAGCCGAAGTGCGCGGGCAAATGCGTCGACCGCATCTTCGTGGCGCTGCAGTGCCGCATAGGCGTTGCCGAGGTTGTAGTGCGCGAGCGGAAATTCGGGCGCGAGCGTCAGCGCGTTCCGAAAGCGGTCGATCGCTTCGTCGAGCCGGCCGAGCGCCTTCAGCGCGTTGCCGAGATTGAGCTGCAGCGCGGCGTCGTTCGGGCGCAACTCGACCGCACGCCCGACGAGATCGGCCGCCTCGGCATGCTGGCCCTGCTGATGCCGCAGCACGCCGAACAGATGCAGCGCGTCGGCGTCGGCGGGATGGGTGGCGAGTGCGGCGCGATAGCCGTGCTCGGCCTCGGCGAGGCGGCCCGCGCGGTGCGCGGCATACGCTCGGTCGAATGCGGATTCCATGACGCGAAAACTGACGGAAAGCGCGTATTTTCCCACACTGCGCGCGGGCACCCCAGATCGGCCGGTCGGCATATGGCCCCGTCACGCGGAGCGGCGTAGACTTGCACAATCGCGTGTCATCGAGGTTCTCATGGCTGACACACTGCTCGATATCCCGCCGGTGCTGATCGTCGGCGCAGGCCCCACCGGCCTTGCCGCAGCGATGAGTCTCGCGCGCGCCCGCGTGCCGGTGCGCATCATCGACCGGCTGGCCGTGCCCGCGCCGTATTCGCGCGCGATCGGCATCCAGGCACGCACGCTCGAACTGCTGGAGCAGCATCGCGCGGTCGAACCGTTTCTCGCGCTGGGTCATCGTGCCCATGCGGCCGCGCTGCATGCGGACGGCCGCGTGATCGCGCGGCTCGATTTCGATCCGCTGCAAACGCGCTATCCGTATCTGCTGTTTCTCGACCAGAGCATCACCGAGCGGCTGCTCGCCGAGCATCTGGCCGGGTTCGGCGTGACCGTCGAACGCGGCGTCACGCTCACCGCATGCGATGCGGGCGGACCGTCGCTTGACGTGACGATCCGCGATGCCGACGGTCGTGAACAGGCGTTCGCGCCCTCGTACCTGATCGCCGCCGACGGCGCGCACAGCACGGTGCGCCACCTGCTTGGCCTGGGCTTCGCCGGGCATGCGTTCGAGCAGACTTTCCTGCTCGCCGATTTCGCGGCGATACCCGACTGGCCGGACGAGGAGATCCATCTGTTCACGACGCCCGACGGCATCGCGGGGCTGTTTCCGATGGGCGGCGGCCGCTACCGGCTCGTTGCCGACCGGCCGCCCGGCAGCGACGCATCGCCCGACGGACTCACGCCCTCGACTCCGTCGCTCGACGAATGCGAGGCGATCGTGCGCGCGCGCGTCGGTGCGTCGATTGCGCCGAGCGATCTCGCGTGGTCGACGTATTTCCGCCTGCATAGCCGGATGGTCGAGCGACTGCGTCACGGGCGGGTATTCTTCGCGGGCGACGCCGCGCACGTTCACAGCCCGGCGGGCGCGCAGGGCATGAACACGGGCATCCAGGAAGCGTTCAATCTTGGCTGGAAGCTCGCGCGCGTGCTCGGCGCGGGCACGCCGGAGCGCCTGCTCGACACGTATCACGCCGAGCGCCACCCGATCGAGCGTGACGTATTGCGGCAGACCGGCCTCGTCACGCAGATCGTCGAAGCCGACCACGGCGCGATGAAGCTGCTGCGCGATCACGTCGTGCCGCTGCTGGCGTCGTTCGGGCCGGTGCGCGACGCGGTGCGCCGCACCGTCAGCGAGCTCGGCGTGCAATACCGGAAAAGCCCGCTCACGCTCGAACGCGTGCTCGACGGCGGGCCGCGCGCAGGCGAGCGCGCGCCCGACGCGCTCGTGCACGTGGTCGACGGGCCGCTCGGCCGGGCGCCCGGAACCGCGCGGCTATACGACCTGCACGACCCGGCGAGCTTTACGCTGCTGCTGCTCGAGGAACCGGCAGGTGCCGACGCCGGCGAGACGGGCGACGTGCCGCCGATGCCCGCGGATGCGCAGGCGCTTGTGCAGGGCCTGGAGCGGATCATGCCGGGCGCCGTGCGAACATGGCGCGTCGCCGATGCCGAAAGCGACGGCACGGATGGGCTTGCGCAGGTATACGGCCGCTCGAGGCCGTCGTTCTACCTGCTGCGGCCCGACGGCTACATCGCGGTGCGCGGCCGTACCGCCACCGACGCGAACGCGCTGCTGCGCCACTGCGAAAGCTGGTTCGCGGGCATGTCGGTGCCTGCGTAGCGGGGCGCTCAGGCGGAGGCCGCGGCCGGTACGAGCGATGCACGGTGCGCGGCGATCGCGTCGCGCACGATCGGCGCCGCGCGTTGTCCGGCCTCACTCGACGGATCGTCGAGCGCCGCGAGCAATGCACGACGCATCCGCGGTTCCCAGAAGCGCCGGATATGCTCGGCGATCCCGCTCAGCGCTTCTTCGCGATCGGGCATCGATTCGAAGAACGCGCCGATCTGGTTGGCCATGTCGACCAGGTGTCCGTTGTCCATCGCTTCCTCATTTGCCCGTCGTCACGGCGGCCGGCGTGGCGGCGCGGCGCTCGAGCAGGTCGAGCTGCTCCGAGTTGAAGCGCGCATACGCGCGCTGCCAGTCCGACGGCTGCGCGACCGGCATCACCTGCACGGCCGTCACCTTGTATTCCGGGCAGTTCGTCGCCCAGTCGGAGCTGTCCGTCGTGATCACGTTCGCGCCCGATTCGGGGAAGTGGAACGTCGTGTACACGACACCCGGCTGCATGCGGTCGGACACGAGCGCGCGCAACACGGTCTGGCCCGCCCGCGATTCGATGCCGACCCAGTCGCCGGTCCGGATTCCGCGATCCTCCGCGTCGTGCGGATGGATCTCGAGACGGTCCTCTTCGTGCCACTGCACGTTCTCGGTCCGGCGCGTCTGCGCGCCGACGTTGTATTGCGACAGGATGCGACCCGTGGTCAGGATCAGCGGATAGCGCTGCGTGACCTTTTCCGGCGTCGGAATGAACTGCGTGATCACGAACCGGCCCTTGCCGCGCACGAACGCGTCGATGTGCATCGTCGGCGTGCCGTCCGGCGCCTGCTCGTTGCACGGCCACTGGATGCTGCCGAGCGCATCGAGCTTCTCGTACGACACACCCGAGAAGGTCGGCGTGAGCCGCGCGATCTCGTCCATGATTTCCGACGGATGCGTGTAGTGCATGTCGTAGCCGAGCGCCCGCGACAGCAGCAGCGTCACTTCCCAGTCCGCGTAGCCCGCGAGCGGCGGCATCACCTTGCGCACGCGCGAGATGCGGCGCTCCGCGTTCGTGAACGTGCCGTCCTTCTCGAGGAACGTCGAGCCCGGCAGCAGCACGTGCGCGTATTTCGCGGTTTCGTTCAGGAAGATGTCCTGCACGACGATGCATTCCATCGACGACAGCGCGGCCGCGACGTGCTGCGTGTTCGGGTCCGACTGGACGATGTCCTCGCCCTGGCAGTAGAGGCCCTTGAAGCTGCCGTCGAGCGCCGCGTCGAACATGTTCGGGATGCGCAGCCCCGGTTCCGGCTGCAGCGTGGCCGACCATGCCTGTTCGAACTGCGTGCGTACGACTTCGTCGCTGATGTGCCGGTAGCCGGGCAGTTCATGCGGGAACGAGCCCATGTCGCACGAACCCTGCACGTTGTTCTGGCCGCGCAGCGGATTGACGCCGACGCCTTCGCGGCCGATGTTGCCGGTCGCCATCGCGAGGTTCGCGATGCCCATCACCGTCGTCGAGCCTTGCGCGTGTTCGGTCACGCCGAGGCCGTAGTAGATCGCGGCGTTGCCGCCCGTCGCATAGAGGCGCGCGGCGTCGCGCACCAGCGCGGCCGGCACGCCCGTTACGTCGGCGGTCGCTTCGGGCGAGTTCTCGGCGCGCGATACGAAGTCGCGCCATTGCTCGAACGCGCGCGTGTCGCAGCGTTCGGCGACGAATGCGTCGGCGACGAGCCCTTCGGTGACGATCACGTGCGCGAGCGCGTTGACGATCGCGACGTTGGTGCCGGGGCGCAACTGCAGGTGATGCGTGGCCTTCACGTGCGGGCCGTCGACCACGTCGATGCGGCGCGGGTCGATCACGATCAGCTTCGCACCTTCGCGGATGCGCCGCTTCATGCGCGAGCCGAACACCGGGTGACCGTCGGTCGGGTTCGCGCCCATCACGACGATCACGTCGGACTGGCCGACCGACGCGAAGGTCTGCGTGCCGGCCGATTCGCCGAGCGTCGTCTTCAGGCCATAGCCGGTCGGCGAGTGGCACACGCGTGCGCAGGTGTCGACGTTGTTGTTGCCGAACGCGGCGCGCACGAGCTTCTGCACGAGGTAGGTTTCCTCGTTCGTGCAGCGCGACGACGTGATGCCGCCGATCGAATCGCGGCCGTACTTCTGCTGCAGCTTGCGGAACTGCGTCGCCGCGTAGGTGAGCGCCTCTTCCCAGCTGACTTCGCGCCACGGGTCGGTGATCTTCTCGCGGATCATCGGCTTCGTGATGCGGTCCTTGTGCGTCGCGTAGCCCCACGCGAAGCGGCCCTTCACGCACGCGTGGCCTTCGTTCGCGAGGCCGTTCTTGTGCGGCGTCATGCGCACGACCTGCGTGCCCTTCATCTCGGCCTTGAACGAGCAGCCGACGCCGCAGTACGCGCAGGTCGTGACGACCGAATGCTCGGCCTGGCCGAGCTGGACGACGGTCTTTTCCTGCAAGGTGGCCGTCGGGCACGCGGCGACGCACGCGCCGCACGATACGCATTCCGATGCCATGAACGATTCGCTTTCGCCGGCGGCGACGCGCGATTCGAAACCGCGTGCGGCGATCGTCAGCGCGAACGTGCCTTGCGTTTCCTCGCATGCCCGCACGCAGCGGTTGCAGACGATGCACTTCGACGGATCGTACGTGAAGTACGGATTCGATTCGTCCTTCTGGTCGCGCAGGTGATTGGCGCAGTCGTTGCCGTAGCGCACTTCGCGCAAGCCCACCACGCCCGCCATGTCCTGCAGTTCGCAGTCGCCGTTGGCGGGGCAGGTGAGGCAGTCGAGCGGATGGTCGGAGATGTACAGCTCCATCACGTTGCGGCGCAGCGACTGCAGCCGGTCCGACTGCGTACGCACCTTCATCCCGGCTTCGGCGGGCGTCGTGCACGATGCCGGATAGCCGCGCCGGCCTTCGATTTCGACCAGGCACAGACGGCACGAGCCGAACGGTTCGAGCGAATCGGTCGCGCAGAGCTTGGGCACGTTGACGCCGGCTTCGATCGCGGCGCGCATCACCGACGTGCCGGCCGGCACCGTGACCGGCTGGCCGTCGATTTCGAGCGTGACGTCGGTATCGGCATACCGTTGCGGCGTGCCGTAGTCGGTTTCGTCGAACGGATCGCGCACGCGCGCCTCAGCGGCGCTCTTGCACGCGCATTGGCCCGAGCCGCAGCCGCCTTGGCGGACGTTGTTCGTGTCGAGGGACATGCAGGGCTCCTTCTGGGTCAGGCCGCAGCCTTGACCGGACCCGACGCGGCTTGCTTGCCGGCGGCGAGCCCGAAATCTTCGGGGAAATGGTCGAGCGCGGACAGCACCGGATACGGCGTCATCCCGCCCATCGCGCACAGCGAGCCGGCGAGCATCGTGTCGCACAGGTCGCGCAGCAGCGTGACCTGGCGCTCCGACGTGTCGCCTTCGCGAATCCGTGCGATCGTCTCGACGCCGCGCGTCGAGCCGATCCGGCAGGGCGTGCACTTGCCACACGATTCGATCGCGCAGAACTTCATCGCGTATTCGGCGAGCTCCGCGAGATTCGACGTGTCGTCGTGCAGCACGATGCCGCCGTGGCCGACCACCGCGCCGATCGCCGCGTACGCCTCGTAGTCGAGCGGCACGTCCCACTGGTGTTCGGGCAGGTAGGTGCCGAGCGGGCCGCCGACCTGGGCGGCGCGCGCGGGCCGGCCGCTGGCCGCGCCGCCGCCGTAGTCGAACAGCAGCTCGCGCAGCGTGACGCCGAACGCGAGCTCGACGAGGCCGCCGTGACGGATGTTGCCCGCGAGCTGGAACGGCAGCGTGCCGCGCGAGCGGCCCATCCCGTAGTCGCGATAGAACGCGGCGCCGCGCGCGAAGATCACCGGCGCGGTCGCGAGCGTGATCACGTTGTTGATCACGGTCGGCTGGCCGAACAGGCCGGCGAGCGCCGGCAGCGGCGGCTTCGCGCGCACGACGCCGCGCTTGCCTTCGAGCGATTCGAGCAGCGCCGTTTCCTCGCCGCACACGTACGAACCGGCGCCCTTCGCGACGTGCAGGTCGAACGCATGCGCGGAGCCGAGCACGCGTTCGCCGAGCCAGCCGGCTTCGCGGGCCCGCTCGATTGCCGTTTCGAGTGCCGCGATCGCATGCGGGTATTCGCTGCGCACGTAGATGTAGCCGAGCGTCGCGCCCGTCGCGATGCCCGCGATGATCATCCCTTCGATCAGGCAGTACGGATCGCATTCCATGAGCAGGCGGTCGGAGAACGTGCCCGAATCGCCTTCGTCCGCGTTGCAGACGATGTACTTTTGCGCGGCGCGCGCCTGCCGGACCGTGCGCCACTTGATGCCGGCCGGGAAGGCCGCGCCGCCGCGGCCGCGCAGTCCCGATTCGATCAGCTGCTCGCACGCGGCGTCGCCGTCGAGTGCGAGCGCGTTCTTCAGGCCGGCGAGACCGTCATGCTTCAGGTAATCGTCGATCGACAGCGGATCGGTCAGGCCGATACGCGCGAACGTGAGGCGCTGCTGGCGCGCGAGATAGGGCAGCGCGTCGACGAGGCCGACGCCGCTCGGGTGCGTGCCGCCGTCGAGCCAGTTTGCGTCGAACAGGGCGGGCACATCGGCCGCCGACAGGTTCGCGTAGCCGACGCGCCCGGCGGCCGTGCCGACCTCGACGAGCGGCTCGAGCCACAGCAGCCCGCGCGAACCGTTGCGGATCAGTTCGATCGCGACGCCGCGCCGCTCGGCTTCCGCGACGATCGCGGCGGCGAGGGCGTCGGCGCCGAGCGCCAGCGCGGACGAATCGCGCGGAACGTAGATGCGGGTCGTCATGCGGCCTCCGGGGTGTGGGCGGCCGCGTCGGCGAGCAGGGCGTCGAACTTCTCCGGCGTGACCTTTGCGTGCAGCACGCCGTTGACCGTCATCGACGGCGATTGTGCGCACAGCCCGAGGCAGTAGACCGACTCGAGCGCGACGTCTCCCGGCGCGTGCGCGTCGGCGCCATCGCCGTGCGCGGCGTCGAACCGGCAACCCGTGCGCGCTTCCGCGTGTGCGGCCAGCGCTTCGCAGCCCATGCTGCGGCACGCCTCGGCGCGGCACATCTGGATCGTCACGCGCGCGGGCGGCGCGGTGCGGAAGTGGTGATAGTAGGTGAGCACGCCGTGCACTTCGGCACGCGACAGATTCAGCGCCTTCGCGAGCGGCGCGACGCAGCCTGCCGGTACATAGCCGGCCTCGTCCTGGATCGCATGCAGAATCGCGACGAGCGAGCGGCCGGCGCGCGCATGACGCTCGACGAGCGCGTCGGGCGCAGGGGAATTCGGGGACATCGGTTGTGCTCCTCCAAAGTCTCATATGTGCCCATGATTCATATAGTGCACACCGGGACTTCGTCCTGATTGATTTTGAGCAACGATAAGCGGAAGATTTCGCAGTCGCAATAGGAAATCGGAGTGCATAATTGATTCGAATCGAATGCGACGCGTATCTGACCGTACGCGACACGGAGGGCCGCACGGCGAGCCTGTCGGATGTCGCCCCGTTGCTGGAGCTCGTGGCCGATACGGGCAGCATTGCACAGGCCGCGCAGGCGAAAGGGCTGTCGTATCGGCACGCGTGGGGCATGCTGCGGGCGCTGGAGGCGTGCGTCGGCGGCGAGTTGATCGAGACCGCGCGCGGCAAGGGATCGACATTGTCCGAGCTGGGGCAGGCGGTCGTCGACGCGCAGCGGCTCGCGCGCAGCCGTCTCGACGGGAACCTGCGCGCGCTGGCGGCCGAGGTGGCGAGCGACCTGAACCGGCGGCTCGCACAGCGCGACGGCGCCGTGCGCATCCATGCGTCGCACGGCTATGCGGTTGCGGCGCTCGTTTCCGCGCTCGTCGATGCGCAGGCCGCCGTCGACATCAAGTATCGCGAGAGCGTCGAGGCCGTGCAGGCGCTCGCGCGCGGCGAATGCGAGCTGGCCGGCTTCCATCTGCCGCGCGGCGCGTTCCGCGAACAGTGCGCGCAGATCTACCGGCCGTGGCTCGACGACACGCGTCACGTGCTGATTCATCTGACGCGTCGCCAGCAGGGGCTGTTCGTGCCGCGCGGCAACCCGAAGCAGGTCGGCGGGCTGGCCGATCTCGCCCGCCACGACATCCGCTTCGTCAATCGGCAGCCGGGGTCGGGCACGCGCATGCTGCTCGATCTCGCGTTGCGCGCGATCGGCATCGATCCCGAGCGTATCGACGGCTATGCGTCGGCCGAGCTCACGCACTCGGCGATCGCCGCGTTCGTCGCGAGCGGGATGGCCGATCTCGGCTTCGGCGTCGAGCCGGCCGCCCGTCATTTCGGGCTCGATTTCATCCCGGTCGTCGACGAGGACTACTACTTCGCGTGCGAACGCGCGCAGCTCGACTCGCGGCCGCTCGCCGGCGTGCTCGCCTTGCTGCGCGATGCACGTTTCGTCGAGCGCGTCGCGCATCTCGACGGCTACGATCCGGCGGCGTGCGGGACGCTGGCCGGTGTCGCGGAGGGCTTCGCCGGTACGGTCGCGGCCGGTACGCCGGACGGCAACGCACGGTAACGGGAATGCACGCGAGCCGCGCTGCAGCAGCGAGGGATTTGCGCTACGCTTGCCGCTTGATCAACGTTCCAACAAGCACGCCGTTCAGGCGTCATCCCGCCATGAAACTTTCCGTTCCCTTCGCCGCGGCAGCGTTGACCGCAGGGCTTCTCGTCGCTGTTTCGCCGTTTGCGCTTGCGCAGAATTCCCCGGGCGTGCCTGGCGGCATCCTGAGCGAACAGTTCCGCCTGAACGAGCATCCGCAGATGCCGTTCGCGGCGTCTGCGCCGTCGCAGAAATATCAGAGCGGCAAGAAGTCGGCATTGCGCCGCAAGGGCGATATGGGGGATCCGAACGGCTGCAACCTGAAGTGCCCGCTGGACACTCAATAAACCAACGCAGGCGCGCGGGTCGTCGACGCGTCTGTCCGGCCGCGCCGATGCCGCGCGGTTCTTTTCGAGCCCCGCAGGGCATGCTGCCTTGCGGGGCTCGTGCTTTATGGCCGGTCGCAGTCCAGTGCGATCGTGCGATGCCGGATCGGGCGCCTGTCGGGATTCTAGGGTTAACCCGTAATCCAGGAAGGATGTCTTCCTGAAACCTGCCTTATTCTTAAGCATCCGCCTACATAAACTTCGGTTTGTCAGCGATGAACGGGTGTTCACCGCGAAATCAGACAAATCTGGAGGTAGGTCATCATGAAGTCGCTCGTTCAAGCCGTTGTCGTTGCTGCCGCTCTCGTTGCTCCGGTCGTTTCGTTTGCACAGTCCGGCTCGGCACTCACCCGCGCACAGGTTCGCGCCGAACTGGTTCAGCTCCAGCAGGCCGGTTACAACACCGCCCGCGGCGAAGATCCGCACTATCCGGAAGCGATCCAGGCCGCAACCGCGCGTGTTGCAGAACAGCAGCGCAGCGCGTTGGCCCAGGCGCAAGGCGCCGACGCCAGCGGCTACGGCGCGCAGGTGCAGGGCGCATCGGCAGCGGGCTCGCGTGCGATCGGCGTGCGTCCGGCCAGCGCGGAAGAAATGAAGTCGCTGTATCGCGGCAGCTAAGCTGCGCATTGCCTGGCGGGGCCACGGGGCCGGTGCGACGATGCATCGCGTCCGGTCGCGGTGCCGGGCAGGGCGTCGTCCGCTGCGCTCGAGCGCAGCGCGGAACGGCGCCGAACCTCCGTCACCTCCTGTCGCCGGCGTATCGGTGGCATTCCGCCTGGCCCGCCCGGGCCGGGCGCTTTTTCGGAGGGCGCGGGAGGTGGGGCGCACCGGCAACAAAAAACCCCGCAGACTTGCGTCGTGCGGGGTTCGTGCGTCAAGCGCGGAATTTGGTGGGGCGGCGTCACTCGAATTTCTCCTGAAAAGCCTTTTCTAGCATGGTTGTGCGAATTTTTGTTGGTATAGATACCACCAAAAATACCACCAATCAGCGACTGCTAGCCGACTAGTCGCATTGGTCCGGAGTGTTCCAAGTCTTCGCGAAACGCCGGATAGCAAGACTACACCTGACCAGCGTGATGTTGTGAATTTGCAACGGTTTGTCTAACGCGTTGCGATACATCTGCTTTTATTCCTTATGCACTCAGTTCGCTCTCAATAATAGAGATTTCTATATTTGAGGGCGTTTTGCTTGTCTGAGAAATATAGATGTCTATATTTCGGATTGGTAAAGTGGTTCTATAAATAGAAGTATCTATATTCATTTATTAGGGGCGTGGGGCGAAGGGGGTTATAAGGAATTTTGTCAACGAATTAAAGTTGTTGTGAGTGGGTTTGTGCGCTGGCAGTATTTGATCCTTGTTCCTAGGGTGTCCCGGGGATTCTAATAAGGATTTGTATATGGCGAATCAAATTAAATCTGCGCTCACAATAATTCGCAGGCGACAAGTCGAGGAGGCAACCGGACTTTCGCGCAGTCAACTGTACCTTCGTATGAAATCGAAGACCTTCCCCCAGTCCGTTAGACTGAGCGTGCGTTCTGTTGGTTGGCGCTTGCAAGACATCGAGGATTTTCTAGTCGATCCAGCGAATTACCGTGTTTCGGAGGACGTGTAATGGACGCGGCGACGAAAATCAAAAATGGCCGCGACTCCGGAAAATGCACGCCCCTAGCGGTCGGCAGGGTGCGCGAGCGTCTCAGTCGAATTGCGGCTATTGCAATTACTGGTTCGCATTATGTCGGCGACGACGATTGCGTTGCGCGTGAATTGTTCGAGCTGATTCACGACCTCACGAACGAAGCTGGTGCTTTCGTTTCGGCGCGTGCGGACGATCAACCGCTGGCAGGTGGCCGCTGATGGGCGCGCGTAATCAAATCCGCGATCTGCGCGCGAATCAAATGGCGCTTGCTCACGCGATGAAACACGAATCCGCATCGGGCAAAAAGAATCTGGCTCACCGCATCTGCATGGGGCTTCGCACCTACGTCGCGTTGATATCGGCGGCCATCCGCAAAGAGGCCGGTGAAGCCAACGGAGGCGGCGATTGAACTGGTTTCGATGGTGGGTCGGCTCGGTGACCGATCCGAAGTTCGGGTGGATCGCGCGCCGTAGCAAGCAGCCCGTCGCAAGCGTGTTGGCGACGTGGGCCTGCTTGCTGGAGTGCGCGAGTGATGCAACGAAGTGCAACGCAGATGCAACGCGAGGCAACGTCACATCGTTCGACTGTGCCGACTGGGACGTTGCTTTAGGTCTGGACGATGGAGCGGTCCAGTCGATTTGCGCGGCCATGGTCGAGAAGGGACTGATTGCGGATGGTTGCCTGACCGGGTGGGAACGCCGTCAGCCGAAGCGCGAAGATTCCGGCAACCCTAATACTGGCGCGCTTTCCAGCACGGAGCGCAGCCGCTTGCACCGAGAGCGAAAGAAACGCGACGCAACGGATGCAACGGGCATGCAACGCGATGCAACGCACTGCGACGCACCAGAGGAGATAAGAGGAGAGGAGAAGAGAGAAAAGCTAAACCCTACCAACCCTACCGGGTTGGTTGTCGCCAGCGAAGCCGACGACCAATCCCAAGACCGCCAGACGACGAAGAAACCGGACTGCCCGCATCAAGAAATCATCGCCCTGTATCACGACCTGCTGCCCACCAGCCCCGCTATCCGCGATTGGACGCCGACGCGCGCCGCCCACCTGCGCGCACGCTGGAACGAGGATGCGAAGCGCCAGAATCTCGATTGGTGGCGTCGCTTCTTCGCCTACGTGGCTGAATGCGGCTTCCTGACCGGCAAGGTCACGTCCAACGGTCGCAAGCCGTTTGTGGCGTCTCTCGAATGGCTCGTGAAGCCCGACAACTTCGCCAAGGTCCGTGAGGGCCGCTATCACGACGCGGAGGCCGCATGAACGACGACCTGAGACGCGCGGTGCCGCAGGCTATCGAGGCAGAGCAAAGCGTTATCGGCGGCCTGCTGCTCGACAACGACGCCATCGACCGCGTCGGCGGCCTGCGCGCCGAGCACTTTTACCGTGCCGACAATCGGGTGATTTTCGAGCAGGTCACGGTGATGATTGCCAGCGGCGGCGCGGATGTGGTGACGACCTTTGCCGCATTGCAGGCCAAGGGTAAGGCCGAGCAAGTGGGCGGGCTGGCATACCTCAACGATCTGGCGCAGAACACGCCGAGCGCGGCGAACATCGCCCGATACGCAGGAATCGTGCGCGACCGTGCACAAAAGCGCGGTCTACTGGCTGCCGCCGCTGAGATTCAAGACTCGGTCGGGGCATCGCCGGACAGCGCCGCCGACCTGATAGACCGAGCCGCCTCGAAGTTGGAGGCGCTATCTGAGGGTGTGGTAAAGCGAGAGCCGAAGCCGGTAGCGCAAGGGCTGGCGGAACATTTGGCCGAGCTTGATCGCCGCATGAACGGCACGTCGCCCGCGTTCTCGACCGGCTTCCCTGACCTCGACAAGCGATTGAACGGCGGATTGCGTCCGGGCTGGTTGGCAATCCTCGCTGCACGCCCGGGTATGGGTAAGACGGCGCTGGCGCTCAACATCGCCGCGCATGCCGCCGAGAGCAGTAGCGTGCTGTTCCTCTCGATGGAGATGCCTGAAACCGAGCTGTACGACCGCCTCATCGCCGCGCTTGGCCGTGCCTCGCTTGCTCGCGCGATGAAAGCACCAGCCGACGACAACGAATTCTGGGGGCGTGTCACGGTCGCGGCGCAGAAGGTCACGGGGATGAACCTGCACATTGACGACCAAGCAGCATTGCGATTGCAGGACGTGCGCGCCAAGGCCCGGATGGTGAAGCGAAAACACGGCCTCGACCTCATCGTTGTCGATTACCTGCAACTGATGGCGGGCGACGGCGCGAACCGGAACGCGGAGATTGAGGGCATATCGCGCGGGCTCAAAGCACTCGCGAAAGAGCTGGGCGTCGCGATTATCTGCCTTGCGCAATTGAACCGGCGTGTTGAGGAGCGCGGTGGTATGCCGAAGCTGTCCGACCTGCGCGATTCGGGCGCTATCGAGCAGGACGCCGACGCTGTGCTGTTCATCCATCGCGAGGAAGTGTCGAACCCGGACGCTGGCGAGCAATGGCACGGCTTCGCTCAGGTGCGAATCGCAAAATTCCGGCATGGCGGGACGGGGGATGTTGCCCTGTCGTACCGCGGCGAGTACGTTTTGTTCGAAAACCACGACGGACCGTGGCCGACGCAACCGGTGAGCCGCCCCGCCCGAAGCCGAGGATTCGACTGATTGTGCGACGGCGTGTAACCAAACACGAGGGGAAAGGCCGAAAATCGCGCGATGGCTGGCCTGATGCGGGAAGGAAAGTAGGCAGGTAGCGGGTTCGCGCCCGAAAGCCGTAGAAGCGCCTTGGATTGGTCTTCAATTGATTTATAAGTGTAGGATAGCTAACTAGGAAAACATGACCGACAACGAAACCGCGAAGCGCGCCGCCCTGCGCGCATTGGACTGGGCGCGCGCCATTCGCGCGGCCATCGAGCAGCGCGACCGCGCGCATCGTGCTGCGCCGTCCAACTCGCCGGGCGATGTGCTGACCCGTTTGCGGGCGAACGAGCGGCTGCGCGCTGCTGTGCGAGGCCGGAAATGATGCTGACGAAGCGCCCGAAGCGAACGCTCCGCGAACGCGCAGAAGCCCGCGCCCGCCGCTTTTTGCGCAAGTCCGGTGTGGCGGTGCGTCCCGAGGTATTCGAGCGGGCCGTTGATCGCGCAACCGCCCGCGAAGAGCAACGCGCCGAAGCCCGCGCCGAAGCGCAACGCGAACGGTTCGATGGATGCGACCCGGTAAGCGCGGTCGCCGTGTCGCTCGGGATGAAGCGTGCGCACCTGTTCGAATGGCTTGAGGGCGAGGGCTGGCTGGTTCGCGGCAGCAACGGCAAATTGCAGCCGACGCCGTCGGCCGTTTCGCAGGGCTTCATGGTGGCGCGCGGACCGGTGTCGATTCGATACGGGCAGATCACGCCTTCCGGGCGCGTCGAACTGGCGCGGCGTTTGGGCGAGAACGTGGACGGTGAGCCTATCGGTGGATGCGCTGGCGGGAATTTTTCCATGCATACGCACATGCGCGCGCACGCGCGAATGCCGAGGCGCGCGCGATAGCCCGCGTATAACGGCCGTGCGCGCCGCCCGCCGCACTGAGCCGTGGTTGTGGCCGGCGATGTGTTGGCAGCGCTCGGTTATGAACGTACGGCGTGCGCATTGCAAGGGGGAAACGCGACGCCCATACGCCGGGCGGCGCGCAGACGAGGATGCTCGTTTCGTCATGCGGTCGACACTCCCGACCGCCGCGCTTGAAGGAGCGCGTCATCAGCGAGGTATTGCCGACCCACCGTCGAACTACCCAAGGTAGATCACCTCCAGATGGAGTGGATTTGCGATAACGTACCCAAAATGTCGAAACGGCGACTGATACGCGATGCGGTGCGCATACATCTCGCTGCGATGCTCGACAAGCACTATCCAAAGGATGAATAGGGAACGTATGTGCGGCTTTACTAGAGGTTCGTCCGGGTGTCCGCGGATGGTCGTTCGGCGAAAGGCAAAAGAGCGCCGACAGCGAACGCCTCAGATGCGGCGGACCCGCTTTCGCACACGGCGCGCGCCAATTGTGCCGCCATCAAGCCGACGCGTACGGACGGACGCCGATATCGTGAACGCATTCCGCGCCACTGGGCCGGGGTGGTTGACCCGTATGAATGACGCCCTGAGAACTTACCTGCACGAGCACGCGCTATGAGAAAGTCTGCCGTGCGCCCGATGCGAATCCGTCTTTCTTTCGCGATCCACAAGCAACCGGGCGCAGCCCCTCGCCTCAGTGGTTAGCGTTTCAGCTCATACCCATTTGCTTCGTTATGATGGCGGTGAGCACCCCCCATGCAACTTGCTTGACTCCATCCACAGCCGTTCCGAAGAAGCGCTGAAAAAGCGGCTTGACCGCTGCGAGATTGCCTGCATTAGCGTTGCTGACCATCTCAGCCACATGAGCACGCGCCGAATCGTCAACCGGCTGCCCGGACCGGGCGAGCAGGTCAAGCAGATGACTGATAGTTTCGGAATCGTTGCCGATGTCCACGCTCAATTGCTGATGCACGTTATCGCCAATTCCAATTGGTGACTGGTTAAAAGTTCCACCAGAGATATGAACACTCGTCTTGTTGCCATGGCCACGCGAGTTGGAAGTCGATGATTTTGCTTTTCGGTAGCCGCCTTCGGTTAAGCATGCGTACTGACGCAGGGAGTAGCTTCCTATTACGACGAACCCCGAACCCGGCTTGTTGTCATAGGCTTTCATTGGTCCGGTTCTGATGAGTTTGTGACTCTCCAATTCCTTGATAGCTAGGTCGAAGTCCACTTTCGCATGCTTCCCTGAAGCACAAAACTCGCGTTCGATGTCAATCAGGAGCGGCCCTGCGTAACCCTGGTGCAACTCGGCGGACCCGAGGTTGCGCTCGGTGAAGTCCGCGAGTAGATTTTTTAAAATTGTTTCCGCAGAAATATCCAACGTTTCCGACACTTCAGTCTCCTCGTGACATAACTTGAAAGGCACACTGCCTAGGCAGCATCAAAATCTGATTATAAGTGTCGAGTCGAGCAAAGATACGCGGGCGTCCGACGCGCTGAAGCGCTCCGGCGCTGCGTCACTATTGGCATTCTAAGAGTTTTGTTACGCCTACGTGCGCGCACGCACGCGTGAGGCTGGTTGCCGATGTTGCCTCGGCAGAACATCGGCCTTTCGCATAGCGCGGGCTCTTTCGCAGCGCGCGGTGAGCCAGTCGACGGCGTGCTGCGCCTTGATGCCCGCGCACACAAACCAAGCCTTTGTGAGCGGCTTCTTGCGCCGTCACTGTGACATTTCGGCCTGTCACGACAGGCCTGCGTTTGCTCTACGCTTGAGTCCGAACGGAATTGCCGCTCATCCCACTTGACCGGCTGAAGAGTGTCCGCGTCGATTACAACGACTTCAGCGAGGCGACGCGCTTGTGGCTCCTCCGCAACTCCGATTTTTCTGACGCCTACGCGCCTGCGCACGCACGTGGGCGCGCGGGATATCTGAATTCACATTGGCTATCAAGAGCGATGCACTAGCCGGACTTGCACGGCTAGCGCGCCTTGCACGGTTGGAAAATCGTAAGCGTGCCAGCACAGAATGCGCGCGCAACATGGAGGCTCTATAAATCGGAGCCCCAGATGTTCACAAAACTCAAGAAACGTGTTTCCTCGAAGGTGCTCGCGCAGCCCCAAGGCGAAAGCAATCAGCCCGCAGCAGGCGTCCTGTGTCCTAGCCAAGAATTTCTTTCAAACATGAAGGCATTCGGCCAGCAAGCCGAGCTGGATGCAGCAGCAGTCGATGAGGTGCTTCGCGCGGCGCTGCTCGACCGCAGCCTCGTCGGCATTCTCGAACGAATTCAGGCCGAGCAGAGTGCCCTGCTTGCTGAGAGTGGCCACGGAAGCGAGCTTGAGGCCGCTGCACGGCGCTCGGTGTCGGAAGGGACGAGTGTCCGCGCGGCGCTTGAAGCACGCTCCCGAGAACTTCACAAGGCCCGCAAGCAGATCATCGCGGATCGTCGTGAGAAGCATGCTGCCGACGCTCGCGAGGCTGGCCCGGCAATGCAGCGCGCCGTCGAGCAATTGTGGGCGGCGCAGACGGAAGCTCGCAGGCTTGAGAACCTTGTCAGCGGTTTCGCTGCCGCCCGACTGGCGTGGGTTGAGCGCCTTCGCGACACGGGTCTCACCGAGGTTGAAATCGCCGCAATTGAGGTGCGCCCGACCGACGCGGACCGCGAGCAATGGCTTGTCGCACTCGAAGCGTGCCGCGAGCAGGAGCGTCAGCTTCCGGAGCGCCTGCGCCGTGGGGCCGCAGCGTTTGTCGCGGGCGAGTGACCTTCCCATGTCGATTTTCGACTCCATTGCCTCCACGCTATCCAGTTCGGCGGGTAGCTCTTTTTCCATCGGTCGCGCCGCACAGGCCGCGCAACGGCTCATGGGCGGCACGACCATTCTGAAATCCGACTGGACCGGCCTCAACCCGAACCTGCTCGCGAAGTTCTATCCGCTCAAGCGCACGTCCGACGGCTGGGCGCAAAGCAATGACGTGCGGCAGATTTCCGCCGCGGACAAATTCACGGTCGATGACGGGTATGAGGTCTGGTGCCCGGTTACGGACGGGCAAAGCGAAATGACGCTCAACTGGCACAGCCCCTTCGAGGGAGCGGGTGCGGAATCGAAGGCGCAGACGCTTTCCGCGATGCTCCAATCGGGCGAACTGTCGCCGTTCGTACAGGCCGTTGGCGAGAGGGTCGGCGTGACATCGACGGCCGACGCGGCAAGCGCGGCGCTTGCCTCGGCAGAGGGGCGCGCGGGCATTACCAAGCTGAATTCGACGCAGGTTTTTCAGGGTATGCCACCCGTCAAGCTGTCGATGACGCTGCATTTTCGCGCGCTGATTGATCCCGTTTCGGAGGTCAAAGCGCCTATCTCGATGCTCAAGCAATGGGCCGTGCCGCAATACCTCGCCGCCGATGGTGTTGTGACAAACGCGGTCAAAAACGGCGCGCAAGACGGCATCGTGCAAACCATTTTCCCGTCGATGACCCCGCAGATCATCGGAATGCGCTACGGCGACATGACGTGGGAGCCGCTTGTCATCGAATCGGTTTCCGATCCCTTTACCGGGCCGCGCGACGTGGACGGCGTGATGATTTCGTGCAGCGTGAATGTGACGCTCGCCACGTTGACGGCGCTCGACCGTCGAGACATTCAGAGGATTTACGCATGATTAATCGAATGACCCCCGCACGCTGGCGCGAACTGCGTGCGCAGTATGTCGCGGGCCGCACGGCGAAATGGCTGGCTCAACGTTTCCCGATATCGGCGGCGAGCATCCATCGGCGCTCCTGCAAAGAGCGCTGGCGCGACGCGGCTCTCGCGGCCGAACAAGCAACTTTGAGCGGGGAGTGAGGATGAGCGAATACCAACGCAACAATGTGAGTACGGCAGGCTACAGCCCTGAGCAAGAAGCGACGATTCGTCGGAACCTGATTCGGGCGCGCATCACGGCGGGCCTCACCGCCGTCGAAGCCGCACAGAAGTTCGGCTACTCGACCAGCACGCAACTGAGCCTAATCGAGGTCGGAAAGCGCAAAATTCCGAACGGTGCGGCATTTTTGACCGCCGCGGCGTTCACCTACGGTGTGTCTGTCGATTTCCTGCTCGGGCTTTCGCCGTGCATGGAGCAGGACGGAAAGCTGTTGCGCGAGCGCGCTGTCCTTCGCGAAATGGAGTCGGTCGCGCACGGCATAGCCGCAACGTTGGCGAGCGCAATGGTGCAGCACGCCGACCGCGCATATCCGCTGGCACGAGAGTATGAGAACCTGCTTGCCAAGGTCGAGCGCGCCGATGCCGCGCTGACCATCATGCGCGAGCGCTTCGGATTTGATGTTGCGCCGGGCGGCGCGCCTCTGCTGCGCGCGATGGAGGAAATGGCCGCTGTTGCCGAACCGCTGCGTGTCAAGCTGCGCCAGTTCTGCGCGATTGAGGCGGCGCTTGCCGATCTTAAGGCTGGCCGCGCCGTCGTGCCGGAGCATTTGGAAGCGCTCCCCGATGAACCGCCGCCCTACGAAATAGACCCGGATGCGCCTGTCGAGCAGCAGCGCGACGAGGCGAGGCGCGCGCTTCACCGAAAACCGCGCAAGGCATACCCAGATGGCATTGAGGTGGTCGTATGAATCAGACCTTGCCGCACGACCATCGCGGCTTCGAGATTGCCGACAAGTCGCTCGACCTGAGCGACCTGAGCGACCTGACAACCGGCCTCGACGGCATCAGGAGCGACACCGGCGCAATCCTCGCGCTGTTGCAGCAGGGTGCCAAGATGGCCTGGTTACGTCGCCAGAAAATGCTGAACCCCAATGCGGCCGCGAGCGGCGCACAGACGCATCTATTGCGCGAGCGAGACAGCGCGCGAAACATGGCAGCCACGTCGGGCGCATCCGCAGTTCCATCGCCTCGCATGGCCGCCGCACCCGTTCCCGTTGCGCCGCCGTCTGTCGTGGCCGCCGCCGCGCGTGAGCGCGGTAGCGGCCGGTGTGCCCGCGCCCGTCAACGTGTCGCCCGCTGCGCAGGCGTCGATTCCCGTCGCGATGAATAGCGCCGGTCCGATGGAAGTCCGCGTAGCGAACGATCAACCCGTCGGTCAAAACTTGCGCGACCGCCGCCTTGTGCAGATAGCAACGGGCGGGATTGCAGCCTGATATCCCCGCCGCTGGGCGGAACATCCTCGGGTATTCGGATTCTGTGGTTGGTTTCTGCTTGTGCGGCGCAGCAGTCGCCGCGCAGGGAGATCGATAATCCCGAGGGCACAGAGCGGCCATCAAGCGACGTTTGCCTCTGCCAATGACTGGACGTTTGGGCGTCTGCTTCGCACCCCTCAACGGACCTCCAAGCGCGGTTCTGTACCAAGACTATTCACAACAAAAAGCGCCTCGAATGCTGCCGTGAGATGGCGGTAGGACGAATGGTCGCAGCCGGTTTAAGCCTGTTGTGGACAGCTGGGAGGGCAACCTGCTGGATTCAGCACGGGCATATGTGGCAATTTTTTAAAGGCTGTTTCCGACTCGCCGCGACGGGCAATGCGCTCAACGGTGTGGACTTCAACAGATTGCACGATTGATGACTACCGCTACCAAAACTTCATGACAGCGTGGTCGGCAGGCGGATGCGTGCCATAATCCGACACATGCCTTCCGTGTGCGCCATGCGGAAATGGCTGTCATGCTATCGGACGGAAAGGTAAGGGCCATGGATCATCCGAGTACCACCGTGACGCTGCCAATCGTCACTTCCGGGCCGACGCTGTGGTTCTCGGCATACGCGGTCGGGTGGGGCTATTGCGCCTTTTCACTGAAGTCCGAAGTGATTTGCGAACAACTTGGCGCTGCCGATGGGACATCGAGACAGTTGCTGCTTGCGTTTGAATTGGGCAAGCGGCGGATCTTGCATGCGGTCGAGCGGAAAGAATTGCCGCAGACAGGCGAACGGATCCCGCTCCCGGCGAAGGATCTGGCGCAACCCGGCGTTCGTGAGGTGGAAACGACGACGGCCGCCTGATGGTCGCTATCGCGTCCCACCGCCGCACTCAATCCATCAGCGCTTTCCCGGAGGCGTCCTTGATTTTCGCCTTCCATTGCTTGCGGATTTCGGCGACGACCGGATCCGGAAGCGAGATGTAGTCGAGATCCGTGGCGGCCTGGTTGCCATTGCTGAACGCCCAGTCGAAGAACTTCAGCGTTTCCTTTCCCTGTTCCGGCTTGACCTGCTTCGTGTACAGCAGCACGAACGTCGCGCCGACGACCGGCCATGCTTCCTTGCCCGGCTCGTCCGTCAGGATCTGGTAGAACGACTTCGACCAGTTCGCGCCGGCCGCAGCGGCCTTGAAAGTTTCCGTTTTTGGCTCGACCACCGTGCCCATCGAGTTCTTCAGCGCGGTGTAGGTCATGTTGTTCTTCTTCGCGTACGCCCACTCGACGTAGCCGATCGCGCCCGGCAGGCGCTGCACGAAGGCCGCGACGCCGTCGTTGCCCTTTCCGCCCGTGCCCGTCGGCCAGTTGACCGTCGTGCCTTCGCCGATCTTCGACTTCCACTCGCCGTTGACCTTCGACAGGTAGTTCGTCCAGATGAAGCTCGTGCCCGAGCCGTCCGCGCGGCGAACGACGGCGATGTCCGTATCCGGCAGCTTGACCTTCGGGTTCAGTGCGGCGATCGCCGGGGCGTTCCACTTCTTGATCTTGCCGAGGTAGATATCGCCTAGCACCGGGCCCGACAGCGTCAGCTCGCCTGACTTCACGCCCGGCACGTTGACGACCGGCACCACGCCGCCAACCACCGTCGGAAACTGGAACAGGCCTTCCTTCGCGAGTTCGTCATCCTTCAGTGGAGCGTCCGAACCGGCAAAATCGATCGTCTTCGCATTGATCTGCTTCAGGCCGCCCGACGAGCCGATGCCTTGATAGTTGACCCTGCCGCCGCCCGCTTTCTTGTACGCATCGGCCCACTTTGTGTAAATCGGTGCTGCAAACGTACTCCCGGCACCGGTGATATCGGCAGCTTGAGCGGCGGTGGCAACAAGAGCGAGGGCGCAGGGAATCAGGATCCGGATGTTCATGTATCACCTCCTGTCTGCGGTCGGCACGCTGGCCCGCATGTTGGTTCCGATCTAGAAGTCTGATTTATCGAGCTGGATGTGCCGGCCGTCGCTCGGCAATGCATGTCGATTGACCGCGATCGTGATCTTCTCGCGATTGCTTTCAAATGCGGTGAGCAGCTGCTCGGGGGTCGCCGCGTTTGCGCCGAGCTTGTCTCGAATGATGTCGGACGGGAGCTTGATCGCAACGTACCCCCAACCGGTGCCATAGGCAGAGAACGACAGGCTCAGATCGTCGCAGACGATTGGGCATGTCAGACGAGTGGCGGAGTCTGTCATGGCGCGCGGCGAGTGGTCTCGCATCGGAGGGTGATAGGAGTATTGCATCTGGATGTGAAAACTCAAGGCGCGTGCAACTGCCGGAAACGTTCAGTTCCCGTCACTTGCCGCGATGGAGGCCAACGCTCGATCGCCGTCGCGTTGGGCAGTGTCTTCAGCGGAAAAGATGTGCTCGCTGAATGCAATCAGTTTGAAGCCGCTTCCCATGGAGCGAGGAACCGTGATGCCCCAATGCCAACCCCCGTCTTGTTCGAATACGTGGAGGGCGGGGGATGTCTGGCTCGGTGCTGGCGAAGAAGTCGTCATGGCGTGTTCTCCCGTCATGGGGCGACTGCGGGGTTGCGACATCGAAGGCGCGAACTCAGTCTACGGGCATTCTTGTTGCGCTGCAATATTCCGGTTGCTGTAAAAATTCCGACACGTCAGGCGTCACAATTTTGAAACGACAATATGCAAAGCGAGAGCTTGCTGGCATATTGATGTGATGATTGTGATTCTTCGGAGGCTTCATGGACAGCGGTTCGCTTGTTTGGGCCGGAGTGCCGCACAACAGCGATGGCGTGGTCTTTCAGGTTCGTGTTGGGCGCGGACTTCAGCGTTTTCATATCGCGCGGACGGTTCTTGAAAAGGTGCTCGATCTTGAGCGATTGGCGTCCGATGCGCGACAGCTTGAATGCTTTTATGAGCAACTGAGCCCGATTCTGGGCGTCGCCCGGAAAGCGCGCTCGAAGGCCAAGGCGGATACTGTCTCGCTGAACATTGCCGATTTCTTGCGAACGAGCAAGGCGCGCGCCGTGCAGGATTCTGTGGCGGTAACGCGGTGAGCGCCATAGAGAGGTTGATAGGCGTCAAGCCTGGGAGGCTACCCTCGTCGCACACTATCCTATGACTGCGTTCACTCGGAATTTGCGAAGGTGCTGCGATGGATCTCCCGTCTTCAAGCGCAACAACGCCAGCGTCTGAGAAAGGGCCCAGTTACCGGGCGGCCGGTGCCAGCCAAAGCCTCGAAATTTCGGGGGCCACCGTCGCAGAGGCGTTCGTGCTGTCAGCGTCATCTACCGCTCACGAAGCAGTGCGATGGGCTGCTCAACTCGATCCACAAGAAGATCCGGAGGTGTTTCATAAGTTGCGGGTTGCCCTGCGGCGCATGCGGTCGCTTTGGTGGGCATATGGTCCGTTGCTTGACAAACGGGATGCTGCGAACTGGCGTGCCCAATTTAAAACGCTCGCCAACATTGCAGGCAAAACGCGAGACTGGGACATTTTGCAGGGGCTGCTGACCCAATACGAAGCGGCCAAGCATCCTCGTGTATCGCTGCTGATGTTCGTAGCCAGTTGTCGTAGAGACGCGGCGTTGTTCAGTTGCAAGGCGATACGAGAGGCGGATGTTAAGCACGCACTTGACCGTGCTGTCGAAAGCGCTAGGCGTCAACTGACCACCTCTGCCGAGACGCCTGCATTCGAACAGTTCATCAGGAGCCGCGTGCTTGTGGCGGAACGCGCCATGGAAAAGCGGCTCAGGCGTGCAACATTGCACGGCGAGTCGAGTTATGCGGCGCTCCACGAAGTCCGAATTGCGGGAAAGAGATTGCGGTATCTGCTCGAGTTTTTCTCACCAGTTCTTGATATTGGCCACCGCGAGACGATCAAACGATTGAAGGCTGCCCAAGACGAGCTGGGCGAGCTGAACGACGTCGTGGCGAGCGAGGCGCTGCTTCAAGAATACGGGCCTCAATTTGGCCAGCGCGAAATGGTGGATGCGGCTGTCAGCTATCTTCACGATCAAAAAAAACGACGTGTGCACCGCGCGTACGAAACGCTACGCCATTCTCGATAGCTCGAAAATTACTCAACCAGACGAATCTGCTGCGATCAAGATGAAGCCGTTGCGATATCAGGCGTGATTGATAGCGCGAGATGTTCGCAGGACGCCTGTCTGGCTGACGCAACCAACGAGCGGCGGTTGCTACCTGGAAGCGGACTGTGCGATAGAAGGAGTCCGACGGCTGTTGAGGGTCGATAACGGTCGAAGGGGGCATTCCCTGACTGGCTCAATCGGGTGGCATGCGCCGCATGTTCCGCAGATGCCCAAGACGCTCGATTTTCGCGATGTAGCATGGATGGCGAACGTCAACCGCTGAATCCGATTACCCGATTTGCTTGAACTTCCTCATCGTTGGCTCGCGGATCACGGTCGTGGAATTGGCAGCATGCCGATACGGGCTCGGTGATATATCTGCAACGCGCCGAGCACGGTTACCAAACCAACCTGCTATATGAGAGGAAAGGAAACCCGGCTTTGTGTGTCAGGTGCCGGGAACCCCGCGCCAGCAGCCCATCCTGAGGTTTCGCCGCGTCGGTGGCGGATGTTGCGCTCAGGCCCGCAAGTACGAGCGTACATCCAAAGGGCGGGGCGCTGCGACGTCTGGCGGAATGAGGAGGTGCATCGCTGGTTGGCGGATCCGTTGACCTATCGTGCCGAATAGGCTGCTTGCTTGTGATCCCACAAAAGAAGCAGCCCCTCAGGTTCTCTGAGGGGCTGGGTTTCACCACTCTCGTCCGTTACTTATCCTTCTTCTTGCGAAGAACGATGCGGAACGGCTGGCCATTAGGACGGCGAATCACCTTCCCTTTGACCGTAATGGTCATCCGATAGATGACCTGCTCGTCGTTGTTGTCGCTTTTGGACATATCAATGCTCCGAGGCGCACCCAACATCCAACTTGACATTTGACAGACACCAACTCCGTGACTATCATGCAGGTCGCCACAACCAAGCAGTCAAGACGCGTCGCTCATGGGCACTTTGAGTCTTCGCGTTTTCCCCAAGGGTCGAAAGCGTTCGCAGCGCTATCGACCCTTATTACTTTCCGAACGGAAAATCGAACAAGCCTTGCTGCCACTTCGGTTCGATCACCCGTCGCTTGACGAGATTTTCGATCCGGTAACCCGCTGCTTGATCACTAGTTCCGCATGCCTGTGCAAGTTCATGCGCCGAACGGGCCTCACGGCAAGCTTCAATCGACATCATTACGGCTGCGGTCAGCGCCTTGGCTTGCCATTCGGAGTCCTCGCAGAACTGATGCTGTCCGAGGATCGCCCCTCGATGCAGAGTCACATGGTGCCGAAGCACGATATGAGCCAGTTCGTGGATCACCGTGCTTCGTGAGAACGGCGAGTCGTCGAACAAGCCTTCGTACACATCCTCGCGCAGTACTACGATGTTGCGCTCGGGGATCGTGAAGGCTGCGCAGTCTTTCAAGTCGTCGACGGCCTCGATCATGTAGTTGTATCCGGCTCGGGGCAGCGTCTGCTCCAGCACGCGGACACAATCGATTGCCATACTCGAGCGTCCCGTGCGCGACAGCGTCGGCAGGAGCGGCCGCAGATCCTTCGCGGCCCGCTCGAGCTTCTCATAGCTGGTGGGCGCTACCTTCATCCCCGACGGGGTGCGCGCGCCTTGCGTGGCGGTTCCAAGTGTCGTCATTTACTCTTCACCTCTTTCTTCGCAATCCACTCGTGAATTTCCGGCGTCGGGACTCCGCCTTCCTGCAGTCGCCGAGCAAATGCAGCGACCAGCCCGCGAGCGTCCGGCGTAAGCGCCTCCAGCGCCATTACGTCCTTTGAACGCGCTGCGGCGTCACGCAAGTTCGCCAACTCTTCGTCGGTTGCGCGACCGCGGAAAAATGCCAGTGCGGAATCCACGTGTTTCTGCAGCAGGCGACGCTCGCCATACTCAATGCCGCTGAGATACGACGAACTGATTTGCATTGCCTCTGCCATGGACTTCAGCGATGCGTCGTACCGCATCCGAAGGTGGCGAACCGTTTCGCCAAAGGGTGTAAGTTTCATGGCATGTCCTCTCCCGGTAAGGGTGTTAGCTGGATTGTATAGCAATTCACAAATTTGTGAATAGATTATCTCGAATGAGAAGGCATTCGCTGTGTTGCGTAATGGCAACGCTCGCCTGAATTGCTTCGGTCGGTGGAAATCTCGATCGAGAGCGACGGCGCGGAAGGGTTTCATGCTCCATCTGGTCCGCGAAGGTCGCGTCGGGCAGCGTCATTCTTTTGTAAGGCGAAATGCTCTCGACACGGATGCCGTCGCGTTCTACCTTGTTGCCGCATTGATCGGGATGACGTCTGCGCCTGCTTTGAGCCGGTCGAGGTAGTCAGCCCACAGCTGCATCATTTCTCGACGCTGGGGCAGGTGGGCGGTGCGGTTGTACGCGCGCCCGAGTGGGTCTTTCACGGCATGCGCGAGCTGCGCCTCGATGATTGCCGCGGGTAGGCCCAGCACCTCATCTAGGATCGTGCGGGCCATCGCGCGGAAGCCGTGACCGGTCATCGTGTCGCCGTCATAACCCAGCCGGCGCAGCGCGCCATTGATCGTGTTGTCCGACATAGGGCGATCTTTTGTCCGGACGCTTGGGAACAAGAAGCGACCATTCCCCGTCAGTGCGCGCAACTCGCGCAGAACCGCGACTGCCTGAGATGACAGCGGCACGATGTGAGCGCCTCCGGATGCCTTGCCCTGTTTGGTGCGCTTCATTCGGTCGCTCGGAATCTCCCAGACCCCGGCGTCGAGATCGAGCTCGGCCCACTCGGCGGCGCGCAGTTCGCCGGGCCGTTGAAAGAGCAGCGGGGCGAGGCGAAGGGCGCATATCACCGGGAAGGTGCCTTGGTAGCCGTCGATCGCGCGCAGCAACTCGGCGACCTGTTTCGGATCGGTGAGCGCGGCCATGTGCTCTTGCTGCACCGGCGGCAGCGCGCCACGAAGGTCGGCGGTCACATCGCGCGAGGCGCGGCCGGTCGCTACCGCATAGCGGCACACCTGGCCGATGTTCGCGTGCAGGCGATGGGCCGTTTCGAGCGCGCCGCGCTTTTCGACCCGGCGCAGCACGTCGAGCACGTCGGGCGGCGCGAGGTCGGCAATCGGCTTGCCGCCTATCCACGGAAATGCGTCTACCTCAAGGCGGCGCAGGATTCGGGAGCCGTGGCTTTCCGACCATGACGATGCGTATTTTGCGTGCCACTCGCGAGCAATGGCCTCGAACGAATTTTCGGCATTGAGGCGCTGGGTGCGTTTCTCTGCCTTCTTGGACTCTCCGGGGTCTATGCCCGCGGCCAGCTTCTCGCGCGCCTCGTCGCGCTTCTTGCGTGCCGCTGCCAGCGACACATCCGGATAGACGCCGAGGGCCAGAGTTTTGTCTTTGCCGTTGAAGCGGTAGTTGAGTCGCCAGTATTTCGCTCCGGACTGGACGATCTGGAGGTACATGCGTCCGCCGTCGGAAAGGCGATTGCCGGTGCCGTCCGGGTTGTAGCGGGCGTTCCTGATCTGTGTGTCGGTGAGCGGCATGGTGGTATCGGGGGCGGTGGTATAGCAAGATGCCACCGAAAATACCACCCGATACCACCGGCTGTCCATGGAACATACCGGAACACTCTGGAATGAAAAAACCCGCGAAGCCTTGAGCCATCGCGGGTTTCTGTACTTCCTGGGAACACTTCGGAAGAAAATTTGGTGGAGGCGGCGGGAATCGAACCCGCGTCCAGAAGCGCTCCACGACTAGTTCTACATGTTTAGTTCAGTCATTTGATTTAACCGCAGCGACGCGGACGAACACGCTGCACTACGGCGATTCGCTAGGTTTTCGACCCTGGCGTCGCGACGCCGACAGGGCTTAACTGACGTAAATGACCTCTGGCGGTATTGCTACCGGTCTTGCGACACTAGCCCGTCAGTGAACTAGGCAGAGGACGGCGGCCGTTAGGCTGCCAGTGCGAACGTATCGTCGTTTGCAGTTACGATTTTCCCATTGATTAACGAGGTGACGGGTCCTCGACATGCCCTAGCCGCTTCACAACCCCTGTCGAAACCAGGTCGCCCCCGCGGATAAGATCAAACATTATAGCCCAACATCGCGCAACAGTTCGCGTAGTTCCTGCGTCGAGCCGACGAGATGCTGCGCCTGCCAGTCGGCCGGCGCGGCACCGTCGCCGCAGTAGCCATAGGCAGCCGCGACGGTTGCCATCCCTGCAGCGCTGCCGGCCTGGATGTCGCGAAGGTCGTCGCCGACATAGACGATGCGCTCGGGCGCGAGCGTCATCTGTCCGGCCGCGTGCAGCAGCGGGGCTGGATGCGGTTTCGAGTGCGGCGTTGTGTCGCCCCCGACGATGCAGGCCGCGCGCGGCGCAAGGCCGAGCAGGTCGGCGAGCGGCGCGGTGAGGCGCATCGCCTTGTTCGTGACGATGCCCCAGCGCACGCCGCGCGCATCGAGTTCGTCGAGCACGTCGCCGATGCCGGGGAACAGCACGGTGTGCACGCAGATGTCCGTCGCGTAATTGGTCAGGAACTCGTCGCGCATCGCTTCGTAGCCGGCCGATTGCGGGTCGATGCCGAATGCGCCGCCAAGCAGGCCGCGCGCGCCGGCCGATGCCAGCGGCCGCAGCACGTCGAGCGACGTTTCGGGCAGGCCGCGCACGCGCTGCATCTTGTTGACGGCGGCGGCGAGATCGGGCGCCGTGTCGGCGAGCGTGCCGTCGAGGTCGAACAGCACGGCATCGCAGTGCAGCAGGCGCGGCTCGTCGAGTGCGGGCCGCCCGGTCGAAAGGGGAGTCGTCATGCCGGTCGGAAGGTCACGCGCCGCGGCGGCACGCGACGAGATAGTTGATGTCGGTATCGTTCGACAGCGCGAAGCGCTTGCCGATCGGGTGATAGGTGATGCCCTTGATCTCCACGATATGCAGATCGGTCCCGCGCACGAAGCTCGCCAGTTCCGACGGGCGGATGAAGCGCGCGTAGTCGTGGGTGCCCTTCGGCAGCATCTGCGCGATGTACTCCGCACCGATCACTGCGAACAGGTAGGACTTCAGGTTGCGGTTCAGCGTGGAGAAGAACACCCAGCCGCCCGGCTTCACGAGCGTCGCGCACGCGGCGACGACGCCGGCCGGCGACGGGACGTGCTCGAGCATTTCCATGCACGTGACGACGTCGTAGGTGCCCGGCTCGCGTTCGGCAATCGCTTCGGCGGCGATCGCCTCGTAATCGACCGTGATGCCGCTTTCGAGGCTGTGCAGGTCGGCCACGCCGAGCGCTTCGGTCGACAGGTCGATGCCTTTCACCTGCGCGCCGAGTCCGGCCATCGATTCGGACAGGATGCCGCCGCCGCAGCCGATATCGAGCGCGCGCTTGCCGGCGAGGTGCGCATGCGAATCGATCCAGCCGAGCCGGACCGGGTTCAGGTCGTGCAGGGGCTTGAATTCGGCATTCGGATCCCACCACCGATGGGCGAGGTCGCTGAATTTCTGGAGTTCGTGCGGATCGGCGTTGGTCATGTCGGCAAACGGGCTACGGAAGGAGGGCGATGCGTCGGTACGTCAGCCCCGAGTATATAAGGGGGCGCACAACGAGGCCAGCGAGCGCCTGGGCGGGCGTCAAAGAAAAAGCCCCGCCGGAGCGGGGCTTTGAAGCAGTCGAAAACCGCGGCTTACTGTGCCGGAACGGTCGTCTTCTGGACTTCTTGCGTACCGACCACTTCGACTTCCACGCGGCGGTCCGGTGCGAGGCAGGCGATCAGTTGCTTGCGGTTCTTCTGGTTGCAGCCCGTCGTGACCGGGTTGCGCTTGCCCTTGCCTTCCGTGTAGATCTTGTTGGCCGGGACACCCTTGCTGACCAGGTACGACTTGACGGCTTGCGCACGGCGCAGCGACAGACGGTCGTTGTACTTGTCCGAACCGATGCGGTCCGTGTAGCCCGTAGCGACGACCACTTCCGTGTTCATGCCCTGGATCTTCGAAGCCAGTTCGTCCAGCTTTTGCTTGCCCAGCGGCTTGAGCGTTGCCTTGTCGAAGTCGAACAGTGCGTCGGCTTGATACGTGATCTTCTGGCTCGTGATTGCCGGAGCGACCGGAGCGACCGGTGCCGGTGCCGGTGCCTGGGCGACCAGTGCGCCATCGCACTTCGCGTTGGCGGTGGCCGGCGTCCAGAACGCGTCACGCCAGCAGAGCTCGTTCGTGCCGTTCATCCACACCCATTCGCCCGTGCCGTTCACCCAGTTGTCGTTGACGGCTTGACGCGACGCCGGCACCGACTGTGCCGAAGCGGATGCAGCCATAACTGCGGTAGCTGCAATGAACGCGAGCTTTGAAAGTTTATTCATATTTCTCCTCTCGAAATTGAGATTACCGCAGGTTTACTGCGAGCCTGTTGACGGTGACAAGTCATACATTGCTCGAAGTATAACATTGGTGCGGCACAAAAAACGCGGCACCGCTCTGTGTAGACTTCGAGCAGCGTCTAACTTTCAGTGCGTTGGCATTTTGCCATATCGTTCCCTTCCTACGAAAAAAAATCCTCCCCACCCTAAGATCGCTTCAACTTTGTGGTGCATGCGCAACACCGGCCTGCCGTAACTTTTAGAGATTGTCAAGAGTGGGTCCGCGAAATTGCGCGAAAGGCCGCAAATGTTTACCCGCGTGCGCGACTCGGATCCGCGCGGCCCCCGAGCCGCCTGAAGGGGCGCGATCGCGGCCGGTTCGCCGTGCTGCTGCCGTGGTCGCGATTTTTGCTGTTTACATATAGAGGGGGTGGCGAATCGGCGGCTGATGGGCGCATGTTAGAATCTCGCGTTGCGTTGCGCATGCAGCGCCCACGCGAAAGGCGTTCGCCGTCTTCGCTCCGAAACGATACGGATACATGGATCAATTCGCCAAAGAGACCCTGCCCACCTCCCTAGAGGAGGAAATGCGCCGTTCGTATCTCGATTACGCGATGAGCGTGATCGTCGGACGTGCCCTTCCGGATGTCCGCGATGGCCTGAAACCCGTGCACCGGCGCGTATTGTTCGCGATGCACGAACTGAACAACGACTGGAACCGCGCGTACAAGAAATCGGCGCGTATCGTCGGTGACGTGATCGGTAAGTATCACCCTCACGGCGATACCGCGGTGTACGACACGATCGTGCGGATGGCGCAGGACTTCTCGCTGCGCTACATGCTGATCGACGGGCAGGGCAACTTCGGCTCGATCGACGGCGACAACGCCGCGGCGATGCGTTACACCGAAATTCGCATGGCGAAGATCGGTCACGAGCTGCTCGCCGACATCGACAAGGAAACGGTCGACTTCGAGCCGAACTACGACGGCAACGAGATGCAGCCGTCGGTCCTGCCGTCGCGCATCCCGAACCTGCTGATCAACGGCTCGTCGGGCATCGCGGTCGGCATGGCGACCAACATCCCGCCGCACAACCTGAACGAAGTCGTCGACGCGTGCCAGCACCTGCTGGGCAACCCGGAAGCGACGATCGACGAGCTGATCGAGATCATCCCGGCGCCGGACTTCCCGACGGCCGGCATCATCTACGGCGTCGCCGGCGTGCGCGACGGCTACCGCACCGGGCGCGGCCGCGTCGTGATGCGCGCGGCCACGCACTTCGAGGAGATCGACCGCGGCCAGCGGATGGCGATCATCGTCGACGAGCTGCCGTACCAGGTGAACAAGCGCTCGCTGCTCGAGCGCATTGCCGAGCTCGTCAACGAGAAGAAGCTCGAGGGCATCTCCGACATCCGCGACGAGTCCGACAAGAGCGGCATGCGCGTCGTGATCGAGCTGAAGCGCGGCGAAGTGCCCGAAGTGGTGCTGAACAACCTGTACAAGGCGACGCAGCTGCAGGACACGTTCGGTATGAACATGGTCGCGCTGGTCGATGGCCAGCCGAAGCTGCTGAACCTGAAGGAAATCCTGCAGTGCTTCCTGTCGCATCGACGCGAAGTGCTGACGCGCCGCACGATCTACGAACTGCGCAAGGCCCGCGAACGCGGCCACGTGCTCGAAGGTCTCGCGGTCGCGCTCGCGAACATCGACGAGTTCATCGCGATCATCAAGGCCGCGCCGACGCCGCCGATCGCGAAGCAGGAACTGATGGCGAAGCCGTGGGATTCGTCGCTCGTGCGCGAGATGCTGATGCGCGCCGAGACCGAGAACGCATCCGCGGGCGGCCGCTCCGCGTACCGTCCGGAAGGCCTGAACCCGGCGTTCGGGATGCAGACCGACGGGCTGTACCGTCTGTCCGACACGCAGGCGCAGGAAATCCTGCAGATGCGTCTGCAGCGCCTGACCGGTCTCGAGCAGGATAAGATCATCGGCGAGTACCGCGAAGTGATGGCGCAGATCGCCGACCTGCTGGACATCCTCGCGCGCCCGGAGCGGATCACGACGATGATCGGCGAAGAGCTGACGTCGGTGAAGGCCGAATTCGGCGACGCGCGCCGCTCGAAGATCGAGCTGAACGCGACCGAGCTGAATACCGAAGACCTGATCACGCCGCAGGACATGGTCGTCACGATGTCGCACGCGGGCTACGTGAAGTCGCAGCCGCTGTCCGAGTATCGCGCGCAGAAGCGCGGCGGTCGCGGCAAGCAGGCGACGCAGATGAAGGAAGACGACTGGATCGAGACGCTGTTCATCGCGAACACGCACGACTACATCCTGTGCTTCTCGAACCGCGGCCGCGTGTACTGGGTCAAGGTCTATGAAGTGCCGCAAGGCTCGCGCAACTCGCGCGGCCGTCCGATCGTCAACATGTTCCCGCTGCAGGAAGGCGAGAAGATCAACGTCGTGCTGCCGGTCAAGGAGTTCTCGGCCGACAAGTTCGTGTTCATGGCGACGTCGCTCGGCACCGTGAAGAAGACGCCGCTCGAGGCATTCAGCCGCCCGATGAAGAAGGGCATCATCGCGGTCGGCCTCGACGAGGGCGATTACCTGATCGGCGCCTCGATCACCGACGGCGCGCACGACGTGATGCTGTTCTCCGACGCCGGCAAGGCCGTGCGCTTCGACGAGAACGACGTGCGCCCGATGGGCCGGGAAGCGCGCGGCGTGCGCGGCATGCAGCTCGAGGACGGGCAGCAGGTCATCGCGCTGCTGGTTGCCGGCAGCGAGGAGCAGACCGTGCTCACCGCGACCGAAAACGGCTACGGCAAGCGCACGCCGATCACCGAGTACACGCGTCACGGCCGCGGCACGAAGGGGATGATCGCGATCCAGACGTCCGAGCGCAACGGCAAGGTCGTCGCCGCGACGCTCGTCGACGCCGAGGATCAGATCATGCTGATCACGACCGCCGGCGTGTTGATCCGGACGCGTGTGTCCGAGATTCGCGAAATGGGGCGCGCCACGCAAGGTGTTACACTCATCAGTCTCGATGAGGGTACCAAGCTCTCCGGCCTGCAGCAGATCGCGGAAGCCGAAGAGGGCGATGGCGAGGCCGACGAGGCGTCGGACGGCGAAGCCTGAAGAACGGATGAGACTCGAGCCGCCGCGGGCGAAAAGCGCCGCGGTCGGCGAGCAACCATTCATATTTCCAAAAGGGAGTGATGATGCAAAAGCAATTCAAGCAACTGGTTCTGCTGGCTGCACTGGTGCCGACGTTCGCGATGGCGCAAGCGCTGTCGAATTCCGCACCGGCTGCGACCGCGGCAGCTGCGCCGATCGACGCCGACAAGAAGGCAGCGATCAAGGATCTGCTCGACGCGATCGACGCGCCGAAGCTCGTGTCGGCTATCGGCAACAGCGCCGAGATGCAGGCAAAGCAGCTCGTGCCGGCGATCCTGTCGGACGCGCTGTCGGAAAACAAGTCGCTGAACGACAAGCAGAAGCAGGCTGCCGTGCCGACGCTGCAGAAGAACGCGGTGCCGAAGCTGGTTGACGGCGCGGGCAAGGTGTTCGGCTCGCAGCAGTTCCAGAACGACGCGATGTCGGCTCAGTACGACGCCTATGCGAAGTACTACAGCACGTCGGAGATCAAGGATCTGACGACGTTCTACAAGAGCCCGACGGGCCGCAAGTTCATCCAGGTTCAGGATCAGGTCGGCCGCGACGTGGTCAACGGCCTGATGCAGAAGTACATGCCGCAAGCGATCCAGGCGACGCGCGCGCAGGCTGACAAGGAAGTCGCGGCAGTCAAGCCGGGCAAGTAAGCCGTCCGGGCACGCCGCCCGGCCGTTCGGCCGGGTTTGGCGGGAGCCTGATGACAGTGCGATAATGGCCGTTTGCGCGCGAGCGCAAGCGGCCATTTCTTTTCAGGCGCGGTTCTTTCTGCCGGCGGCAAGCCGGTCGCAAGCCGGTCGCGTCCCTCCCGAGGTTTTCACGATGCGCGTCTTTAATTTCTCCGCCGGTCCTGCGGCGCTCCCCGAGGAAGTGCTGCGGCAGGCCGCCGACGAAATGCTCGACTGGCACGGCAGCGGCATGAGCGTGATGGAGATGAGCCATCGCGGCAAGGAATTCATGTCGATCCACGAGGCGGCGCTGACCGACCTGCGCGACCTGCTCGATGTGCCGGCCAGCCACCGGATCCTGTTCCTGCAGGGCGGCGGCATCGCCGAGAACGCGATCGTGCCGATGAACCTGCTCGGCGCGCGCAAGACCGCCGACTTCGTCGTGACGGGCTCGTGGTCGCAGAAGTCGTTCAACGAAGCGAAGAAATACGGCACGCCGCATCTGGCCGCCTCCGGCAAGACGGCCGACGGTTTCACGCGCGCGCCTGCCCGTGCCGAATGGCAGCTGTCGGACGATCCGGCCTACGTGCATCTGTGCACGAACGAGACGATCGACGGCGTCGAGACGTTCGAGATTCCCGACCTCGGCGACGTGCCGCTCGTCGCCGATGTCTCGTCGCACATCCTGTCGCGCCCGATGGACGTCGCGAAGTACGGCGTGCTGTTCGGCGGCGCGCAGAAGAACATCGGGATGGCCGGCGTGACGGTCGTGATCGTGCGCGAGGATCTGCTCGATCGCGCGCTGTCGATCTGCCCGTCCGCATTCGAATGGAAAACCGTCGCCGAGAACAACTCGCTGTACAACACGCCGCCCACCTATGCGATCTACGTCGCGGGCCTCGTGTTCCAGTGGCTGAAGCGGCAGGGCGGCCTCGAGGCGATCGAGGCCCGCAATATCGAGAAGGCGAAGCTGCTCTACGACACGATCGATGCGAGCAGCTTCTATCTGAACAAGGTCGAGCCGGCGGTGCGTTCGCGGATGAACGTGCCCTTTTTCCTGGCCGACGAAACGCGCAATGAAGACTTCCTTGCCGGCGCAAAGGCGCGCGGGTTGCTGCAGCTGAAGGGCCACAAGTCCGTCGGCGGCATGCGGGCGTCGATCTACAACGCGGTGCCGCTCGAGGGCGTGCAAGCGCTCGTCGAGTACATGAAGGACTTCGAACGGCGCGGCGCCTGACGGCGGCGCTGTTCAAACAGCACGGCAAAACGCATGGACGACGAACTGAATTCCCGCCTGAAACCGCTGCGCGACCGCATCGATGCGATCGACGCGCAGCTGATCGCGCTCCTCAACCAGCGCGCCGCGGTGGCGCTCGAGGTGGGCGAGGTCAAGAAGCATTTCAATGCGCCGGTGTTCCGGCCGGAACGCGAGCTGCAGGTGATCGCGCGCCTGCAGGACATGAGCGCGGGGCCGCTCGCGAGCGAGCACATCAGCGCCATCTGGCGCGAGATCATGGCCGCGAGCCGCGCGCTCGAGCAGACGATCCACGTCGCGTTCCTCGGGCCGGTCGGCACGTACAGCGAACAGGCGATGTTCGAGTATTTCGGCCAGTCGATCGAGGGGCTGCCGTGTCCGTCGATCGACGAGGTGTTCCGCTCGGTCGAGGCGGGCGCGTCCGCATTCGGTATCGCACCGGTCGAGAATTCGACCGAAGGCGCGGTGTCGCGCACGCTCGACCTGCTGCTGCAGACGCAGTTGCTGATCAGCGGCGAACTCGCGCTGCCGATCCATCACAACCTGCTCACGCAGAACGGCACGCTCGACGGCGTGAAGCGCGTCTGCGCGCATGCGCAGGCACTCGCGCAATGCCAGCAGTGGCTCGCCGCGAATGCACCGCAGCTCGAGCGGCAAGCGGTGTCGAGCAACGCGGAGGCCGCGCGTCTCGCGGCGGCCGACCCGAGCGTCGCGGCGATCGCGGGCGACCGCGCGGCCGCGCACTACGGGCTGCAGATCGCGTTCTCGCTGATTCAGGACGATCCGCACAACCGCACGCGCTTCGTGATCATCGGCAAGCAGCCGGCCGGACCGAGCGGTCACGACCAGACCTCGCTGATCGTGTCGGTGAAGAACGAGCCGGGCGCGGTGTTCAAGCTGCTCGAACCGCTCGCGCGGCACGGGGTGTCGATGACCCGCTTCGAGTCGCGCCCGGCGCGCGTCGGCACGTGGGAGTATTACTTCTACATCGACATCGAAGGGCACCGGGACGAGCCAGCCGTGGCCGCCGCGCTCGCGGAGCTCGGCCAGAAGGCCGCGTTCCTGAAGGTACTCGGTTCGTATCCGCGCGCGCGCTGACGCGCAGCGGCCCGTCGCCTGCACCGCGCAGGCGGCGCGGCGAAGCGGGCAGGGCAGGCCGGGCGGCGCTGCCCAAGGCGGGCTCGGGCGGTATCCGGTGCAGGTCGTGCCGGGTGCGGGCCCGTCGCCCGGAATCTGGACTTCCGCGCGCGGGGCGTCGTTCCGCGCGCGTCACTTGGCTCTTGTCGTGTCAGGCTTTGCATTCAACAAACTGGTCATCTTCGGCGTCGGCCTGATCGGCGGATCGCTGGCGCGCGCGCTGCGCGAGCGCGCGCCGGGCGGCGCGGGCGAAGTCGTCGGCGTCGGCCGTTCCCGTGCGTCGGTCGAGCGCGCGCTCGCGCTCGGCGTGATCGATCGCGCGGCGGCGCTCGACGACGATGCGCAAGTGCGCGACGCGCTTGCCGGCGCCGATCTCGTGCTGCTGGCCGCGCCCGTCGCGCAAACGGGCCCGTTGCTCGCGCGCATCGCCCCGTGGCTCGACGCCGCGACGCTCGTCACCGACGCGGGCAGCACCAAGTCCGATGTCGTCGCGGCGGCGCGCGACGTGCTCGGTGAGCGGATCGCGCAATTCGTGCCGGGCCACCCGATCGCCGGGCGCGAGTCGAGCGGTGTCGAGGCCGCGCTGCCGGATCTGTACGTCGGCCGCAACGTCGTGCTGTGCCCGCTGCCGGAGAACGCACCCGACGCGGTCGCGCGGATCGACGCGATGTGGCGGGCGACCGGCGCCGACGTGCGCACGATGAGCACGGCGCAGCACGATCGCGTGTTCGCGTCGATCAGCCATCTGCCGCACGTGCTGTCGTTCGCGCTCGTCGAGCAGATCCTCGGCGAGACGGATGCCGAACTGAAATTCTCGTATGCGGCGGGCGGCTTCCGCGACTTCACGCGGATCGCGGCGTCGAGCCCGGAGATGTGGCGCGACGTGTGTGTCGCGAATCGCGCGGCGCTGCTCGACGAGCTCGACGGCTACACGCGCGTGCTCGCCCGGCTGCGTGCGGCGATCGATGCCGGCGACGGCGCGGCGCTCGAAGCCGTGTTCACGCGCTCGCGCGCGGCCCGCAAGGCATGGCAGGAACGCGGCGCGCAGCCCGCTGCCGAACCGGTCAAGAAATAACAGGAAACAGGACGATTCCCATGGACTATCTCGATCTCGGCCCGTATTCCAGTGCGTCGGGCACCGTGCGCCTGCCCGGCTCGAAGAGCATCTCGAACCGCGTGCTGCTGCTTGCGGCGCTTGCCGAAGGCGATACGACGATCACCAACCTGCTGGATTCCGACGACACGCGCGTGATGCTCGATGCGCTCGGCAAGCTCGGCGTGAAGCTCGCGCGCGACGGCGACACCTGTGTCGTCACCGGCACGCGCGGCGCGTTCACCGCGAAGACCGCCGACCTGTTCCTCGGCAACGCGGGCACCGCGGTGCGACCGTTGACGGCGGCGCTCGCGGTCAATGGCGGCGACTATCGTGTGCATGGCGTGCCGCGCATGCACGAGCGGCCGATCGGCGACCTCGTCGACGGCCTGCGGCAGATCGGCGCGCAGATCGACTACGAGCAGAACGACGGTTTTCCGCCGCTGCGGATCAAGCCTGCGGCGATCACGGTCGACGCGCCGATCCGCGTTCGCGGCGACGTGTCGAGCCAGTTCCTCACCGCGCTGCTGATGACGCTGCCGCTCGTGAAGGCGAAGGACGGCAGGATCGTCGTCGAAGTCGACGGCGAACTGATCTCGAAGCCGTACATCGACATCACGATCCGGCTGATGGAGCGCTTCGGCGTGACCATCGAGCGCGACGGCTGGCAGCGCTTCGTCGTGCCGGCCGGCGTCCGCTACCGTTCGCCGGGGCGCATCATGGTCGAGGGCGATGCGTCGTCGGCCTCGTATTTCCTCGCGGCCGGCGCGCTCGGCGGCGGCCCGCTGCGCGTCGAGGGCGTAGGGCGCGCGAGCATCCAGGGCGACGTCGGCTTTGCGAATGCGCTGATGCAGATGGGCGCGAACGTATCGATGGGCGACGACTGGATCGAGGTGCGCGGCATCGGCCACGACCATGGCAAGCTCGAGCCGATCGACATGGACTTCAACCTGATTCCCGACGCGGCGATGACCATCGCGGTCGCGGCGCTGTTCGCGAGCGGCACGAGCACGCTGCGCAACATCGCGAGCTGGCGCGTGAAGGAAACCGACCGCATCGCCGCGATGGCGACCGAGTTGCGCAAGGTCGGCGCGATCGTCGAGGAAGGCCCCGACTATCTGGTCGTCACGCCGCCGCAACAACTCACGCCGAACGCCGCGATCGACACGTACGACGATCACCGGATGGCGATGTGCTTCTCGCTCGTCAGTCTGGGCGGCGTGCCCGTGCGAATCAACGATCCGAAGTGCGTCGGCAAGACGTTCCCCGACTATTTCGACCGCTTCGCCGCGCTCGCCAAGGCCTGACCGACCGTACCGATGAAATCGACCCGACCCTTTCACCCGACTCCCGTCATCACGATCGACGGTCCGACAGCTTCCGGCAAGGGGACCGTCGCCGCGCTCGTCGCCGCGCATCTCGGCTTCCACCTGCTCGACAGCGGCGCGCTGTATCGTCTCGCCGCGCTCGCGAGCGTACGCTACGGCATCGCGGCGGAGGACATCGACGCGCTCGTGAAGCTGATCGACGATCTTCACATCACGTTCCGCGAAGGCTGCGCGCAGCTCGACGGCGTCGACGTGTCGAACGACATCCGCGCCGAAGCGGTCGGCAACCGCGCGTCGGCGATTGCCGTGCACGGGCCGGTGCGTACCGCGCTGGTCGCGCGCCAGCGCGCATTCCGCAAGACGCCGGGCCTCGTCGCCGACGGGCGCGACATGGGCACCGTAATCTTCCCGGACGCCGTGCTGAAGGTGTTTCTGACGGCCAGCGCCGAGGCGCGCGCGGCCAGACGGCATAAGCAATTGATGCAAAAAGGTTTTTCTGCTAATATAGATGACTTGCTCCGGGATCTTCGTGAACGTGACGCGCGCGACAGCAATCGCGCCGCCGCGCCGCTGAAGCCCGCGGCAGATGCCAAGCTGCTCGATACGTCGGCGCTTTCGGTCGATGAAGCGGTCGACCAGGTGCTGCAGTGGTACCGGGCGCTCGGCCAGCCCGCCTGAGAAGGCGAGCGGCAGTAGGTGCTTCGCGCGAGCAGCGCGGAGCGTGTTTCGAACCCTTAACCCCGTATGGACCTCGATCTGGCCCTTTCAGCCTGCCATTCCGGCCGGCGTGGCACAGCGAGCCATGCACAATCAGATTTTTATGTCCGACCTGCAAACCTCCACCCCGAATACCGAATCCTTTGCGGCTCTGTTCGAAGAGTCGCTGACCCGTCAAGACATGCGCGCCGGCGAAGTGATTTCCGCCGAAGTCGTGCGCGTCGACCACAACTTCGTGGTCGTCAATGCAGGCCTGAAGTCCGAGGCTTACATTCCGATCGAGGAATTCCTGAACGATCAGGGCGAGGTTGAGGTGCAGTCGGGCGATTTCGTGTCCGTCGCGATCGACGCACTCGAAAACGGCTACGGCGACACGATCCTGTCGCGCGACAAGGCGAAGCGCCTGGCATCGTGGCTGTCGCTGGAAAAGGCCCTCGACAACAACGAACTCGTCACCGGCACGATCACCGGCAAGGTGAAGGGCGGCATGACCGTGATGGTCAACGGCATCCGCGCGTTCCTGCCGGGTTCGCTGGTCGACACGCGTCCGGTCAAGGACACGACCCCGTACGAAGGCAAGACGCTCGAGTTCCGCGTGATCAAGCTCGATCGCAAGCGTAACAACGTCGTGCTGTCGCGTCGTGCAGTGATCGAAGCAACGCAAGGCGAAGAGCGCGCGAAGCTGCTCGAGACGCTGAAGGAAGGCGCGATCGTCAACGGCGTCGTCAAGAACATCACCGACTACGGCGCGTTCGTCGACCTCGGCGGCATCGACGGCCTGCTGCACATCACCGACATCGCATGGCGTCGTGTGCGTCACCCGAGCGAAGTCCTGTCGGTTGGCCAGGAAGTCACCGCGAAGATCCTCAAGTTCGACCAAGAGAAGAACCGCGTCTCGCTGGGCATCAAGCAACTGGGCGACGATCCGTGGGAAGGCATCTCGCGCCGTTACCCGTCGGGCACGCGCCTGTTCGGCAAGGTCACGAACATCACCGACTACGGCGCATTCGTCGAAGTGGAATCGGGCATCGAAGGCCTCGTCCACGTGTCGGAAATGGACTGGACCAACAAGAACGTTGCACCGTCGAAGGTTGTCCAGCTGGGCGACGAAGTCGAAGTCATGGTCCTCGAGATCGACGAAGACCGTCGTCGTATCAGCCTCGGCATGAAGCAGTGCAAGCCGAATCCGTGGGATGACTTCAGCCGCAACTTCAAGAAGGGCGACAAGATCACGGGCGCAATCAAGTCGATCACCGACTTCGGCGTGTTCATCGGTCTGCCGGGCGGCATCGACGGCCTGGTCCACCTGTCGGACCTGTCGTGGAGCGAAGCCGGCGAAGAAGCCGTTCGCAAGTACAAGAAGGGCGACGAAGTCGAAGCGATCGTGCTCGGTATCGACGTCGAGAAGGAGCGTATTTCGCTCGGCATCAAGCAGCTCGAAGGCGACCCGTTCAGCAACTACGTTGCAATGAACGACAAGGGTTCGATCGTCGACGGCGTGGTGAAGTCGGTCGATGCGAAGGGCGCTGTCATCACGCTGACGGGCGACATCGAAGGCTACCTGCGTGCTTCGGAAATCTCGCAGGATCGCGTCGAAGACGCACGCAACGTGCTGAAGGAAGGCGACAAGGTCAACGCGATGGTGATCAACATCGATCGCAAGTCGCGTGGCATCAACCTGTCGATCAAGGCGAAGGATTCGGCTGAACAACAGGAAGCGATCCGCGGCCTGCAGTCGGACACCAGCGCTGCTGCGACCGGTACGACCAACCTCGGCGCGCTGCTGAAGGCGAAGCTCGACGGCCAGAACCAGTAAGCCTCACGAGGTCTGCTGAAGTATGACCAAATCCGAGTTGGTCGCGCAGCTGGCACTGCGATTTCCGCAACTTGTCCTCAAGGATGCGGATTTCGCGGTGAAAACGATGCTCGATGCGATGTCCGACGCCCTGGCGAAAGGGCATCGCATCGAAATTCGGGGTTTCGGCAGCTTCGGCCTCAACCGTCGCCCGGCACGCGTCGGACGCAACCCGAAGTCGGGAGAGAAAGTGCAGGTGCCCGAGAAGTTCGTGCCTCACTTCAAGCCCGGCAAGGAGTTGCGTGAACGCGTCGACGGCCGCGCCGGCGAGCCGCTGAAAGCTGATGATCCGGACGACGAACGTTGAACGTCGTTCGGCTTGCCCGGAATCCGTCCGGCGAAGGCTGAAGAAAAAAGCGCCCCTTGCGGGCGCTTTTTTCATTTCCGGCTGCCGTGCGGCAATGCGCATCCGCAGGATGTGCGGTGACGCGGAAACGCTTCCTTTACAATACGGGTCGATTCGGCGCCGCGAAGGGGAGTCGCGCGCCGCGGCAAACCTCAACAAAGAGAGGGCTACATGAAGTTTATCGTCTGGCTGATCCGGGTATTGGTGTTCGTGCTGCTGCTGGTGCTCGCACTGGCCAATACGCAAACCGCGACGCTGAATTTCGTTGCCGGCTACGCATGGCAAGCGCCGCTGATCCTGATCGGCCTCGCGTTCTTCGTCGTCGGGCTGCTGGCCGGCCTGCTGTCGGCACTGCCGGCGATGTTCCGCCTGCGCCTCGAGAACGGGCGCCTGAAGCGCGATCTGCGTGCGGCGCGCGAAACCCCGGCCATCGTCGACCAGCCGCCGATGCCGCCCGTCATTTAACACGGACGCCGCGCGACTCCCGCGCGGTTTTCGTCTCTGCTTCGATATTTCGCATGGATCTGGATTTCTGGTGGTTGCTCGCGATTCCGGTGGCGTTCGCGCTCGGCTGGGCGGCGTCACGCTATGACCTGAAGAACCTCCTGTCGGAGAGCGCCAACCTGCCGCGATCGTATTTCCGCGGCCTGAACTTTCTGTTGAACGAACAACCGGACAAGGCGATCGACGCGTTCATCGAGGTCGCGAAACTCGACCCCGAGACGGTCGAGCTGCACTTCGCGCTCGGCAACCTGTTCCGCCGTCGCGGCGAAACGGACCGTGCGATCCGCGTGCACCAGAATCTGCTGAGCCGCACGGACCTGCCCGTCAACGAGCGCGACCATGCGCTGTACGAACTCGGCCAGGATTTCCTGAAGGCCGGCCTGCTCGATCGTGCCGAGGAGGCCTTCCACCGGCTCGCCGACGGCGACTACGCGCTGGGCGCGCAGCGGGCGCTGCTGACGATCTACGAGATCGAGAAGGACTGGAACAAGTCGATCGACACCGCGAAGCGCATCGAATCGATGAGCGACAAGCCGCTCGGCACCGAAATCGCGCAGTTCCACTGCGAACTCGCGCAGGACGCGCTGCAACGCAAGAACGCCGCGGCCGCGGCCGAGCAGTTGAAGCTCGCGCTTGCCGCGAACCCGCAGAACGTCCGCGCGACGATCTTGTCGGGTGATGCCGCGCAGGCGGCGGGCGATCACGCGGCCGCGATCGAGCACTGGAAGCGCGTCGAGGCGCAAAATCCCGCTTATCTGCCGCTCGTCGCCGACAAGCTGATGAAGGCCTATGTCGCGCTCGACAAGCCGGTCGAGGGCGCCGAGCTGCTGATGGGCTACGTCGATCGCTATCCGTCGAACGACCTGCTCGATGTTGCGTATCAGCACATCGCCGGGTTGCGCGGCCAGGAAGCGGCGCATACGCTCGCGCGCACGCAGATGGAGAAGTCGCCGAACCTGTCGGGCATGCTGCACCTGCTCGATGCGCAGATCGCGGCCGCCGACGAGCCGCGCCGTAAGGAACTTGAAATGATGCGCGCGCTGATCAAGCAGCGCACCAAAAATCTGCCACGCTATACGTGCCAGAATTGCGGTTTCCGGGCACGGCTCTTCTACTGGCAGTGCCCCGGATGCAGCGGCTGGGAAACCTATGCGCCGCGCCGCGTCGAACCTGCGATGCCGGGTTGATCCCGGCGCGCGGCGCCGACGCACTGCGGTTCCCGCCGGGTCCGGCCCGGCGGGCAAGTTAGTCAATTACCGGGACGTACCGGAACATCTATGAAAATCACCATCATCGGCACCGGCTATGTCGGTCTTGTCACAGGCTCCTGCCTCGCCGAGATCGGCCACGACGTCTTCTGTCTGGATGTCGATCCGCGCAAGATCGAGATCCTGAACAACGGCGGGATGCCGATTCACGAACCGGGCCTGCTGGACATCATCGCGCGCAATCGCGCGGCAGGGCGTCTGCGCTTCTCGACGGACATCGAGGCGAGCGTCGCGCACGGCGAGATCCAGTTCATCGCCGTCGGCACGCCGCCCGACGAGGACGGTTCGGCCGACCTGCAATACGTGCTCGAGGCCGCGCGCAACATCGGTCGTTACATGACCGGTTTCAAGGTGATCGTCGACAAGTCGACGGTGCCGGTCGGCACCGCGCAGCGCGTGCGCGCGGTGGTCGACGAGGCGCTCGGCGCCCGCGGGCTCGCGGGCAGCGTCGCGCACCGTTTCTCGGTCGTATCGAATCCGGAATTCCTGAAGGAAGGCGCGGCAGTCGAGGACTTCATGCGACCGGACCGGATCGTCATCGGCGTCGACGACGACGAGACGGGCACGGTGGCGCGCGAGAGGATGAAGAAGCTGTACGCGCCGTTCAACCGCAATCACGAGCGCACGATCTACATGGACGTGCGTTCGGCGGAATTCGCGAAATATGCGGCGAATGCGATGCTCGCGACCCGCATCTCGTTCATGAACGAGATGTCGAATCTCGCCGACAAGGTCGGTGCCGACATCGAGGCCGTGCGCCGCGGGATCGGTTCCGATCCGCGCATCGGCTATCACTTCCTGTACGCGGGCGTCGGCTACGGCGGCTCGTGCTTCCCGAAGGACGTGCAGGCGCTGATCCGCACCGCCGGCGAGAACGGCCAGCCGCTGCGCATCCTGGAGGCCGTCGAAGCGGCCAACTCCGCGCAGAAGGACGTGCTGATCGGCAAGATCGAGCAGCGCTTCGGCGCGGACCTGACCGGTCGCGAATTCGCGGTCTGGGGCCTCGCGTTCAAGCCGAATACGGACGACATGCGCGAGGCGCCGAGCCGTCGGCTGATCGGCGCGCTGCTCGGGCGCGGCGCGATCGTGCGCGCGTACGATCCGGTCGCGATCGACGAGGCGCGCCGCGTGTTCGCGCTCGATCTCGGCGAGGCTTCCGACGCGCTGGCGCGTCTGCATTTCGTCGATACCCAGGACGCGGCCGTGAGCGCCGCGGATGCGCTCGTGATCGTCACCGAGTGGAAGGAATTCCGGAGCCCGGATTTCACGCGCCTGAAGGCCGAACTGAAGGCGCCGGTGATCTTCGACGGACGCAACCTGTACGAACCGGACGCGATGGCCGAACTCGGCTTCGACTACCATGCGATCGGGCGTCCGCATGTCGATCCGCAGTCCTCCTCCCGTGGATGAGCGCACGATGACGACCCTTCGCGAAGTGGTGCCGGTCCCGCGCGCGCAGCTCGCGCGTTCGCGTGTGCTCGTGGTCGGCGACGTGATGCTCGACCGCTACTGGTTCGGCAACGTCGACCGTATTTCGCCGGAAGCGCCGGTGCCCGTCGTGCACGTGCAGCGCCAGGAAGAGCGGCTCGGCGGCGCGGCCAACGTCGCGCGCAACGCCGTGACGCTCGGTGCCCAGGCCGGGCTGCTGTGCGTGGTCGGCTGCGACGAACCCGGTGAGCGGATCGTCGAGCTGCTCGGCAGCAGTGGCGTCACGCCCCATCTCGAGCGCGACGCGGCGCTGCCGACGACCATCAAGCTGCGCGTGCTTGCGCGCCAGCAGCAGCTGCTGCGCGTCGATTTCGAGGCGATGCCGACGCACGAGGTGCTGCTTGCCGGACTCGCACGGTTCGACGCGCTGCTGCCGCAGCACGACATCGTGCTGATGTCGGATTACGCGAAAGGCGGGCTGACGCACGTGACGACGATGATCGAGAAGGCGCGCGCGGCCGGCAAGCCGGTGCTCGTCGATCCGAAGGGCGGCGACTGGGCGCGCTATCGCGGCGCCTCGCTGATCACGCCGAACCGCGCGGAGTTGCGCGAAGTCGTCGGTCAGTGGCATTCGGAAGACGACCTTCGCGCGCGCGTCGCGAAGCTGCGCGCGGAACTCGATCTCGATGCGTTGCTGCTCACGCGTTCGGAAGAGGGGATGACGCTCTTTTCGGCCGCGGGCGAACTGCACGCGCCGGCGCTCGCGCGCGAGGTGTACGACGTGTCGGGGGCGGGCGATACCGTGATCGCGACCGTCGCGACGATGCTCGGCGCAGGCGTGCCGCTCGTCGACGCCGTCGTGCTGGCGAACCGTGCCGCGGGTATCGTGGTCGGCAAGCTCGGCACGGCGACCGTCGGCTACGACGAACTGTTTCACTGAGCGCATCGGGCGGCGCACGCGCCGGCCGGACGGCTCCCATTTTTCAGGCAGGACGACCATGACCATCATCGTCACCGGCGCAGCCGGTTTTATCGGCGCGAACATCGTCAAGGCGCTCAACGAGCGTGGCGAGTCGCGCATCATCGCGGTCGACAATCTGACGCGCGCGGAAAAGTTCCGCAATCTCGTCGATTGCGAGATCGACGACTATCTCGACAAGACGGAATTCGTCGAACGCTTCGCACGCGGCGATTTCGGCAAGGTACGCGCGGTGTTCCACGAAGGCGCCTGTTCGGACACGATGGAAACCGACGGCCGCTACATGATGGACAACAACTTCCGCTACAGCCGCGCGGTGCTCGATGCGTGCCTCGCGCAGGGCGCGCAGTTCCTGTACGCGTCGTCGGCGGCGACCTACGGCGGCTCGACGCGCTTCGTCGAGGAGCGCGAGGTCGAGGCGCCGCTGAACGTCTACGGCTATTCGAAGTTCCTGTTCGACCAGGTGATCCGGCGCGTGCTGCCGAGCGCGAAGAGCCAGATCGCCGGGTTCCGCTACTTCAACGTGTACGGCCCGCGCGAGACGCACAAGGGCCGCATGGCGTCGGTCGCGTTCCACAACTTCAACCAGTTCCGCGCGGAAGGCAAGGTCAAGCTGTTCGGCGAGTACAACGGTTATGCGCCGGGCGAGCAGACGCGCGACTTCGTGTCGATCGAGGATGTCGCGAAGGTGAACCTGTTCTTCTTCGATCATCCGGAGAAGTCGGGCATCTTCAACCTCGGCACCGGCCGCGCACAACCGTTCAACGACATCGCGTCGACGGTCGTGAACACGCTGCGCGCGCTCGACGGCCTGCCGCCGCTGACGCTCGCGCAGCAGGTCGAGCAGGGGCTGATCGAATACGTGCCGTTCCCGGATGCGCTGCGCGGCAAGTACCAGTGCTTCACGCAGGCCGACCAGACGAAGCTGCGTGCTGCCGGCTACGATGCGCCGTTCCTGACGGTGCAGGAAGGTGTCGACCGTTACGTGCGTTGGCTGTCCGGCCAGGTTTAAGTCCGCGCGTCGCATCGCTAGACTGGGTCTCACGGTCGGCAGCCGCCGACCGTTTTTCATCGGAGATCCAGCACATGATCAGGAAATGGTTTGCCGCCGCAGCGATGTTCGGCGCGATCGCGTCGGCCTGGGCGGCCGTCGACGTCAACACCGCGAACGAGGATGCACTCGTCGGCATCAAGGGCATCGGTCCTGCGCGGGCAAAGGCGATTCTCGACGAGCGCGGCGCACGCGGCCCGTTCAGGAATGCAGACGATCTTGCATCGCGCGTGAAAGGCATGGGCGGCCATACGGTCGAGCGCCTTCAGCAGGAGGGGTTGACGATCGGCGCAGCAGGCTCGGGTGCGCAGGCACCCGCCGCGGGCAAGCCCGTGGCAGTGAAACCTGCCGCGGCGCCCGCCCGCACTGCGCAGAAGTAACGCTCGCGAGGCGAAGGGCTCCTTCAGTCGCCGTCGTTGCGACGGCTTCCCGCGGCATGCCGCGGGTTTTTTGCGTGCATGCTGCACGCGCACGATCGTGAATCGCGGGCACGCCTATTCCACCGTCGCAATGGGGGTTGCCGGCGCGAGCCCCGGCGCTGGTTTACAATCAATCGATTGATCAGCCTCGCACTCACGGTATCTCCATGGCTTACAAAACTATCGAAGACACGATCGGCAACACGCCGCTCGTGCAACTGGTCCGCCTGCCGGACGACGAGATTCGCGCACGCAACAACGTGTTGCTCGCCAAGCTGGAAGGCAACAATCCGGCCGGTTCCGTGAAGGATCGCCCGGCGCTGTCGATGATCAGCAAGGCGGAGGCGCGCGGCCGCATCAAGCCGGGCGATACGCTGATCGAGGCGACGAGCGGCAATACGGGCATCGCGCTCGCGATGGCCGCGGCGATCCGCGGTTACAAGATGGTGCTGATCATGCCGGAGGACCTGTCGGTCGAGCGTCGCCAGAGCATGGCCGCTTACGGTGCCGAAATCATCCTGACGCCGGTAAAGGGCGGGATGGAACTGGCGCGCGACCTCGCGGAGCAGATGCAGCGCGAAGGCAAGGGCGTGATCCTCGATCAGTTCGGGAACCCCGACAACCCGATCGCGCACTACGAAGGCACGGGCCCTGAGATCTGGCGCGACACCGAGGGGCGCGTCACGCACTTCGTGTCGGCGATGGGCACGACGGGCACGATCATGGGCACGTCGCGTTTTCTGAAGGAACAGAATCCGGCGATCGAGATCGTTGGCGCGCAGCCGGAAGAAGGGTCGCGCATCCCGGGCATTCGCAAGTGGCCGGAGGCCTATATGCCGACGATCTTCGATCGCAGCCGCGTCGATCGCGTCGAGAGCGTGAGTCAGGCCGCGTCCGAAACGATGGCGCGCCGGCTCGCGGCCGTCGAAGGCATCTTTGCCGGCATCTCGTCGGGTGGCGCATGCGAAGTCGCGATGCGCATCGCGCGCCAGGTGGAGAACGCGACGATCGTGTTCATCGTCTGCGATCGCGGCGACCGCTACCTGTCTACCGGCGTGTTTCCTGCCTGAGCCGGAACGGCATCGGCAGGATCACGCGATAAAAAGGCGCCGCACGAGCGGCGCTTTTTCTTTGCGCGGGCCGAGCTTACTGCGCCGGCGCTTCCGTGTCCGCCGCGGGCAGCGGCAGCGCGCCGCTCGCTTCCATCTGCGCCTTCACGGCTTCGCCGAGCTGGTACACGGTGAGCGCGTAGAAGAAGCTGCGGTTGTAGCGCGTCAGCACGTAGAAGTTCTTGAGGCCGAGCATGTACTCGGTTGCGCGCCCCGGCGACGGCAGATCGACCACGGTCACCGGCGTGCCGGCTTCGGTGGTGATATTGACCGTCGGCTCGTTGAGCGTCATGCCGGCGCGCAGCAGCTGCGACAGTGCCCAGTGCGGTTCGGGCTGGCCGTCCGCGGCCGCCTGGGCGATGCCGAGGCTGCCCGTGTCGGGCGTGATCCGCCAGACCACCGGGCGATCGGTTTCCCAGCCGTGCTGCTTCAGGTAGTTTGCGACGCTGCCGATCGCATCGGCAGGACTGCTGCGCAGATCGACGTGGCCGCCGCCGTCGTAGTCGACCGCATACTCGCGGATGCTGCTCGGCAGGAACTGCGGGATGCCGATCGCACCCGTGTACGAGCCGAGCACGGTGGTCGGGTCGAGCTGGTTGTCGCGGGTCCAGACGAGGAAGTCCTCGAGGTTCTTGCGGAACGTGGCCTGGCGACTGTCGCGATTCGGCGTGTCCGGGTAGTCGAACGTGAGCGTCGTCAGCGCATCGAGCACGCGGAAGTTGCCCATGTAGCGGCCGTAGATCGTTTCGACGCCGATGATGCCGACGATCACCTCGGGCGGCACGCCGAATTCCTCGGACGCGCGCTGCAGCGTCGCCCGGTTCGCCTTCCAGAACTTCACGCCCGCGTTGATGCGGATCGGTTCGATGAAGCGCGAACGATAGACGCTCCAGTTCTTCACCGAAGGCGTCGGCGCCGGCTTCACGAGTTTCACGGCCGTGGCCGAGTAGCTGACGCGCGAGAACAGCGCGTGCAGGCTCGCGGAATCGAAGCCGTTGCGGCTCACCATCTCGTCGATGAACGCATCGACCTTCGCGTTGCTCGCGTAACGCTGCGGAACGATCTCCTCTTCGAAGGTCTGGCCCGGCGGCGTCGGCTGCTGCGGTTGCGCCTGCGCGACGAGCGTGCCGGAAGACTTCGCAGGCTGTGTTTGCGCGGCGGCGGGTGCGGCGGCCAGGGTAGCGGCGACGGCAGCGGCAACGAGCGGAACGCGAACGCGGAACAGTGCGGAGAGAAGGGCGGCAGGCTTGCTGGAATTCATGTCGAAGCGGGCGGACAGGGCGATGGGGTTCGGCGCAGTATACCCGACGCACCTTGCGTGCCGGGGCGTAGCAGCGCACCGTTGTGGTAAGTTAGCGGCGAATTCGCGGCAGACGATGGACATCATTGATGGAGACCTGCGGCGCAACCCGCGTCGCGGATGACAGCTTATGGCAACCGCCTTCTATACGCACCCCGACTGCATGCTGCACGAGATGGGGGAATGGCATCCGGAATGCCCGGCCCGACTGTCGGCGATCCAGGATCAGCTGATCGCGAGCCGCATCGACGACCTGATCGTGCACGAAACCGCGCCGTTCGCGAGCGAGGTGGCGCTGGGCCGCGTGCATACGCAGGCCCATATCGACTACATCCGCAGCATGATGCCCGTCGACGGCTACGTCGAGATCGATCCCGACACGCTGATGAACCGCGACACGTGGCGCGCCGCGCTGCGTGCGGCCGGCGCCGCGATCGCGGCGACCGACGCGGTGATCGAAGGCCGCTACGCGAATGCGTTCTGCAGCGTTCGGCCGCCCGGCCATCACGCGGAACCCGCGCGCGCGATGGGCTTCTGCTTCTTCAACAACGTCGCGATCGCCGCGCGGCACGCGCTCGACGTGCACGGCCTCGAGCGGGTCGCGATCATCGATTTCGACGTGCACCACGGCAACGGCACCGAAGCCGCGTTCGCGAACGACGAGCGCGTGCTGATGTGCAGCTTCTTCCAGCATCCGCTGTACCCGTTCTCGGGCGCCGATCACCAGGCGCCGAACATGGTCAACCTGCCGATGCCTGCGCGCAGCAACGGGATGGCGATCCGCGAAGCGGTCGACATGTTCTGGCTGCCGCGTCTCGACGCGTTCAAGCCGCAAATGCTGTTCGTGTCGGCCGGTTTCGACGCGCATCGCGAGGACGACATCGGCAACCTCGGTCTCGTCGAATCCGATTTCGAATGGCTGACCGCGCAGGTCGTCGACGTCGCGCGCCGGCATGCGCAGGGCCGCATCGTCAGCTGTCTCGAGGGCGGCTACAACCTGTCGGCACTCGGGCGCAGCGTCGTCGCGCACCTGCGCGTGCTGGCCGGCATCTGACCGGCAGCGGATCGGCGCGCGCTCAGCGCGCCGGCACGTGCGCGTGAATCCACGCGATCAGCGCATCGATCACGCGGTCGCGCTCGAGATCGTTCATCGTTTCGTGGAACCCGCCTTCGTATAGCGTCAGCGTGCGATCGGGCGAGCCGACGCGGGCGCCGAACGCGCGGCTTCCATCGGGTTCGGTCAGCTTGTCCTCGGTGCCGTGATAGACGAGCACCGGCACGCGCAGCGCGCCGCGACCGCGCTCGATGCGCGCCATCGCATCGAGGATTTCGGCGCCGGTGCGCGCCGGCACCGCGCCGTGGTGCACGAGCGGATCGGCCCGATTGGCGGCGACGACGGCCGGATCGCGCGACAGCAGTGCCGCATCGATCCTGATTGCAGGGAAGCTCGGCCACACGCGGCTGATGAAGCGGCTCATCGCGAGCATCCAGCGCGGCACGTCGCGTCCCGGCGCGAGCGCCGGGCTCGACAGCACGAGGCCTGCCAGCGCGTGGCCGCGAGCCGGCACGCGTTCGGTCGCATACAGCGCCGCGACGGCGCCGCCCATGCTGTGCCCCATCAGGAAGAGCGGCGTGGCGCCGCGGGCGGCTTCGGCAACCAGCGCATCCGCATCGTTCAGGTAATCGTCGAAACGCTCGACCCATGCGCGTTTGCCGGGCGACTGGCCGTGCCCGCGCAGATCGATCGCCAGCACGTCGATGCCCGCCGCGTTCAATCTGGCCGCGAGCGCCGCGTAACGGCCCGCATGCTCGGCGAGGCCGTGGACGAGCGCGATCGTCGCAAGCGGCGGCACCGTGCCGTCGCCGGCCGGCCAGCGATACGACGCCAGTTCGAGCCCGTCCGCGGTACGCAGCCGGCCCATCCGTGGGGCGGGCGGCGATACCGGGCCCGATGCCAAGGTGGCGGCGGGTGCGCCGGCCTGCGTGGTGGTGGCGGTCATCTGGCGGGTCCCCTGTCTCGTTCGCATCGGTGTTCCGGATCATAGTCGCGGTACCCGCGCGGCGGGCCAGCAGCGGCCCTCTAATTTCGTCTGGTTATGAAAAGATCGAAATCGATTATTAAGTGGAATGAGGCGTTTGCGGTAAAATCGCCGGCTATTCCAGATGCTTCGGCGGCCGACTGGCGGGCCTCGCCAGCCGGCCGCCGTTTTGTTTACATGATCGAATTACGCAATCTGTCGCAGCGTTTTCCCGGGCCGACCGGCTGGGTCGACGCATTGCACAACGTCAATCTGACGATCCCGCAGGGAGAGGTGTTCGGCATCATCGGCCGAAGCGGCGCCGGCAAGAGCACGCTCGTGCGCACCATCAACCTGCTCACGCGGCCGACCGAAGGCAATGTCGTCGTCGGGGGACGCGATCTCACGCTGCTGTCGTCCGGCGCGCTGCGCGAAGCGCGCCGCGAAATCGGCATGATCTTCCAGCACTTCAATCTGCTGTCGTCGCGCACGGTGTTCGACAACGTCGCGCTGCCGCTCGAGCTGGCCGGCGCGAGCCGTGCCGAGATCGAGGCGGCGGTGCTGCCGCTGCTCGACCTCGTCGGGCTGTCCGCGCAGAAGGATCGCTATCCGGCGCAGATCAGCGGCGGCCAGAAGCAGCGCGTCGGCATCGCCCGCGCGCTCGCGAGCAAGCCGAAGGTGCTGCTGTCGGACGAAGCGACGTCGGCGCTCGACCCCGAGACCACGCGCGCGATCCTCGACCTGCTGAAGCGCATCAACCGCGAGCTCGGCCTGACGATCGTGCTGATCACGCACCAGATGGAAGTCATCAAGCAGGTGTGCGATCGCGTGGCGGTGCTCGACGCGGGCCGCGTGGTCGAAGAGGGCCGCGTGATCGACGTGTTCCTGCAGCCGCATCACGAAGTGACGCGCGCGCTGATCGGCGACGTGATCGCGCAGGAACTGCCGCCCGCGCTGAAGGCACGCGTGGCCGAGCGGCTGAAGACGGGCAGCGGGCATCTGCTGCGGCTCGCGTTCACCGGCTCGGGTGTCGACCAGCCGATCCTGTCGGAGACGATCCGCCGGTACGAACTCGATTTCAACATCCTGCATGGCCAGATCGACGAGATCCAGGGGCAGGCGTTCGGGTCGCTCGCGGTGCTCGCGGGCGGCGAACCGGGCAAGGTCGGGCAGGCGCTCGCGTTCCTGCGCGAGCAAGGTGTGGTGGTAGAGGAGCTTTCGTATGTTGAGTGAGATGTTCGATATGTTCGTGCAGTCGTTCTGGGAGACGCTGATCATGGTCGGCATCTCGGGGGCGGTCGGCGCGCTCGTCGGGCTGCCGCTCGGCGTGCTGCTCTACCTGACCGACCGCCAGGGCGTGCTGCAGAACCTCGGCGTGAATCGCGTGCTCGGCGGCATCGTGAACGCGGTGCGCTCGACGCCGTTCATCATCCTGCTGGTCGCGGTCATTCCGTTCACGCGGCTCGTCACGGGGTCGTCGATCGGCACGGCCGCAGCGGTCGTGCCGCTGACGCTCGCGGCCGCACCGTTCGTCGCGCGGCTGGTCGAGACCGCGCTGCGCGAAGTCGACCGCGGGCTGATCGAGGCGGCCCAGTCGATGGGTGCGACGACCTCGCAGATCGTGTTCAAGGTGCTGCTGCCCGAATCGCTGCCGGGCATCGTCGCGGGCCTGACGATCACGTTCGTGTCGCTCGTCGGCTATTCGGCGATGGCGGGTGCGATCGGCGGCGGCGGGCTCGGCGATCTCGGGATCCGCTACGGCTACCAGCGCTATCTGCCGGAAGTGATGTGGACGGTCGTCGCGATCCTGATCGTGTTCGTGCAGATCGTGCAGTCGTTCGGCGACTGGCTCGTGCGCCGGCTGAGCCACAAGTAAAACGACATTCATTCGTTGGGGGATAGGATGCAACGACGCTTCATGCTGAAGTTCGCGGCCGCATTCGGCGCGGCCGCACTGTTCGCGAGCGCGCACGCGCAGACCGAAATCATCAAGGTGGGCGTGACGGGCGGCCCGCACGCGCAGATCATGGAGGTGGTGAAGAAGGTCGCGGCCAAGGGCGGCCTCGACATCCGCGTCGTCGAATTCTCGGATTACGTGCAACCGAACGCGGCGCTCGCGTCCGGCGATCTCGACGCGAACAGCTACCAGCACGATCCGTATCTGCAGGCGCAGGTGAAGGATCGCGGCTACAAGCTGATCAAGGTCGCGGAGACCGTCACGTTCCCGATGGGCATCTATTCGAAGCGGGTGAAGTCGCTGGCCGAGTTGAAGCCGGGCGCGCGCATCGCGGTGCCGAACGATCCGACCAACGGCGGCCGTGCGCTGCTGTTGCTGCAGAAGCAGGGGCTGCTGAAGCTGCGCGCGGACGCCGGGCTGAAGGCGACGCCGCTCGACATCGTCGACAACCCGCGCAAGCTGAAGATCGTCGAGCTCGATGCGGCGCAGATTCCGCGCTCGCTCGGCGACGTCGACGCGGCCGCGATCAATACCAACTACGCGATGGAAGCGGGGTTGAAACCGAAACAGGATGCGATCGCGATCGAGGGCCCGACCGGCCCGTACGCGAACATTCTCGCGATTCGCGAGGCCGACCGCGGTAAGCCGTGGGTCGCGAAGCTGGTCGCGGCTTATCATTCCGCGGAAGTGAAGCAGTTCATCGAACAGAAGTTCGGCGGCGCGGTGATCGCCGCCTGGTAACACGTGATGCGGGGCGCACCCGGTGACGATTAGAGTCGATGATCGAAAACCCGGGCTTTGCGTCCGGGTTTTTTCTCTTTTAAAATAGAACGACCGTTCGCTATTGCCGGCGCGCCGGAGAGGCGCGCTATCCTCGATAGCCGCGATGGATTGGTCCGCTTGGCCGCGCAGTCATGAGGCCTCGCTATAGAATGGCCTCTGGTCGTATTCGTAACTTTGGAGCGTGTGCATGAAAATCCTGGTGC